>JBMTOT010000013.1:0-34740 GCA_049442935.1 Ilumatobacteraceae bacterium | reverse complement strand
CCCCCAACGGGATTCGAACCCGTGCCGCCACCTTGAAAGGGTGGTGTCCTAGGCCGCTAGACGATGGGGGCTTGGGACGACTCCGGTTGAGAGCACTGTGACGCTATCAGCGTGCCGTGGGGAACGCTCCTTTGCCAACCAGGTCACCCATCTTCGCCGGCGAGAGCCCCAACGGTCCATTCCAGGAGCCACCCGCAGAACTCGTACAGGCTCCACTGGGCCGCCAGGTGATCGTCGCCGGCAAGTGTCTCGTCGGAAGGTTCAGCCTCGTCTGAGTCGACGCCGATCAGGGTGCCGAGCACCAGTCGCAAAGAGTTCAGCACCCGCATGAAGGCCATGACCTGCGACTCGTCGAGTCGCTCACGGGTCGACAACACGTGCCGCGCCGTCTCGATGGCCGCGGCCCGCGAGGCGTCCAGTTCCGGGCGCATGTACCCGTTCCACTCGGTGTTCTTCTCACCGTCGAGGGGGTAGGCACCGGGGTGGAGACGGGCGAGTCGGGTGTCGTCGGGAGACGCGGCGAGCAGTCCCTCGAGTTCGGTGAGAAACCTGAGCAATGCCTCGCGGGTGGTGTCGTCGAGTTCGACGCTGTAAGTGCCGTCTGCCTCGCGCTGAACCGGCCCGCGCCTGCGCCTCATTCGTCGTCCTGCTGCATGGTGGCCCACAAACCGTGCTCGTGGAGGCGGAACACATCAATTTCAGCGCGCTCCCGGGGCCCTGAGGACACGACCGCACGACCCTTCTCGTGCACATCCATCATGAGGGAATCGGCCTTTTCCTTGCTGTAACCGAAGAGTTTGCGGAACACGAAGCTCACGTACGACATGAGATTGATGGGGTCGTTCCACACGATCACCACCCACGGTCGGTCGGCCTCGGTTGACTCGTCGGTGCGCTCGTCGAGATCTGGCTCAGCGACTTCGACCGCAGCCGAGGGAGCAGGTGCGACGATGTTCACGCAACCATTCTGGGGGCGGTTGGTCGGGCGGCGCCACCCCCCAATAGATTGAATCGCTGTGCCCCTGAATGTTCGTCCCGTGGTGCCCTCGCGGCTCACCAAGCGCCTCGGACACGGCGGCGACAAGGCACCAAAATCGCTTCTTTCGGGCTATATCGCACTCACGAAACCGCGCATCATCGAGCTGTTGCTCATCACCACGGTGCCGACGATGGTCGTTGCCGACGGCGGCTGGCCGGGCACCTGGCTCGTGGTCGTGACGCTCATCGGCGGGTCGCTCGCTGCCGGTGGGGCGAACGCCATCAACATGTACATCGACCGAGACATCGACGCTCTCATGGAGCGCACCCGTCATCGGCCGCTCGTGACCGGGTTGATAGCACCGCGCAACGCGCTCGTGTTCGCCGTCGCGCTCGAAATTGCCGCGTTTGCAGTGTTGTGGGCCGGGGCCAATCTGCTGTCGGCGTGTTTGGCCTTGTCGGCGACCCTTTTCTATGTCTTCGTCTATTCGCTGTGGCTGAAGCGCACCAGCAAGCAGAACATCGTGATTGGCGGTGCCGCCGGGGCCGTGCCCGTGCTCGTGGGGTGGGCGGCCGTGACCAATTCGCTCGCGTGGACCCCGTGGCTGTTGTTCATGCTGATCTTTCTGTGGACCCCGCCTCATTTCTGGGCGCTGGCCATCAAGCATGAAGACGACTACCGGGCCGCCGGGGTTCCGATGTTGCCGGTCGTCGAGGAGCGGCCAAAGGTGATCGCATCGATGATCCGCTACACGGTTGCCCTCGTTGCGTGCAGCCTCGCGGTTGTACCCGTGGCGACCACCGGATGGGTGTACGCCGTGAGCGCAGTTGTTCTCGGTGGCGCATTCCTGTGGGGCACAATCGCACTAGGAAGGTCTCCGTCGTCGGCGGCCTCGATGCGGTTGTTCTCGTTCTCGATCTCGTACATCTCACTTCTGTTCGTCGCCCTGACTGTCGACGTTTTCGTCAGTTGACTCGGCGCCGGGAGCGTCGGGAAAAGTCACGCGTCACGCCCCTCAGATTTCCCCCCGGTGGCAGGCCGGTGGATAGTGTTGACAACGACCACATCGGATATCCACAACCCCCCGAGCGGTGGGGGGTGTCGGATGCCCTCGGGAGACGTATCGGACATGACAAGCATCGCTGATTGGCTGACGAGCAGCGACCACAAGAAGATCGGTCGGTTGTTCACCTGCACCTCCGTGGTGTTGGCCCTGGTGACTGCGATTCTCGGCGCCGTGATTGGTTTCGAACGCATGTCCCCGGCGTCGTTCGACCTGGTGGACGGAGATGCCGCGGTGCAACTCACTGCGGCTCTGCGGTACGGACTCGTTTTCGGCATGTTGGCGCCCGTTTTTGTCGGTCTCGCGATTCTCGTAGTGCCCCTGCAGGTAGGTGCGCGATCGATCGCATTCCCGCGCCTCGCGCAGTTCGGTTTCTGGGCGTGGTTCCTCGGCACCATTCTTGTGGTCGTGTCGCTCGTGGCGAACGGTGGCCCCGGCGGCGGTCAGGCCGACATGGTCGACCTCTATCTCATGGCCGCACCGCTCGCAGTCGCCGGGCTTCTCGCCGCGACTCTGGCCGTTCTCACCACGATTTTCACCTCGCGTGCACCGGGCATGACGCTCGATCGCGTCCCGCCGTTCACATGGTCGGCTCTCGTGGGCGGCTCGGCAATGGTGCTCTCGCTGCCTGTCATGATCGGCACTGCCATCTATCTCTATGTCGACCACACGCACGCACGCGTGGCATTCGGCGGCAACAAGGCCGTCACCGACCACATCGGGTTCGCCTTCAGTCAGCCGCAGACGTTCGTGTTCGCGGTGATGGCACTCGGCGTGTTCGCAGAGGTGGCGCCGGTTGCCGCCCGTGTCCGCCAGCCGCTTCGCGGAGCGGTGCTTGCGGGTCTCGCGCTCGCCTCGACCGGTGCGCTCGGCGCCGTCACCCAGTCGAGCCACACTCTGTCGTGGAGTGGCGGCGTCGGCGACAAGGTTCAAAGTGCGTTGCCGTGGCTGTTCTTCAACGGCTTGCCGCTGCTGGGTGCACTCGTGGTGGTCGCCGGTGTCGCGCTCGCGTTCAAGTCGGCTCTTCCGCGCCCGACTGCGCCGCTGCTCTTTTCGACAGTCGGCGCACTGATGGTGCTGCTCGCGATGGCGGGCAACTTCGTTGGCACCATCGATTCGCTCGATGCAGCCGGCACGGTCTTCGAGGAAGGCACCGCAACACTGATCGCATTCGGCGGTTTGCTGGCCGCCATCGGCGGAATCGTGCACTGGGCGCCGAAGTTCGCGGGACGCAGGTTCGACGACAAGAAAGTGTCTGGTCTTGCAGTGCTCGGGCTTCTCGGAGTGCTCGCCACGGCAGTGCCGCTGTGGGTCGTGGGGCTCGGAGGCCAGAAGGCCGCCGAGCTTGCTGGTTTCGCCACCTCGGGCGCCGACGACACCTTGAATCTCGTGGCCGGAGTCGGCATGGCGCTTCTCGCCCTCGTGGTCGCGGGAACTGCGGGTCTGATGCTCACTGCATCAGCCGACGTGGTCGACGACCCGTGGGACGCACAGACCCTCGAGTGGTCGGTGCCGTCTCCTGCCCCGACTGACAATTTCGAGACGCTCGCAACCGTCGGCTCTCCCGAGCCATTGTTCGACGTCAAGCCTCAGGAGGTTTCGGCATGACCGTGGCACTTCCCGCAGCTCCCGCACCCGCCCCGCGTCGGCAGGTCTTGGTCGCGACGGCCATGGCCGCCGCTGGTTTGTTCGTGCTGATGGGCGGAATGTTGTCGCTGTGGCTCAAGTTCCGCGCCGCAGCTCCGCTGCGCGAGTCGGCCGACGGTCTCTACATGATCAAGGACTGGCTGCCTGCATCGATCAAGATTCCCGAGGTCGCCGCCAACACCATGTTGTCGGGCTTCGGCATTGTCGGCGCGATGGCGCAGTGGGCCGTCTACGCCGGCAAGCGCGGCGACTCGTCGCATCGTTCACTTGCACTCGTCGTCACGTTCCTCATGGGCCTGGCCATTGCGAATGCGCAGGTCGCCGTGTGGCTGCAGATGGACATCGGCATCGCCGACGGTGCGTATCAGTCGATGTTCTACGCGATCACCGGCACGATGTTCGCGCTCGTGCTGTCGGGTCTCGCGTTCACGGTGGTTGCGTTCTTCCGCTCGGTCGGAGGCCGCGCCGACGATCGACAGGTTCTTTCGGCGCACGCGTTGTATTGGTACTTCCTCACGGCGACGTTCGTCGCTGTGTGGTTCGTGGTCTACGTGCAGAAGTGAGATAGGGCGACATGTTCACGACCGGTTCAAAGCACTTTCTCGGCCTCTCGGCACTCGCGTTCATCGCGGCTGTGCTCTACATGATCTTCGTCAACCCGAACGACATCGGTGCGACGGCGCTGTTCGCGCTTGCGGGTGGTGCGGGACTCACCGCAGGTTTTGCTCTCTTCACTCGCGACGGCGATGTCGACACGGCCGAAGAGGCGATCGAGGCGGCTCGCACTGCGCCGGGCGCCTCCATCTGGCCGATCGCGACCGCCCTCGGTGCCGCGCTGGTTCTCGTCGGCCTTGCGACAATTCCCGCCTGGTTCGTCATCGGCCTCGGCGTCACGATCGCATCTGGCCTCGAGTGGATGATCCAGAACTGGGCCGATCGCGCGTCGGCCGATCGGCGCTTCAACAGCGACGTGCGCGAGCGCCTGATTGGCGGCCTCGAGTACCCGGGCCTTGCCGCGGCGATTCTCATCACGACCGGGTATCTGTTCTCGCGCGTGATGCTCGCGGCGTCGAAGGACGGCGCGGCGGTCATCTTCATCGTGGTCGCCACCCTGATTCTCGGTGTCGGCACCCTCGTGGCGACGAAGCCTGCATTCCGCGGGAGGTTGCTCGCGACGGTGGTTGCCGTCGGCGCACTCTTGCTGGCCGGCGCAGGCATCACAACGGCCTTCACGGGTGAGCGGGAGGAGCTGACCAAGGCCGCGAAGGAAGATCACTTCGCCGCCGAGCACCGCGAGTGCGGTCCGGAGAAGGCGAAGTACTGGGACAAGGTCGCCAACAACAAGGTGTCGATGCGCTCTGCAGTCACTGCGACCGTGTCGGTCGAGAACGGAAAAGTCGTGGCGAGGGAGATCGGCCTCGAGCGCGAAGTCCAGTCGATCACGATCGCACGAGGCAACCCCGTCTCAGTGATGTTCCGCAACAAGGACGAAAAGGAATACCGACTTGCCGTGAATCTCGGCAAGGAAGCGGTCGGTGACACCGGTGTGACCGAAGACAAGGTGGACTGCACCCAGTTGACGGGCAAGGATCAGGAGCAGATTCTCCTGTTGAACATCGCCAAGCCGGCCGACGAGGGCAGTCCCTACTCGCTCTACGTGCCCGGCCTGGAGGGTTCGATTGAGGTGATCGTGCCGTGAGACGAGACGTGAAGACAGACAAGCCCCAGGAGCGCGCAATGACGAAGAAGTTGAGCAGCCGCAAGTCACTCGTTGCTCTCGCCGGTTCATCGGTGGTGTTGGGCGGTTGCGCCCGCAATGCACCGCAGGACGTGTTCCAACCGAAGGGCCCGAACGCCGACCTGATCAATGATCTGCAGTTGCTCGTGTTCCCGTTGGCGGGCGTGGTCGGCGTACTCGTTCTAGGGCTTGCCGCGTACATCTTCTGGCGTTTTCGCGACAAAGGCCAGCCGATCCCGAGCCAGGCGCACGGCAAGCCGGTGGTCGAGATCACGCTGACCATCGTTCCGGCACTGATCTTGAGCGTCGTGGGTGTGTTCACGTTCCGCGCGGTGTTCGACCTCGCCGAGACCAAGGACACCGAGATGATCGTCAACGTGACCGGTCAGCAGTGGTGGTGGGAGTACGACTACCCGGTGCAGACCGAGTTCGGCATCAACAAGCCGATCATCACGTCGGGCCAGCTCGTCATTCCCGAAGGCACCAAGGTTCTGCTCCGTCAGACCAGCCGCGACGTCATCCACTCGTACTGGATTCCTGCGCTGAACGGCAAGAAGGACGCAGTGCCCGGCCGCATCAACTTGCTCAGGCTCGAGGCCGACAATCCCGGCATCTATGCAGGGCAATGCACCGAGTTCTGCGGTCTGTCGCACGCCAACATGCGCATGGAGACCGTTGCTCTCTCGAAGGAAGACTTTGCGAAGTGGGTTGCCAACCAGCAGCGTGACTATGTCGCGCCGGCCGCCGACACACTCGCGCAGCAGGGTGAGGAGGTGTTCCTCAACCAGTGCGTGCGCTGCCACCAGGTCAACGGCCTGAAGAAGGCCGACGGCACCGCGGCAATCTCGCAGCCAGAGCAGAACGTCTATTCCGGCGCCGCGCCGAACCTGTCGCACTTGATGTCACGCAACACGTTTGCGGGTGCGATGTTCGACCTTGTCACCAAGAAGTGCCGTGACGACGTGTGGGGCGCCTCCAAGGAGGAGTTCGGCTCGAAGTACCTCGAGGGCGTGACCGAGGATTGCCTCAACCAGAACGACCTGCGCGCGTGGTTGCGCAACGCACCGGCCATGAAGCCGATGTACGCCGACCCCGACAAGCTCGAGCCGACCGACGGCAAGTACCGCGGCATGCCGGCCCTCGGCCTGACCGAAGACGACATCGACAAACTCGTTGCATATCTGTTGACCCTGAAGTGAGCGGAGAGAACCATGGCGATCATTGAAAGACCCAGCACCGAGGTTGCGGTTCCTGCCGTTGCCACGCCGAGCACGAGCATGGGTGCCCTCAAGCGCCCGGTGACGTCGAACGGCTGGCGCGAGTGGCTGTTCACCGTCGACCACAAGAAGATCGGCATCATGTACGGCGTCGTCGGCATGTTCTTCTTCGTCGTCGGAGGCGTCGAGGCTCTGCTCATCCGGCTCCAGTTGGCGCTCCCCGACGGCCGCGTGCTGAGCGCCGACCAGTACAACCAGATGTTCACCATGCACGGAACGACCATGGTGTTCCTCTTCGCAATGCCGACCGCCGCCGCGTTCGCGAACTACTTCCTGCCGCTGCAGCTCGGCGCCCGCGACGTGGCGTTCCCCCGTCTCAACGCGCTGTCTCTGTGGCTGCTGGTGAGCGGCGGTCTCATCTTGAACCTGTCGTGGTTTCTCGGCGGCGCGGCCGACGGCGGCTGGTTCATGTACGCCCCGAACTCGGGACCGGTCTTCTCGCCGACGAACGGCGTCGACTTCTGGGTGGTCGGCCTCCTCGTGGCGGGTACCGCGTCGCTGGTCGGCTCGATCAACCTCATCGTGACGGTGTTGAACATGCGCGCACCGGGAATGACGCTCATGAAGATGCCGGTCTTCACCTGGATGATCCTCGTGGTCCAGTTCCTGCTGGTGTTCTCGCTGCCGGTCATCACTGTGGCTCTGGTTCTGCTCATGTTCCAGCGCCAGTACGGAGCGACCTTCTTCGACGCCGCCCTCGGCGCCGACCCGCTGCTGTGGCAGCACCTGTTCTGGATCTTCGGGCACCCCGAGGTGTACGTCTTGATCCTCCCTGCCTTCGGCATTATCTCCGAGGTGCTGCCGACGTTCGCGCGCAAGCCGCTGTTCGGCTATCCCTTCGTGGTGTTCTCCGGCGCGGCGATCGGTTTCGTGGGCTTCGGTGTGTGGGCGCACCACATGTTCGCCTCCGGTCTCGGGCCGGTGTCGGTGGCGGTGTTCTCGATCGCCACGATGGCGATCGCCGTTCCGACCGGCGTGAAGATCTTCAACTGGCTGCTCACGCTGTGGGGCGGAAAGGTGTGGTACTCGACCGCGATGAAGTTCGCGATCGGTCTGGTCACGCTGTTCACCTTCGGCGGCCTCTCGGGCGTCACCCACTCGGTCGCACCGAGCGACACGCAGCAGACCGACACGTACTACATCGTCGCGCACTTCCACTACGTGCTGTTCGGCGGCATGGTGTTCGGCCTCTTCTCCGGTTTCTACTACTGGTGGCCGAAAGTGTTCGGCAAGTTGCTGAACGAGCGCCTCGGCTCGTGGAACTTCTGGCTGATGTTCGTCGGCATGAACCTGACCTTCGGGCCGATGCACATTCTCGGTCTGCAGGGTCAGCCCCGCCGCATGTACCAGTGGACCGAGGCGCGCGCCGGCGAGGGCTTCTTCAATCTCGGAATGTGGAACTTGGTGGCGAGCATCGGCTCGTTCATTCTCGCGCTCGGCGTGCTCATGTTCTTCATCAACGTGTTCCACACGTGGAAGAAGGGCAAGGTTGCGCCGCTCGACCCGTGGGACGCACGCACGCTCGAGTGGATCACCACCAACCCGCCGAAGGCGCACAACTTCGACCGCATTCCGGTTGTGCACCACCTCGATGAGTTCTTCCACCGCAAGTACGAGGAAGACCCGGCGACGCACACCATGAAGGCGGTGAAGACCGGCGAGGAGATCGTGGCCGAGGAGGCCGCGAACGCGGAGGGTCACATTCACCTGCCGTCGCCGTCGTACTGGCCGCTCGTGATGTCGGTCGGCGTGACGGTTCTCGGGCTCGGCACGATCTACAGCATCCCGATGATGATCGTTGGTGGCGGCGTCACCTTGCTGTCGGCATTTGCCTGGGTGCTCGAGCCCTCGGTCGCGCCCGACGAAGATTTCGAAGACCCGTCGCACGGTGGCGGTCTCACGAAGGAGATTGCTCCCCTTGGCTGACACACTCACTCACTCTGCCGGGCACGAGGTGCACCACGGCTCAACCGGCTTGTCGAACAACAAGCTGGCCATGTGGCTCTTTCTCGGGTCGGAGACGCTGCTCTTCGGCGGACTCATCTCGACGTACATGCTCTATCGCGGGCGCGTTGCGGACGGTCCGCACCCGCACCAGGTGTACGACATTCCGTTCACCTCGGTGTCGAGCTTCGTGCTGCTGATGTCGTCGCTCACAATGGTGCTCGCCGTCTCGGCGGCGCAGCGCAACGACGACGAGAAGACAAACCTGTGGCTCACCGTCACGGCGATTCTCGGCGCCACGTTCATCGGCGGTCAGATCTACGAGTTCACCGCGTTCTACCGCGAGGGCATGGGCTTCACGACGAGTCTGTTCACGTCGAGCTTCTACACACTCACCGGTTTCCACGGTGTGCACGTGTCGGTGGGCGTGATCATGCTGCTCGTCACGGTCGGCATCATCAAGCGCAACCGCGCGACCGGAAACAAGGCCGAGTCGGTCGAGTTGGTCGGTCTGTACTGGCACTTCGTCGACGTGGTGTGGATCATCATCTTCACGCTCGTCTACCTGATTCCGTCCTGATCGAGGAGGCAAGAGCAACCATGAGCACGAGCACCGAGACCCAGGAGCACGCGGCAGGCGACCACCAGCACGGCATGACCGACGCCGGGTACATCAAGATCGCGATCATCCTGGCCGCGATCACCGCGCTCGAAGTGTCGACGTACTACGTCGACTTCGGACCGTTCTTCATGCCGTCGCTGCTGGCGATGATGGTGGCAAAGTTTGTGATGGTCGTGTCGTACTTCATGCACTTGAAGTTCGACAGCAAGATCTTCTCGTTCCTGTTCTACTCGGGGCTCGTTCTCGGGCTCGGGGTGTACATCGGAGCGCTCGCCACCTTCAAGTTCTTCTTCTCGTAGACACAGTCCGACACCCACCCAAGGAGGGGACCCCCGATGGAGCCCACGCTCTTCCCCGATCCGTGGAGATTCCAGCTGCACCTCGAGGTGTGGTTGCTCGTTGCGTTCCTCGTGGGTGCCTGGATCTACGCGACTCGCGTGGTCGGGCCCAAGGTGGCGCCTGAGGGCGCAATCACCACCAAGTCTCAGCGCCGTGCTTTCTGGACGATGATCGCGCTTCTGTGGCTCTCGAGCGACTGGCCCCTGCACGACCTCGCCGAGGAATACCTGTACTCGATGCACATGCTGCAGCACATGTCGCTGTCGATGTTCGTGCCCCCGCTGGCACTGCTCGCCACCCCGGAGTGGTTCCTCCGCCTGCTTCTCGGCAACGGCCGCACGCGGTCAGCGGCGGCCTTCCTCGTCAAGCCGTTGGTGGCCGCATTCGTCTACAACATCGTGCTACTCGTCACGCACATTCCGGCGCTGGTGAACCGCAGCGCCGAGGGCGGTCCATTGCACTATTCGCTGCACGTGCTCCTCGTGTCGAGTGCGCTCCTTCTGTGGATGCCCGTCGTCGGGCCGATTCCGGAATGGCAGATGTCGCACGGCGGAAAGATGATCTACCTCTTCGGAATGTCGATCGTGCCGACTGTGCCCGCGGGTTGGCTCACGTTCGCCGAGGGATCGGTCTACGACCACTACGAGACGCCCGTGCGCGTGTGGGGCATGTCGGTCACGAGCGACCAGCAGGCTGCCGGTGCGATCATGAAACTCGGCGGCTCGGTGTTCATGTGGGCCGTCGTCATCTACTACTTCTTCAGGAAGTTCATGCACGGGTTCCACGAGCAGCAGTCGTACGTGCGCACGGGCGATCCGCACCCCGACGAGATGCTGCCCGAAAACGAGTCGCTGACCTACGAAGAGGTCGAGGCGGCATTCCAGCGCACGCGACCGGCACCCGAGTCGCCGACGACCCCGTCCTGAGGGTGTTCAACGTCGAGATCTGTGATGTTCCGGGCGATGCCGACGTGCGACGCACGCTCGCAGAGTGGTCACTCGAGGAGTGGAAGAACGACTTCCCCGACGACACGCTCGACTGGTATCTCAGTCTTTACGACGAGTCATCGTACGGCGACGGTCTTCCTGTGTGTCTCGCCGCGTTCGCAGACGGCAAGGTCGTCGGCACAGCGTCACTGATCGCCGACGACGAACTTCCTGGTGCGCCGGAGCCCGGACCTTGGGTGGCGGCGGTGTTCGTGGAGCCGTCGTCGCGGGGGCGAGGACTTGGAGCGAAGTTGGTGGCCGAAGCGGCACGACGCGGTCATGCGCTGGGGTTCTGGGAGGTGTTCCTCTACACCGAGGCGGGAGCCGAGTGGTATGCGGGGTTGGGCTGGCATACGGTTCGGGAAGCGCAACTCGCGGGGCATTCGGTGACGGTGATGGTGCACCGCGACGGCGACGACAGGGCCGTCACCACCACCTGAAGCGTCGTGCGGCAAGCACGGGGGCCACGACGGCCCATGCGGCGAGCACTGCCCAGTGCGATATCGCCGAGCCGCCGAGCCCGCTGAGGCTTGCCTCCATCGCTTTCGCGAGGGCGTGCGAGGGGAGGATCCCGGCAACCGCCTCGGCCGCGCGTGGCAATTCAGAGGCGGGGATCAATGCTCCACCGCCCAGCAACAACAGCAGGTACAGGCCGTTCTGGGCGGCGAGGTTCACTTCGGCGCGAAGCGACCCTGCCAGAAGAAGCCCGATGCCAGCGAACGCGAGCGAACCGAGCAGCACGGCAGGAATGACGAGCACCGCTCGACCATCGTGCGGTCGCCACCCGAGCGCTAGGCCGAGCGCGACCAGCAGCACCGCCTGCACCACCTCGACTGCGAACACTGACACGGCCTTTGCGGCGACGAGCTCGCTTCGGCGCAACGGAGTGGTGCCAAGCAACTTGAGAACGCGGTACGAGCGTTCGAAGCCTGTGGCGATGCCGAGGCTCACCATCGCCGACGACATCACGGCGACTGCGAGAACGCCCGGCACGAGCACATCGAGGGGGTCGCGCCACGCATCGAGCGGCAACACGTCAACCGAGCCGAAGAACCCGAGCAGCACGAGCGGAATCACAAAGGTGAGCAACAACTGCTCTCCGTTTCGCAACGTGAGCGACAGTTCGGCCCGTGCCTGCAGGAGCAACCGCGAGATGTTCACGCGTCACCCCCTGTGAGACGCCTGTAGGCGTCTTCGAGCGACTCGGCACCCATGTCGATGCCGTGCAGCGGCAGACCAGCCGCGGCGAGCCACGCGGTCACCTTGGCGACGAGGTCGGCCGTCGGCGCGTGGGCCACTTCGTATGTGCCGGCGCCGTAATCGGCAACCACCGCACCGAGTTCTGCACCGAGCGAGGCAACGTCGAGGCCTGTGGCCGACCGGAAGGTGAGCCGGTTGCGCGTGCGCACGAGGGAGGCGATCGGACCGTCGGCAACAACGCGACCCTGACGGAACATCACCACCTTGTCGGCGATGCGTTCTGCTTCTGACATCTCGTGCGAGGCGACGACGACGGTGCAGCCGTGTGCGGCGAGGTCGGCGACGACGGCTCGAATGGTGTCGCGGCCCTCGACGTCGACGCCCGATGTCGGCTCGTCGAGAAATGCGACCTCAGGCGCGGCGGCGAGCGCGAGAGCGAGCGCAAGACGCTGACGCTCGCCCCCGGAAAGTGTGCGCCAGGTGGCCCGTGCACGAGTTGCGAGACCGAGGCGCTCCACGAGAGCGTCCGCATCGACACCACGACCGTGAAGGGCGCAGTGGTGACGCACCGTGTCGGCAACACGGGCACTGGGGTACACGCCGCCGTCTTGCAACATGACGCCCATGCGTCCGGTGAGTTGGTGGTGATCAGCGATCGGGTCGAGCCCAAGCACTCGCACACCACCTGAGGCGCCGCTCCTGAAGCCCTCGCAGACTTCGATGGTCGAGGTCTTCCCGGCGCCGTTCGGCCCCAGAACAACCGTCACTTCACCAGCGCGGGCCTCGAACGAGACGCCGTCGACGGCCACGACATCGCCGTAGCGCACGACGAGACCGTTGACTTCCACCGACACGCTCCAACCCTATTGGGAAGGTGCGACCCAATTCGGAAGGAAGGCTCCACGCCACCACGGCTAGCCTTGTGAACCTGTGATCGACGTACGGCTCCTGCGCACCCACCTCGACGACGTGCGCACGGCTCTGGCACGTCGTGGCAAACCCGACCTTCTCCGTGCCCTCGATGAGGCCGTCGCCCTCGAGGGCCGTATGCGCGCGATCGGTCTCGAGCGAGACGAGACACGCGCGACGATCAACGACCTCTCGAAGCAGGTCGGTGCCCTGCGCCGCGACAAGAAGGTCGATGAGGCAGAGGCCCTCATGGCAGAAAGCCGGGCGCTCGGCGAGCGTGAGCGCGACCTGCAGACCGAGCACGACGAGGTGGAAGGGTCTCTGCGCGAGGTCATGCTCGGCATTCCGAACCTGCCACACACCGATGCCCCAGACGGCGCGGGAGATGCCGACAACCCGGTCATCGAAGGTCCGGTCGGGGTGATGGATTTCGCCGATCATCAGCGGGTGCCGCACTGGGAGACCGCCGCCGAACTCGGCATTCTCGACAACGAGCGTGCGGTGAAGATCGCAGGGGCGATGTTCACGATGCAGCGCGGGCTCGGCGCCACCATGGCGCGGGCGCTGTGCCAGTTCGCACTCGATTCGAATGCCGACGAGTTCGAGGAGATTCGCCCGCCGAGCCTGGTGACCACCGCGACCCTGACGGCCACCGGGCACCTGCCGAAGTTTGCCGATGATGCATACGCAATCGAGCGCGACGATCTGTGGGCGATTCCGACGGCCGAGGTTCCGCTCACGTCGCTGCATGCAGGCGAGGTGCTCGACGACTCCGCGTTGCCGGTTCGCCTCATGGCGCACACCTCGTGCTATCGGCGCGAGGCGGGATCGGCGGGGCGCGACACACGAGGCATGTTGCGGGCGCACGAATTCGACAAAGTCGAGATTCTCGCTCTCACTCGACCGGAAGACGCCCCGGCAATGCTTGACGAACTGGTGGGCAGGGCAAAGCGCCTCGTGGCGGCACTCGAGTTGCCGTACCGCGTGATCGAGATCTGCACCGGCGACATGGGCGGCAGCCACCACCGCAGCTACGACATCGAGGTGTATTCGCCGGGTGTCGACGCGTGGCTCGAGGTGAGCAGCGTGTCGTGGTTCTCCGACTATCAGGCACGTCGCGCCGACATTCGCTTCAAGCGCACCGGCCAGAAGGGCACCGAGATGGTGCACACCCTGAACGGATCTGCGCTGGCAGTGCCCCGCGTGTGGGCGGCAATCTGCGAGGTGCATCGGCAGCCCGACGGTTCGGTGCGCATACCTGCCGCGCTCGTGCCGTACATGCGCGGCGCGACCCAGATCACCCCGCGAACTGTCTGATGGGCATCGCCGACCGTCGCGTGCAGTACGAGACCGCAGGGCTCGACGTTCACGACCTGCATGACGACCCGGTGACGCTGCTGCTGCAGTGGTACCAAGAAGCAGAGTCAGCCGGGGTGGCCGAACCGAACGCCATGGTGATCTCGACGGTTGACGAAGACGGCCGTCCCGACTCGCGCGCCGTGCTGGCGCGCGGCATCGATGCCTCAGGCATCACCTTCTACACGAACCGCACCAGCGCAAAGGGTGCGCAATTGACGATTAATGACGCCGCATCGGCGGTCTTTCCCTGGCTCGATCTTCATCGCCAGGTGCGCGTGAGGGGCCGTGTGCGCGAGGTCGACGATGCAACAAGCGATGCGTACTTCGCATCGCGACCGCGTGCTTCGCAGATCGGTGCGTGGGCGTCGCCGCAGTCGCAGAACATTGCCGATCGCGGTGAACTGGAACGCCTCGTGGCAGAAGCCGAACGCCGCTTCGACGGTCGCGAGGTCGAGCGACCGCCGTTCTGGGGTGGATACCTGATCGCGATCGACGAGATCGAGTTCTGGCAGGGCCGACCAAGCAGGCTTCATGACCGTTTCCGTTACCGGCACACCGACTCGACGTGGACCGTGGAGCGGCTCGCCCCCTGATTCGGCGCCGGTCAGCGGCGCCAGGTGGTGGCGGCGTCGACCAATGCATCGATCAGCGCCTCGGTGTGGGGTGTCAGCCCCGGACCTTCCCAGTCCCACCACAGCGGACTCGACCCGCGAACACGCGGGGGTAACTCGAGCTGCACACCGGCGTGTTCGACGACGTTCACCGGGTTGTCCTGGTGAAGCCCGCGCAGGTTCTTCGGAATGTCATCGATGTCGTCGATGATTCTGTATGCGGGAAGTTTCTCCCGCAGGTGCGATGCCACATGACTTGCGAGCCGCCGATTGCGCCCGCCGAGCAACAGCGAAGTGAAGAACCCGGCCCTGCCGAACCCGTGAACCGTGACGACGGTGTCGACATGGGAGAGAAAACCTGCGAGCACAGGTGACTGGTCCGCGGTGACGCGGTGCGAGGGGATGTGCCACTCGAGGTTGTCGGGCAGCATGATTCCGTAGTACGAGGCGCCGGTGCGCTCGGCCGCGGCACGGGCAACGATGTCGGTCATTTCTTCGAGAGCACCGCCGTGGAACGCCATGAACCCGAACGGGGACCTGAGTTGGCACTCTTCCACGACGTCGTCGCGTTCGAGCAGCTCGGCGAGTTCCATCAGCTTCTGACCGTGCCGCGCGAGCGGCGCGCAACGGCGAGACCGACTGCGATCACTGCACCGAGCACAACGGCGAGCGCAACTGCACCCGTCTGTTGAAGCTGGTCGGCCACGCGGCTCTGCCAGCGTTCGACGCGGCGGACGACCGAGCTGCTTCCACTTTCGGAGATGGCCGCCCACCAGTACCACGTGAGATAGATCCCGGTGAGAACGACGAGACCGGCCGATACTTTGTCGAAAATCGGGAAACCTCGCTTCAGCACCGACACAACGCCGACACGTGCGAAGGCAAGGGCGACGGTGAGCCCGGTGACGAGCATGCCCATGCCGAGGCCGTAGAGAACTGTGCTGAGAATGCCGGAGACGAAGCCGTCGCGGCCGATCGACGAGAAGATGACCGAAGTGAGAAACGGGAGAGTGCAGCCGATTGACGCGACCGCGTAGACGATGCCAAAGACGAACATGCTGCGCACCGTTCGGCCCTCGCTCATCTGCACCGACGGTTGTGCCACGGGCGGCTTCCAGCCGCGGAACATCGCGATGCCCGCAGCCACCAGAGCGACTCCGATCACGAGCGCCGCGTACTTGGCATTGTCGCGGATCACCGTGGTGAAGAGGCGCGAGATGGTGCCCACCACGAGAAAGATTCCGACAAAACCCGACGACACCGCCGCCCCGACCTTCAGTGCGCGGCCGACCGCGATTGCCGGGTTTTCGGCACCGCGGTTCATCTCGGTGCCGAGGAAGTAGACGAGATAGGTGGGCAGCAGAACGAACCCGCAGGGGTTCACCGCCGCCAGCACGCCGAGAATGAACGAGTAGGCGAAATCTCCCTCGAGCATCAGTTGCCTGCCGCGGTCAGTTGGGCGATGCGAGCGGCGAGTTCGTCGGCGGTGACCTCGCCGGCCTCGCGCACCACGATCGTGCCGTCGGCGGCAAGGAAAAAGGTCGACGGCATCAGGGCGACCTTGGCAGCCGCGGTCTGGTCGCCGTCGTCGAGGTAGTTCGGATACGCAACACCGAACTCGTCGAGGAAGCGGCGGGCCGCATCGGGACCGTCGGTCGGGTTGATGCCGATGAAGTCGATCTGTCCTTCGCTCTCGGCGGCGGCCGAGGCCAGTGCGGGCATCTCGCGCTTGCAGGGTTCGCACGTCGAGAACCAGAAATTGACCACCATCGGCCGGTTTTCTGATGCTGAGAGCGACACGGTGTCCCCGTCGAGTGTCGCGAGCTCGACGAACGGAAATGGCTCACCGATGGTGTCGGGGTTGGTGGGGATGCCCGGCACGGACGTGGTGACGGACGCACCACTTGGATCGTCGCCGGCACCGTCGGAGGTCAGGCTGAGAGCCCATCCCCCGACGATGCCGACTGTCAGTGCAATGAGTACCGCGACCGCGCGGGTGTGTCTGCTGCGGTCGCGCTCCATGCACTCAGGCTACGAGATGTGCCGGAACGGGCACCTCCGGCACCACCACCGCGGCGCGGGGTCGTGTCGGCGGTCTGCCTCGGGGTCGACGGACTGCGACGACTCGCCCCATTTCCAACTGTTCGCCTCCCCAGACGCCCCACGGCTCCTCGCGCGACAGTGCGCCACTAAGGCACTCGGCACGGTCGGCACACTTGTCACAGATTGCCTTCGCACGCTGAACGTCGACCCATTCCTCGGAGAAGAACAGGTAGCTGAGGGTGCCGTTGCCGTCGGCGCAGCGACGCGACGAGAGCACCAACGGCTCGTCAGTGCCGAGAAACGATGCTCCGGCCGCGCCGGCTTCAATTGTGGTGTCGATCTTGTTGTGCATTGCTGTGTGTCCTTTCTGGTGGGTCTTCCCGTGTCGGGGGAAAACAAAAAGGCCGCTCGGGTTGTGAACCCGGCGGCCTCTGGGGCGGTTGTCCTTCTCTGTTAGATCAGGACCCCATGGGCTCGCCGGGTGTGACGCTTGTTCTGGTGCTTCACAGCCGGCTTCGACCACATGGTGACTGCATACGAAGCCGCTGTGACGTGCGTAAACGACACGGCACCGGCCGTGGTGTTCACAAACGAGGTCGCAGTGGTCGTACGCATGAGCCTCTTAGGAAACCACCACACAGGGTCCTTCGTCAACCGAATTTCAAGGTTGAAGGTGTTTCCCTTGTGCCACAAGGAAAACATGGGTCTGGCTAGGGTGGCAAAGTGACCATCGGAGAGGGCGCCAGCACATTCCCGATGGAGCCCTTCTCGGGCAACGGGCGTCGGTTCACGACCCGCCGCCGGGTGCGCCTCGGCGATGCAACACCAGCCGGCCGCATGCGGCTCGATGCGATCGCGCGGTTCCTGCAGGACATTGCCAACGACGACGCGCGCGACGGTGACTGGAGTGACCCCCACTGGTGGGTCGTTCGTCGGACGGTGGTCGATGTGCACAGATTCCCGACCTATCTCGAAGAAGTCGATCTCGCCACATGGTGCGGGGGAATCGGCTCGCACTGGGCAGAGCGGCGTACGAGCATGTTGTCGCTCGACGGGCAACCTCTCGTCGACGCGGCCGCGTTGTGGGTTCATGTTGATCGCGACACGTTGCAACCGTCGCGCGTGCCGGCCGACGTTGCCGAGGTGCTGCGAGTCTCGGCTGACGGACGAAACGTGGGTGCCAAGCTGCTGCTGAAGACCTCGACGATCGACCTCGACGCCATGAACGTCGACACATGGCCGCTGCGGTTCTCAGATTTTGATGCCGTCGGGCACATGAACAACGCCGCCTACTGGGAAGTGCTTGAAGAACAACTCCTGGCTGATCGGAGCGTGCGGGCTCCGCTGCGCGCGGTGGTGGAACATGTCGCTCAGATCGAGCCGGGTGCGGTCGTGGACAGACATGTCGATGCGACTTCCGGAGAGGCGACCGTCGTGCTGCGCGCCGACGGTTCGGTGCGAGCGGCGATGTGGTGCGGGTCGGTCGGCGAATGAGAGCCGTGTCGCTCAGTCGGTGAGCACGTACTCGAGCGCACCGTCGCGCTCGCGAACCGACATGTCGCCGAGCAGCCGCAGATGCTCGAGGTGCGCGTAGGCCTCGCTGTCGGCCATTGCGCCTTGTGCGCGAGGTGAGAACAGATGCGCGGCGAACTCCATGACGGTTGCCGGACGACCGAGTTCCGTGCTGGTGTCGCGCAGCTTCTGCAACCTTTCATGGTGGTGTTCCTTGATTGCTTCCACGCGGCCCCCGACGTCGTCGAAGGGTGTGCCGTGAGCGGGAAGCGCAACCCTGACGTCGCGCGCGAACGCCCCCACCTTGTCGAGCGATTCGAAGAAGAGAGTCAGCGGGTCGCCGTGCCCGGTGAGGCCGCTGATGTGCGGGGTGATGGTGGGCAGTACGTGGTCGCCCGAAAGCAAGGTGCCTTCTTCCGGGTCGAACAGGCAGAGGTGGTCGTGAGTGTGGCCTGGCGTGTGCACCGCCATCCAGTCGCGGCCAGCCAGACGGATGCGCTCTGATTCGTCGAGGCGCACCGACGGACGCGGCACCTTCATGAGACCCGGAAACTTTCGCGCGACCCGCAATACGACACGTCTCTTCCAGGGCACGTCCATGGCCGGTCCGCCCCACGGTGGGGGCTGGAACGGCGAGCGCATGGCCATCGCCATTTCCTCGGGGTCGAGGTCGCCGGGCTCTGTCGGGTCGTAGAAGGTGCGGAAGAGACGATGAGTGACGACGTCGGCGCCCGACACGGACCGCAGTCGCTCGGCACCGCCGTAGTGGTCGGGATGGCTGTGGGTGACGACGACGGTGTGCACGCGCGAGAGCGGCACGCCGATCTGGGCGAGACGTTCATTGAGGGCCGCCCACGACTCTTTTGTGGGCATTCCAGGATCGACCACGGCGACTCCGCGGTCGTCTTCGAGCACATACATGTTGACGTGGCCGAGGCCGGTGATGTTGGCCGGGAGTTGCGTGCGCACGACGCCGGGAGCAACCTCGGTGATGTCGCTGCTCGCCGGCAGCTGTTCCGACTTGGTCGGCCGGTCGGGACTCACGAACCGTTCCTCGGGAGAAACACCTTGTCGCGGTACCACCGCATTTCGTCGACGCTGTCGCGAATGTCGTCCATCGCCCGGTGCAACTGTCCGCCGTTGCTCGGGCGGGAATGCTCGACACTCGGGTACCAGCGCTTGACAAGTTCTTTCACGGTCGACACGTCGACGCAGCGATAGTGCAACCAGTTCTCGATGTCGGGCATGTACTTGGCGAGAAATGAGCGATCGGTGCGGATTGAGTTCCCGGCCAAGGGAATCTTTCCGGGCTCGGGGCTGTGTTCCTTGATGAACTCGAGCGTCAGGCGCATGGCTTCGTTGTTCGAGATGGTCGACGCCGCGATCTTGTCGAGAAGCCCCGACGTGCGGTGCATGTTGCGCACGAAATCGTCCATCTCGGCGAGCGCTTCGTCGGGCTGGTGAATGACAAGATTCGGCCCCTCGGCGACGATCTCGAGGTCGTCGTTGGTGACCAAAGTGGCGATTTCCACAATGACATGGCGCGCGGGGTCAAGACCGGTCATTTCGAGGTCCATCCAGATCAGCACGACAGTCCCTCCACCGATGAAAATCTAATGTGCGACCGGTCTCGGGCCCTTGCCCGGGGTCGCCTAGCCTTCTGCTCATGGTTGAGATCGCGCTCACACGGCTCGACCAAGACCTGCCACTTCCCCGTGCGGCCCACGAAGGTGATGCCGGGACTGACCTCTATGCGCGTCACGACGCCATGATCCCCCCGGCAGGCGGAAGGGTGTTGATGCCGACAGGTATCGCCATCGCCATTCCGCGCGGGTGGGCCGGGTTCGTGCTTCCGCGCAGCGGTCTTGCGCTTCATCATGGAGTCACAGTGGTGAATGCGCCAGGGCTGATCGACGCCCATTACCGAGGAGAACTGATGGTTGTTCTCCTAAACACAGACCATTCGCGGCCGTATCGCGTGCGTCGCGGGGATCGGGTGGCGCAGTTGGTGATCCAGCGCGTCGAAGAGGTGACATGGCGCGAGGTCGAGACACTCGACGACAACGACCGTGGTGGAGGGTTCGGCCACTCGGGCCGCTGAGTTAGGAACTCCTCTGCAGGGACATATCTCCTGACCGCCACATGTTTCGGGGGGGGGGGTGATTATCGGGCAGACTGGGGACACCCCCTCGGTAAGTTCTCATATCCAACGAAGCATGAATTGAGGGGTCCTGTGCGTGTTGCGGTGGTCGTCAATGACCCAGTGTTTGGCAAACCCTTGTCTGCGGTGTTGCGCCAAGGCGGGGTTGAGCAGATTGTCGCCGTGGTGCACGACGATTCGGAGCTCGCAGAAGTCGTGAACTCGGGGGCGGTCGATCTTGTCTTTGTTGGAGCACGAGGTGTGGGTGTCTACGAGAAGGCGTGTGATCGGTTCGACCCGGTGGCATTTCTCACCGTGCGCCGTGCTCTCGGTGTGACTCACCAGAACAACGAAGTGCTGAGAATGGCGGCAGACCTGGGTTTCGACGGGGTCGTTGACATGCACCAGGACAGAACAGCAATTCATCAGCAACTGCGCAATCTGATGCTGATGAGCGCAGAAATCTCGGTCCTTCCGACCACGCCGTCGGCGGAGCAGATGTTCTTTGCGGGTCGCGATGCCACGGATCGACGCATCGTGGAACAGGTTGCCCTCGGTATGACCGACAAACAAATTGCTGAGTTCATCAAGCTTGCGCCCCAAACCGTGCGCAACCGACTCAGCAAGATGATGACCGATGCCGGCTTGAACAACCGCACCCATCTCGCGACCTACTGGTTGCGGGAGCAGTCGATGATGACGCGTGAGCGTGCGTTGCCCTCGACTGACGAAAGTCTCTGATGCGCGTCGTCGGCATAGTCAACGAGCAGTCGCTCGTTGCCGGGTTCGAGACGATGCTCCGACTCGGCGGCATCTCCAATTTCGATGTCAGTCACGATGTTGATGTCATTTCGGAACTTCTTGCGGCTGGAGACGTCGACATTGCGATCTGTGGACGGATTACCGCCGCCGAATTCATGTCCGCCGTCGGTCGCCTCGGGGAAGGTGTTCGTGCCCGCACGAAGTGCGTCTTGATGACGAGCACGCAGAACACAGAGTTGCTGCGCCTTGCCGCTGACCTTGCATTCGACGGCGTGATCGACGTTTACCTCGAGCCCGTGGTTGTGCACCAGATGCTGCGAAACATCCTGATGATGGGGAACAGCTGGCCAGGACCGGTCGACAGTTCGGCCTCGCCGGACATGCTCTTTCTTGCAACCAGGGATGCGCTCGACCGCTCGATCATCTCGCTCGTTGCGCTTGGAATGACCGACAGCCAGATCGGATCTCAGATCGGTCTGGCTCCACAAACGGTGCGCAACAGACTGAGCAAGATCATGGGAGATGCCGGGCTCACGAACCGCACGCAACTTGCCCACATGTGGCTGCGGGAGCAGTCACTGTTGATTCGCGACGGGAAGAACGCCTCACCGGCGGGGAAGACGCTCTGAGAGCACGCCCTCTGCGGTGAGGCGTGCGACCTCGTCGCCGGTCAAGCCGAGGAGTTCAGTGAGCACCCGGGCGTTGTCTTCGCCGCGATACTTGCTCTCGCCCCTCGTTGACGTGTCGGAACCCGAGAACGCCCACGGGGCGTTCGGTATGCGGAACGCGCCGCCGTTCCGGTCGTCGACGGTGACGGTCACCTTCCGCTCGTCTGCCCAGTCGGTGGCGACCAGTTCCGGCATTGTGCGAAGGACGCCGAAGGCGAGTCCGGCCCGGTCGCACTCGCGCTCCATGGCCTCGGCATCGGGAAACGTGCGGGCCCATGCTCGGATGATGTCGAGAAGTGCATCGATGTTCTTCTTGCGAGAGGCGACGTCGATAAATCGCGGATCATCGAGGAGGTCGGCGCGCCCAAGCGCATCGACGAACATATTGAAAGTGCCTGCCTCTGCAGGATGGCCGCTGATCAAGACGTCTCTTCCGTCGCCGACCGTGAGCACCGGATAGTCGCCCGGCTGGAATGAGCGGATCACGTTGTCGCTCACGTCCCCGTCGAACAACTCGCTCTGGGCGTGCTCATTCACGTACAACATGGTCTGGGCCATCGAGACGTCGATCCGCTGACCCTCGCCGGTGGCTGTGCGCTGGAAGAGTGCGGCGAGAATCGCAGCGGCGGTCTCCATGCCGGTGTAGACGTCGCCGTGGCTGTGGGGGTCGTTGCCGAGGTGTCCTCCGTGCGCGCGAGCCTGGATGCCTGTCAAGCCGGTTTCAGCGTTGATGACACTGGCGTACGCGCGTCGGTGGGTCCACGGGCCGGTGTTGCCGTAGCCGCTGATCGAGGCATAGATGAGGCGCGGGTTCACCCCGTGAACGGCATCCCACCCGAGGCCGAGTTTGTCCATGACGCCACCGCGGTAGTTCTCGACGAGCACATCGGCAACCGCGGCGAGACGCAACACGATGTCGACGGCTTCGGGGCGCTTCAGGTCGAGAGAGATGTTGCTCTTGCCGATGTTCTGTTGCGTGAAATACGTCGACACCGAGCCGACCCGGGGGTAGGCGAAACGGGTCAGGTCGCCGTCGGGCGGCTCGATCTTGATCACGTCGGCGCCGAGGTCGCACAGCATGCGCGTGCAGTGCGGGCCCGAGAGCACCCGCGTGAAGTCGAGGACCCGGATTCCCTCGAGTGGTCTGGGGGACGTTGTTCGGTCTGAAGCCATGACACCTCGACCTTAGTGAAGCTCTAGAGTCGCGACTCAGGGGGTGGTTTCACGTGGGCGGTGAATTCGAACGCGACGTCGAGGAATTCTTTGTCTCGCTCGACTCGGTGCTGGCCTCGGTGCCGCCCGACCCGGAGATGCGGGTGCGTGCACTCCGTGCCGACATGGCCCGGCGTCGACTGGTCGGCTTCGGGATCGCCGAAGAGTACGGCGGGCGCACCGACATCACGGATGGAGCACGTCGATTCCAGGAACTCTCCCGGGGTCGCATGCCGAAAGACGACGGTGTCCTCGGGATCGGCCTCAACATGGCGGTGCCGATCATTCTCCAGTTCGGGACCGAAGAGCAGAAGAAGTATTTCGTGCCCCGCGCTCTTGCGGCCGACGACATCTGGTGCCAGCTGTACTCCGAACCTGGCGCCGGCAGCGACCTCGCCGATCTCCGCACGACTGCGGTTCTCGACGGAGATGAATGGGTCGTGAACGGGCAGAAGGTGTGGACGTCCGGTGCGCAGATGTCCGACATGGGTGTGCTGCTCGCGCGCACGGGTGATGCGCCCCGGCATCGTGGAATTTCGATGCTGCTCATTCCGATGCGACAAAAAGGGGTCGAGGTTCGACCGCTGCGTCAGATGACCGGAGAGGCAGAGTTCAACGAGGTGTTCTTCACCGACGCACGGGTTCCCCGCGAGTGGGTGATCGGCGACGTCAACGACGGGTGGCGTGCGGCGACGGGTCTTCTCGCGCACGAGCGCGGTTCGCTCGGCCGGGTGGGGGCCGACGAACGTCGGGAGGCGGTCGGCTCGGCGGCGGTTCCGGTGCATTATCTGATCGATCTTGCGGCCTCTGCCGGCCGTTCAGGTGAGCATGTGGTGCGCCAGTCACTCGCCATGGCGTACACGGGGGAGAAGATCATGGATTGGCTCGGTCGCCGAGATGCACACCCGAGCATCGGAAAACTGTGGCGAACGAAGCAGGCACGGCAGGTCGCCGCGGCCGCCGCGCGGATGGCACTCGGCCGTTCAGCCGCGCACGAACCGGGAGATCGCGGCGGCGAGTTCTGGATGTACCACGTGCTGAATGCGCCGCGCATGTCACTCGGCGGCGGCACCGATGAGATTCAAAAGAACACACTGGGCGAGAGAGCCCTCGGCTTGCCGCGCGAACCTCAGTGATCAGGAACCGCTGAAGCGGGGAGGCCGCTTTTCGACGAACGCGGCCGCGGCCTCGCGGTGGTCTGCGGTCGACATCGTGCGCACCATCGCCGCGGCTTCGGCATCCAGGGCCGCCTGAAGCGACACGTCGAGCGCGCGGTTGAGGTTCTCCTTCATGTAGCGCAGCGCGATCGGCGCACGAGATGCGAGATCGGTGCACCAGGCGAGTGCGGTCTCCGGGAAATTGTCGTCGGGCAGCACGTCATTGATGATGCCGAAGTCAAGTGCCTGTCGCGCAGTGAGACGCGGTGTGGTGAACATGAGGTGCTTTGCCCGGGCCTCGCCGACGATGCGCGGCAGGAACCAGGACGTGCCGAAGTCGCCCGACGCGCCGACATTTGCGAATGCCGTCATCACGATCGCTCGTTCGGCGGCGATGCGCACGTCTGCCGCCAAGGCGATCGAGAGACCTGCACCGGCGGCCGCACCGGGGAGTGCGGCGATGACAGGCTGCGGGAGGTTGCGCAGAGCCATCGTGACCTGGTTCTGGCGACGGCGAAGATCGGCGATCCCGAACTCGACGCTGCGTGGCTGGCCTGCCGCGCCCGCGCCCTTGTTTCGTTCATTCATGCCCTTGACGTCGCCTCCGGCACAGAAGGCGCCGCCCTCGCCGGTGAGCATCACCACCCTGATCTCGGGATCGGCGGCGATTCGCGGCAACGCCTCCGCAAATCCCGCGTAGACGCCCTCTGACAGGGCATTCCGTCGGTCGGGACGGTTGAACGAGAGCACGGCAACGTGCCCCTCGATGCGCCCGATCAGATCGTTCGTTCCTGTGTGCAGTTCAGTCATGTTGTCCCCCTCTGAGCTTGAATTCTGACACGCCAAGAACGGCGCGCCTCACTCATGTCGGGGTTGCCCGGAGTAGAGAGGAGATGACTCCTTCAGAAGACGTGTCATCATCGTCATCTCGGCGACCGGAGAGTTGTGGCCGATCACCGTTGCGCGAGTGGTGAACCAGAGAATCTCGGTCTTCGGGCTGTCCGACACGCAGATGACTTCGCCCTCGATGTCGTATGTCCGATCCAGGAAGACGGGGCCGTCAAGATGACGAATCTCAATGGCGCCGTACATTCCGACGAAGTCGCGCGCCGCAGCCGCGATCGAATCTGTGACGCCGGCTGCGAGCAATTGGCACGTGGTGAGTGGGCTGCAGATTCCTCCTCCCCACGGTGACCTGTCTCCGTACAGTGACAAAGGGTCGGTAGAGGCACCTGTCCGCATTCTGGCCAGCTGCTCGTCCTTGTTCGGTCCGCGGCGCTGGCGGTCGAGTGACGTTCCAGGCTCTACGCCGCGCAGCATTCGCATAGTTGACGGGTCAGCCGGTCGCTTGTCGCGCACGGTGAGTGTCGAACCGGAAGCATCGCCGATCCCGACATTTCCGCGGCACACTCCCGTTCCGTCCGGGGTGGACATTCCGGCATCCCGTATCTGGCCCGTGCCCTCGAGCCACGCTTCCACTGGCTCCAGATCAGCGGTTGCCTGAAGGAAGTGCATCGAGATCCATCCTCGTTCGAACCACTCGTGACCGAACGCCTCGACGCAGAGTCCGCCGAACTGTTCCAGATGGATGTCGCCGGCGACCGTGCCGGCCCTGAAGCCGAGCGTGGTTGCCGTCTCGTCATCGTGAATGCTGCCTTTCGCATCGGCTGAGAGGTTTCGCGGCGCGCGAAGACCCGTGGTCAGTCTCGTCACCGTCGTCAACTCCTCGGAATGTCGCGGAATGGGGTCGACGGGTCTGGCTGGACGTCGCGTGGCAGCCCGAGTGCACGCTCGCCGATGATGTTTCTCTGCACCTCGTCGCTTCCACCCGCGATCGACGCCGATGGCATCGAGAGAAAGAAGTGTTGGACGGTGCCGCCCCCGGGGGTGTCCGACGAGGTGAGCAGACCATCTGCCCCGAGTAGATCCATGCCGAGATCGCGGGAGATACGAAGTCCCTCTGTCCACCACAGTTTTGCGGTGGAGGATTCTGGTCCGGGACTCCGACCGTTCCCCGCATCTGAGGCGATTCGCTGCGCCGTGTAACGGGCGATGGATTCATGCATGACGAGACGGGCCATGTCCATTCGTTGGATGGCAGTGAGTCTCGTTGGC
Source organism: Ilumatobacteraceae bacterium (assembly GCA_049442935.1). Taxonomy (GTDB): domain Bacteria; phylum Actinomycetota; class Acidimicrobiia; order Acidimicrobiales; family Ilumatobacteraceae; genus UBA2093. Next base: position 8,457 of record JBMTOT010000013.1, on the reverse strand, counting down.
AACTCCGACAGTGTGGAGGAGAGCCCTCCGTACTCATCTGGCAGTTCGTGTCGGTCGAGAGTCTCTCTGACGATCTCGCCGACTGCTCTGTCGAGAAGCCCAGCCTCTTCTCCCGCGCTCACCTTCAGCCCTCCGGTGACGTGAGTCGAGAGCCCCGATCTTTCGAAACTGAGTGTCGCCGCCGTGACAGACCAGCCGTCGTTGACCTCGCCGATTCTGTCTGCGTCGGCGACGCGAGCGTCAGTGAAGAACACCTCGTTGAAGTGTGACTTTCCGTTCATCTGCTTGATCGGCCTGACCTCAACGCCTGGCTGATTCATGTCGATGATGAAGTAGGTCATCCCCCGGTGCTTCGGCTGGTCGACGTCCGTGCGCGCGACCAGCATTCCGCGTCGGGAGTGGAGCGCTCCCGAGGTCCACACCTTCTGGCCGTTGACAACCCATTCGTCGCCGTCTCGTTCTGCTCTGCAGGCAAGGCTCGCTAGGTCGGAGCCAGCTCCCGGTTCGCTGAAGAGCTGGCACCAACCCTCGGTTCCGTCGGCGAGCATCGGGAGGAATCGGCGTCGCTGGTCGTCGTTTCCGCGCGTGAAGAGGATTGGAGCCCCCATGAGGATTCCGAGCCCCGTCGGTGGACCGATCACCCTCGCCTCATCGAGTGCATCTGCGACGGTTTTCGACTCCTTGTGCCCGGCGCCCCCGCCGTGCCACTCGCTCGGCCATGACGGGAACGACATCTTCGACCGGGCCATTCGCACCCACCACTCTCGGAGAGTGATGTCATCGCTCCAATTCTCCGCGATCCAGTCGCGAACGTTCGATGACGAGTACAGCATCAGCCGAGCGGGACGCCGAGATGGCGAAGCGCCATCGATGCGTACAGTGCTATGCCTCGACGCATGTGCGTCTCTTCGTAGATTGCTCGGTTCGAGTGGTTTGGTGCCGCCTTCATGATGTCCATTCCCTCCGGCATCAGGCCGAGGAATGTCATGGCTCCCGGCACGCGGTTCAGCACGTAACTGAAGTCTTCGGCGCCCATCACCGGGTTTTCCATGATCCGAACATTGCGGTCACCCGCGAGGGCCGTGGCGACATCTGCGGTGAATGTCGCGTAGTCGGCGTCGTTGACGGTGACGTCGTAGCCGAGGTTCACGGTCACCTCGACCTCCATCTCGTGGGCGGCGACGACACCCTCTGCCACGCGGCGAATGCCGTCATGCAGTTTCTGCCGCGTCTTCTCGCTGAGTGCACGAATGGTGCCGTTGATGAAGGCTGTCTCGGGGATGACGTTGCTCGCGGTGCCAGTGTGAATCTGCGTGACAGTCACGACACCGGGGTCGAACACGTCGATGCGTCGCGTCACCATGGTTTGCAGTGCCTGCACGATCTCGCATGCGACCGGAACGGGATCGAGCGTGAAGTGGGGCGCACTTCCGTGGCCGCCTTTGCCGGTCACGACGATCTCCATTGAGTCGCTCGATGCCATGAGCGGACCGGGCTTGAGGCCGAAGAATCCTCCGGGGATGTTCGATGCGACGTGAATGGCAAATGCGCCGGTGACCGGTGAGTCGTCTCCCACCTCGAGAAGACCCTCGTTCAACATCTCCGACGCGCCATTCCACCCCTCTTCACCTGGCTGGAACATGAAGAGCACCCGACCGGGAATGTCGGCCTTTCGCGTCGAGAGAATGCGGGCCGCGCCCACGAGCATCGACGTGTGCGTGTCGTGGCCGCATGCGTGCATGGCGTTCTCAACCTCGGATGCGAAGTCGATGCCGGTGTCCTCGGGCATCGGCAATGCGTCCATGTCGGCGCGCAAGAGAACTGTCGGCCCGGGCTTGTCGCCGGTCAACATGGCGGCGATGCCGCTCGTCGTCTCATGCAGAGTGATGTCGAGCGGAAGACCGTCCAGCGCCTCGAGGACCCGCTCACGAGTGCGAGGAATGTGATTGCCGATCTCCGGCCAACGGTGAAGGTCGCGGCGAAGCGAGATCGACTCGGCGAAGACTTCTTCGACCTGCTCGAGAATCCCGGTCGGGTCGCCGTGCTCCTCGCGGGCGCCCTCGGTGGTGACGGCGTTTTTGCTCATGAGACATGGTAGGCACAGCCGCATGGAGCACCCGTCTGCCGCGCATCCGGAGAACTCCCCCGATGAAATGGTGGAGCAGGTTGACCGATTCGGCGCCGTGACGGGGCTCGTGTCGAGGCGTGAGATGCGAGAGAGGCACCTGCGGCACAGGTCCGTCTTCGTGGCCGTGGTCTCGAACGACGGGCAACTCCTCGTGCACCGGCGTGCCGACACGAAGGACGTGTGGCCCGGCTGGTGGGATGTTGCCATCGGTGGAGTGTGCGCTCCGGGCGAGACATGGCACGACGCTGCCGTTCGCGAAGTGAACGAGGAGATCGGAGTGGAGCGGGCGGCGGTGGAACTTGTCGCGCGCGGTGCGTACGTCGACGACGAGGTTTCGCTCGTGGCGGCCGTGTTCATGTGCCGCACCGACGGCCCCTTTCGCTTCGCCGACGGCGAGGTGACCGAAGCCCACTGGGTGCGTCCCGACGACATGAACGACTGGCTCGGCGCCAAGAACTTCCTGCCTGATTCTGTGGCGCTGGTGTTGCCGCGCGTTCTGCCGCGTCTCGGGTGAGCCCGTCCCGCGGCGCGCCCTGAGTCGTTTCCTTCCCTGACTCTTAGGCTTCCGGACGTGATCAAGGTCGAGTTCACCATTGAGCCCTTCGCCGAGGGTGAGCCGCCCGAGCGCGTGACGCGAACGGTGGCCGCACTCGAGGCCCTCGGGCTGGCCGTTGAGATCGGCCCGTTCGGGTCGTCTTTTTTGGTGTCCCCCGAACGTCTCGCAGAGGCAATGGGCATCATCGTGACGGTGGCACATGCCCACGGTGCCACGCGGGTCGCCGTGAACACAGAGGTTCAGTGATGCTCCCCGACGACCACCCCTTGTTCGCGGCTGTGCGTCCGGTGCTCGACGCACTCGGGGCACAGCTCATCACCGTGGACGAGGCGCGCATCAACGACGTCGCACTCGAGTGGGAGGGCGAGATCGTCGCCGCTGTTCGTCTGCCGAAACTTCACGGAGCGCTCGACCGAATCATCGCCCAGGTCGAGAAAGAGCTGGGTGGTCCGCTGCCCGAGTTGTCACGCTCCGACAAGCAGTTGGCCGTTCGCCTGCTCGATCAGCGGGGTGCGTTCATCCTGCGCCGCGCAGTGGAAGATGTGGCCGATGCGATGGGCGTATCGCGCATCACCGTCTACAACTACCTGAACGCTCTGCACCGCTGACGCGGCAGGGTCAGAGGCGGCGCAACTGCACGCCGGTGACTCGGTGGTCGCGGCCCTTCTGCACGATCAAGGATGCGCGAGATTTGGTCGGCTCGATGTTCTCAACCAGGTTCTTGCCGTTGATCTCGCTCCAGATGGTGCGCGCGACCTGCACCGCCTCGTCGTCGGTGAGGTGCGCATACATTTGGAAGAAGCTGTTCGGGTCGCGAAAGATGGTCTCTCGCAGTGTGCGAAACCGGTCGACATACCACGATTCGATGTCGTTTTCGTCGGCGTCGACGTAGATAGAGAAGTCGAAGTAGTCCGACACGAACTCGTTCGACTCGTCGCCCACCTGCAGCACGTTCAGCCCCTCGAGAATGAGGATGTCTGGTTGGCGAATGTCGACCGACTCGCCCTCGACGATGTCGTAGACGACGTGGCTGTAGACGGGCGAGCGCACCTCTGGCGCTCCGCTCTTCACGTCACGCAGGAATTCCAGCAGCGATTTCGTGTCGTAGCTTTCGGGAAAGCCCTTGCGGTTCATGATGCCACGGTCTTCCAGCACTCTGTTCGGAAACAGGAAACCGTCGGTGGTGACGAGGTCGACCTTCGGGTGCTCGGGCCAGCGGGCGAGCAGGGCCTGGAGAATTCTCGCGAACGTGCTCTTGCCGACGGCAACAGATCCGGCGATGCCGATCACATACGGCACCTTCGGGGCCATTGCACCGAGGAATGTTGCCGAGACCTTGTGCAGGTTCTGGGTCGCGCTCACGTACAGGTTGAGGAGACGCGACAACGGCAGGTAGACGGCCTTCACCTCGTCGAGGTCGATCTTGTCGTTGATGCCGCGCAGCAACTCGAGGTCGCGCTCGCGTATCGTGAGCGGAGTCGCGGCGCGCAGCACGGCCCATTCGTCGCGGTCGAACGACAGGTATCTCTGCGAATCGGCCGGGTCGATCACCTGCGAAACGCTACGGGCGCGCCGTGCCCGATGCAAAGGTGAACGGCGAACCTCAACGGTTCCAAGGCGCAGACGGCGACACCGCGCCCGGTCCGCCAGTGAGAATCTCCACACCGTCGGCGGTGACCACCATGGTGTGCTCATACTGCGCGGTGCGGCTGCCGTCTGAAGTGACGGCAGTCCAGTCGTCGTCCCACATGCGGTGCTGCCAACTTCCGAGAGAGATCATCGGTTCGATGGTGAATGTCATGCCCTCGCGCAGAATCATCGTGTTGCGCGGGTCGTAGTAGTGCATCACCTGGATGTCGGTGTGGAAGTTCTCGCCGATGCCGTGGCCGATGAAGGCACGCACGACGCCCATCTTGTGTTTCTTTGCGTGCGACTCGATGGCACGGCCGATCTCGTTGATCGCCACTCCCGGCTTCACGGTCTCGATGCCGTGCCACATGCACTCTTCTGTGACGGCCATGAGGTGGCGGTCCTCGTCGCTGATGTTGCCGACTGCGAACGTGGCGTTCGTGTCGCCGTGGACACCGTTCAACCAGATGGTGACGTCGATGTTCACGATGTCGCCGTCGACGAGGGCGCGCGAGTCTGGAATGCCGTGGCAGATGACTTCGTTCACGCTCGTGCAGACGCTCTTCGGAAAACCGTGGTAGTTGAGCGGACTGGGGTAGCCACCGGCGGCGATGCAGGCCTCATGCACGAAGATGTCGATCTCTTCGGTGGTGACCCCGGGTGCGACCATCTCGCCTGCACGGCACAGAATGTCTGCGGCGACGCGACCCGACTCTCGCATGCGCTCGATGACATCGGGGGTCTTCACGCGGGCTTCGTTGTAGCGGGGCACCTCGCCGGTCTCTGCATAGGGAGGCTTGGCGATGTGCGGAGGCACTGTGCGCATGGGGGAGACGATGCCTGGCTGAATGCGGCCTTCAGTGCCCTTGTGGCAGCGCTTGTATTTGCGTCCTGACCCGCACCAACACGGGTCGTTCGCCGCGGGGAGCGTCGTCGGTGCCTGGCTCATGAGCCAAAGGCTACGGGCTGCGGAGCGGTGTGCTCCGCAGCCCGTAGGCCTCGATGACTCAGTTGACGCGGATTGACACGGTGCGCGTCGTCTTGCCGGCCTTGACCCGAAGCGTGCAGCGCACGGCGCGCTTCGGAGTGGTCAACTTCGACCCCGACACCTTGCAGGCGCCGCTGGCTCTCCAGGTTGCCTTGCCCTTCGCACCGGGCTTCACGATGCTCGTGAGTCGGGGCGACGAGCCCTTCTTCACCTTGACGAACGGCTTCATCGACGGCGAGTAGTCCGACGTCGCGACCCCGAAGTTGCCGGTGGCTTCCACTTGGAAGGTCCACTTGCGCCACGGGTCGAGCTTCTTCACCGTGCAGGCAAGTGTCGTCGTGCGGCAGGTCTTGGTTGTCTTGCCCGAGATGGCGATCACCTTGTATGTGTTCGTTCCGTTCACGGGTGTGTACGCGACGCGAACCGTGCGCGAGCCGGGAGTGACCTTCGTGACCATCGGTCGGCCGGGGTCGACGGCTGGTTCAAGCGAGATGGTTCCGCCTTGGTCGACAACGGCACGGGTGGTCGACTCGCCATTGTCGAATGCGAACTCGCCTGCAGCGGGCGTTCCCGAGGTGGGGAGAGGCGGCTGCGAGGCGGCAGGTACGGGAAGTGCCGCGACGGGTGTCTCCGGCTCTTCGACCGGTGCCGGCTCCGTGGTGCCGTCACCGCTGTCTGGTTCCCCAGAGGGATTTTCGATCAGCGTCGGGTTCTCCGCGACAGGCGTGAGCGGCCGGGTGATCAATTCTCTGTTCGAGAAGTTTGTGAATCCAGAGACACCGGAGGCCTGGAAGACGGCGCCGTCGACCGTGATGGTCTGGAAGTCACCCGCGAGCCACAGGGTTTCACCGGTTCCGGCAATGTCGCGGACAGCAGCAGAGGTGATGACCTCGAGACCTGAGATGTTTTCGAGTCTGCCGTTGGCGGCGACCAGGGTGGGCTCGAACCCACGGTTGTCTGAGCGCGGGAAAGCATTCATTCCGATGTAGAGGCGGTAGCCGAACGCCGGATCATTGACTGCGAGCATCGAGTTGATCGGCCGCGTCACCCACGTGATCTGTCGATCGCGCGGATTCGTTCCTGGTTCGTCTTGTGTCCTCACGTAGGGGTCGACTTGCCACAGGGGGCTGGTCGGCAGTTTGGAGTCGAGCGACAAATGCCACCCGCCGACCACAAATGTCGACGTGCCAACGGGCACCAGGTCTTTGACGTCTCCCTGAATTGATCTGGCAGTCCCCGGTGCCGATGCACCCGACTGGAGAAAGTGTTTCATTGTGTACTGATTTGCATTTGTCGTGACTCTCGAGATCACCGCGACTCTCGTGTCGGCGCGATCGAGGGCGGCAATCTGAACCGCGTTTCCGACGTCGAATCTGCCGACGAGCGACAAGTTCGCGAGGTCAATTGAGACTGCATTTCTGGGCGTCTCGGTTGAGCCGACGGTCAACGTTGCCCAGCACCCGGCGACGAAGAGCTTTCCTGCCATCCACTCCACGTCACCGATGTTCAACCCGCACCCATACTGGGTGTCGTTACCTTCGGCGGTCGCAACCGTGACCGGATCTGACGTCGTGCCGGGCCGGTAGAGAAGAATCTTGCTCGAGGTGCGGGCGACCAGTCCTAAAGGTGTTGCGGCGACGACTCGAGGTTGATCCCATGCCGGGCTCGACGCATCACGAATTTCCACGCCCGGGGTCTCGGCGTCGTTGGCCTCGTTGAGTTTCACCGTCTTGCCGAGAAGATCGGGCGCAGTGGTCACGAAAGAACCTCCGACCACGAATCCGGTGCTGGTGGCTGCCGCGTCGTTCAGCAGATAACTGTTGGATGCGTCACCGTCTGACGTCACGGTGAACACGCTGTTGGTGAAGAACCCACCACCCAATCGTCGTGCCACGAAGAGCTCACCGTTCGACATCAGGGTTCGGTCACCCGATGCCCACAGCATGTTGGCGCTGCTCGAGACGTTGTCGAACTCTCCGAAGGTGCGCAGAGCGTGGATGCCGATCACCTGGCGAGTCTGAGGGTCGAGGTCGACGAATCGCCATCTGCCACCTCCCTCGGTGACCCACAGTCGAAGTGCAGATCCAGTCGACACGATGCCGTTGAGTTGTTGCGTCGACGGCAGGTTGAAGAATCCGATCTCAGCACCGGTGACAAGGTTCTCGAAAGTGATTCTTCCTGTCCCGGGAACCGAGTAGGCGAAGATGCCGTTGCCAAGGTCTGCAAACGGGATCCGTTGGGAGCTGCGGCCGCGTAGGCCAATCATCTCGAGTGTGTCCAAGTTGTACGTCTCGATTGCCCAGGTGTTCGTCGATCGGTCTCGAATGTGCAGCGCCGCGAGTGTCGCCGGGCCCGAGTCGTGAACGATCACATTCTCCACCGCCGTCGTGAACTCAGACTTCCCTGGAAGTTGGATTCTGCGGACGACTCCCGTGCCACGGTTGTACGACACGAGACCTGTTGCCACGGTGCCCGACAAGCGGCGCGCGATGACGGTCCTGAAGCCACCTGCGAGGTACACGTCGAAGCCCTGGACCTCCACGTCAAGAACGGGTGCGTTGAGGCTGATTCCGCCAAGATCGTTGACCGAGCCATCTCGCTTGATGCCGGCGATGTTTTTGACCAACGTGTCTGACTCGATCACAAAATTGCCGCCGACGAACACCTCGCCACTGTCTGGATCGACATCGATGGCCGAGACAGATCCGTTGACGCGCGGGAAGGTGGAGTCGACGGACCACACCCCGTTGCTCTCATCGAGCTTTGCAATTCCACCGGTGATGAGCCCGCGCGAGATCTGCTGACTTGACGAGATCCACGGCGTACCGGTCTGCGGGTCTACGGCGATACCGGTCAGGTTCGGCGAGTGGCCGATGTAAGGCAGACCGTTGTCGCCACGGCGGGCTGTGTTGCGTCCGTCGCCCCCGGCCGGCGCGCTTGACTCCGTACCGGTTCCGCAGGCGCCCAGGGCAAGCGATGCCACTACAAGAACTGATGCTTTGAACCGAACATTTTTCATTGTGATCACAGTAGTCCTCCATTACGTCACGGTCTCTGTGACGAGGTAGGCGGCGAAATAGTTCCCACTGACCCGACTGGGAATGTCGGGTTGCCTTCCGTACCTTCCCGCCCCACACACCGCGCGGCAGGTCGCCG
>JBMTOT010000012.1:0-34810 GCA_049442935.1 Ilumatobacteraceae bacterium | reverse complement strand
ACAACCGCTTGATCGAGTTGAACGTGCAAAACCTCGCAGCGGTGCCGTCGGTGGTATTCGGCATTCTCGGTCTTGCATTCATCAAGCGAGGTCCGCTCGGGCTCGGGTCGACGGTGATCACCGCGTCTCTCGTGCTGACGATGCTGGTCCTGCCGACGATCGTGATCGTCGCGCGCGAGGCGATCAAGGCGGTGCCCGACTCGCTGCGTCAGGGTTCGCTCGCGCTCGGTGCGACCAAGTGGCAGACGATTCAGAAGCAAGTGCTTCCCAACGCCTTCCCGGGCATCATGACGGGCACGATCCTGTCGGTGTCGCGCGCACTGGGCGAGTCTGCGCCGTTGCTGATGCTCGGTGCGCTCACGTTCATCACGTTCAACCCGACCGGTCTTGACAGCCAGTACACCGTGCTGCCGATCCAGATTTTCTCCTATATCAGCAGCGCCAAGCAGGACTTCCGCCCGGTCGCCGCGGCATCGATCATCGTGCTGCTCTTTCTCCTGCTCGCAATGAACGCCGCGGCGATCCTGCTGCGCAACAAATTCCAGAAGAGGTGGTGACCCCATGACGACAGAGATCACGGACATCAGGGCCGCAGACGGAACTGACACAGAGGTGGAACAATCGACAGTCGAGCAAGGGGCCACAGATGACGTCGTGCTCACGACCGAAGATCTGCAGGTGTTCTACGGCGACTTTCGCGCGGTTCGCGACGTCACCATGTACATCAAGCGCAGCGAGATCACGGCGTTCATCGGACCGTCGGGTTGTGGCAAGTCGACCGTGCTGCGCTGCTTCAACCGCATGAATGATCTGATTCCGGGGGCGCGCGTGGAGGGGCGCGTGGAGTATCACGGCATCGACCTCTACGGCCCGGAGGCCGACGCGGGGGAGGTCCGTCGCCGCATCGGCATGGTATTCCAGAAGCCGAACCCGTTCCCGAAGAGCATCTACGACAACATCGCCTACGGCCCTCGGGTGAACGGCGTGCGCAAGCGCTCGGAGATCGCCGACCTTGTCGAGAAGTCGTTGCGCGGTGCGGCCCTGTGGGACGAGGTGAAGGATCGTCTCGACACCTCGGCGATGGGTCTCTCCGGCGGTCAGCAGCAGAGACTGTGCATTGCCCGGTCGATCGCGATCGAGCCCGAGGTGTTGCTCATGGACGAGCCGTGTTCGGCCCTCGACCCGATTGCGACGGCCCGCATCGAGGATCTCATGCAGGAGATCAAAAAGGAGTACACGATCATCATCGTGACCCACAACATGCAGCAGGCGGCGCGGGTCTCCGACAGCACCGCGTTCTTCACGACGGAGACCGAGTCGTCGGGTGACCGCCGGGCCGGTGTTCTCGTCGAGTTCAATTCGACCCAGAAACTCTTCTCACGTCCCGACGACGAGAGAACAGAGGCCTACATCACAGGGAGGTTCGGCTGATGGACGAACTGAGGAAGTCGTTCCACCACGAACTCGACGATGTCCGCACACAATTGGCGCGACTCGCGGCGGCGGTGATCGAGGCAATCCCGCGCGCCACGCACGTTCTGCTCGAGGGCGACCTCGAACAGGCAGATTTGCTGATCCGCGACGACGACGAAATTGATGCCCTGTCGATCGAGTTGGAGGAGCGCTGCTACCAGCTGCTTGCCCTGCAGGCTCCCGTTGCCGGCGACCTGCGCCAGTTGGTGGCGATCGTGAAAATGATCGGGGAGATCGAGCGCTCGGCCGATCTGTGCGTCAACATTGCCAAGGCGGCCCGGCGCATCTACGGGCACGAACTCGACCCGCGCATGCGCGGTCTCGTGTCACGCATGGGAGAGCAGGCCCAGCAGCTCTTCACGGCCTCGCTCGAGGCCTTTCAGCAGAGTGACGCGGCCAAAGCTGCGGCGATCGACGACATGGATTCATTCCTCGACGGACTCCAGCGAGAGTTCGTGCGCTCGATTTTCGAGAACCATGCCGATGCGAGCATTGATCTGCAGGTGGCGATCCAGATGGCGATGGTCGCCCGGTTCTACGAGCGCATCGGCGACCATGCGGTGAACATCGGCGAGCGAGTGCGGTATCTGGTCAACGGCTGGATGCCCGAGCACAAGGGTGCCGAGCGTTATGCCCAGCGCCGCCCCGAAGACGACACGGACGGCTTGCCCTACATCGAGGGCTTCGAGGGACCTGCCGGTCGCTGAGCAGATTGCTCCTCGCCGATGCTGTGGTTTCTTCTCGGAGTCGCGACAGGAGCTGTCGTTGTTGCGGTTGTCCTCGCGCGACGGGGAGCGGCCGGTGCGCACACCGCGAAGAGTGCGGTGCCGCAGGCGGATGAGCCCGCGGTTGACGAGCCAGCCACGACTGCCGGGCAGGTGGGCACCGCGCTCGATGCGCTGCCGCTCGGTGTCGTCGTGTTCGACACTCGCGGAGTCGAGGTGTTCCGAAACAGGGCCGCCACCGTCGGCACCGGCCAGACGCACGGCAACGTGCTTGTCGATGCGACGGTGCGGCGGCTGGTGACCCGGGCACGCGACGGTGCAGCGATCGAGGAAGAAGTGAAGCTCGCCGGGCCGCCCGCAACTGTGTTCGTCGTTCGGGCATCGCCGCTCCCCGACGGCGGGGTGATCACCACCGTGGAAGACATCAGTGCGCGTTCGCGCATTGATGCCGTGCGCACCGACTTCGTGGCGAACGTGAGCCACGAGCTGCGCACCCCCGTCGGTGCAGTGTCGGTGCTGGCCGAGACGATCGAGGGCGAGACCGACGACGAGGTCGTGCTGCGCCTCGTGCGGCGAATGATCGACGAGACCGTCCGAATGTCGCGCACGATCGACGATCTGCTGGAGCTCTCTCGCATCGAGATGGGAGGAGATCTTCTGGCCGTCAGGGTCGACCTTGACGCACTCGTGGACGACATTGCCGGTCGCTTTGCCGAGCTGGCCTCGCGCTCCGGCGTGGCGATCGAGGTTGTTCCCCCGCGCGGGGAAGATGCCACGGTCGACGGGGACCCGCATCAACTGACCTCGGCACTGTCTAACCTGGTTGAAAACGCCGTGAAATACTCACTCGACGGGGGGAAGGTGACCATTTCGGTGGAGTCGTTGCCGAACTCGGTGGCTGTCGAAGTGCGCGACCAGGGGATCGGTATTCCGGCAGCGAGTCTCGACCGGGTGTTCGAGCGTTTCTACCGGGTAGACCGGGCCCGCAGCCGCACCACCGGGGGAACCGGGCTAGGACTGTCAATCGTTCGCCACATCGTGACCAATCATGGCGGGGAGGTGAACGTGACCTCTCGCGAAGGTGAAGGTTCGACGTTCACAGTCACATTGCCTCGCAAGGCCGTGGTTGCTGCCCCCATGATGAACAGCAATGAACGCGGTGATGTCAATGGTTAGTCCGACGGTGCTGGTGGTCGAGGACGAGGAATCGTTTATCGAGGCGCTGCAAGTGGGTTTGCGACGCGAGGGGTACCGCGTCGAGATTGCGCGCGACGGCATGCAGGCGCTCGAGATGTTCGACATTGTCAAGCCCGATCTGATCCTGCTGGACGTGATGCTGCCGAAGATGTCGGGCATCGACGTCTGTCGGGCCCTCCGCAAGAAGACCACCACGCCGATCATCATGGTGACGGCGAAGGGGAGCGAGATCGACACCGTGGTCGGGCTCGAGGTCGGCGCCGACGACTACGTCACCAAGCCGTATCGCCTGCGCGAGTTGACCGCCCGAATGCGCGCGGTGCTGCGCCGCGGGACCCAGGAAAAAGGCGGAGAGTTGTCGTCGGGCTCGCTCGAAGTGGGCGACGTCGGGCTCGACCCCGATCAGCACCTGGTGGTGGTGCGGGGTGAATCGGTGAAGCTACCCCTCAAGGAGTTCGAACTGCTCCACATCCTGCTCGCCAACGCCGGTCGAGTGCTGCCCCGTGAGACGCTCATCGACCGCGTGTGGGGGAGCGATTATGTCGGCGACACGAAGACCCTCGACGTGCACATCAAGCGCCTGCGCTCGAAGATCGAACCAGACCCGACGAATCCCGCGCGCATCGTGACGATCCGCGGGCTCGGATACAAGTACGAGAAGAACCCGGGCGCATAACATCGGCGCGTGACGCGTGCCGGACGAGAGCGAGGCCCCGGTCTCCCTCCTCCGTCGCCCTTCGAGCGCCTGAAGAGAGTCCACGCACTCACCGTCGCTGGCGATGCGTCGATGGCGATCGCGCTGGCCGATTCGCTCTTTCTCTCGATCAGTCCCGACGCGGCGCGTTCGAGGGTCGTGTTGTTCCTCGCGGTCAGTATGGCGCCGTTCATCGTCGTGGCTCCACTGATCGGACCGGTCATCGATCGCATGCGGGGTGGGCAGCGAATGGTTGCCACCATCGTCTCGGTGTTGAGAGCCTCGGTTCTCGTTGCGATGGCGTTCACGCTCGATTCGCTGACTTTGTTCCCGATTGCGTTCGCGGCGCTGATTCTCGGAAAGACCTATGCGATCTCGAAGTCGGCACTGGTGCCCGTCACCGTCACCGATCCCGCTCAACTTGTCGAGGCGAACTCTCGTCTCGGTGTTGTCGCCGGCGTCGCAGGGTTCGCGGTGGCACCGGTTGCGGCGCTGCTGCAGTTGATCGATGCCCGGGCCGCACTGTTCCTCGGGGCGGTTGCGTTCCTCGGGGCCGCGGCGAATGCGCGGCGGTTGCCGCGCACCGTGATCGCGGACAGACCCGCCGGCCGGCTGGAGCAGCAGGAGCTCCATTCACCCGAGGTGGTGTCTGCGGCCATCGCAATGCGCACCCTGCGAGCTGCCGTCGGATTCATGTTCTTTCATCTTGCTTTCTGGTTGCGCAGCGAGATCGCCGGTACCGCGTGGTTCGGCCTCGCGATCGCGGCCTCCAGCATCGCAACAATGGGGGCGAACCTGTCGGCGCCGCGGGTCAAGAAAGTGGCCCGCCACGAGACGATGCTGCTGATGGCGCTCGTTGCAGTCGCTGTGGCGGGGGTCGGGGCGGCCTGGTGGAACCGGGTCCTCGCGGGAGTCACACTTGCCGCAGTGGTCAACGCCGCGGCCGCGATGGGTCGCCTCGCGTTCGAGGCGACCGTGCAAGAGGGTGCACCCGATGCGAACCGTGGACGAGCCTTCGCGCGTTTCGAGACGCACAACCAGCTCGCGTGGGTCGTGGGTGGATTGGTGCCTGTGGTGCTCAGCCCGCCCGGATGGTTCGGGTTCGCGATGGTCGCAGTGATCGGCGGGCTCGGTGCCGTGGCCTACCGACGGGGCTCGGTCACTGCACTTCGAGGCGGGCGAGCCACAAACCAGGAGCGTCGACCTCGTTCGGGGTCGGAAGACTTTCGGGATCATTGAGCATCAGCGTGAGCGCGGACTCGCCGTCGCGTTCGACGACGCCGTCGATGAACGCTCGACCGCGGTGCAGTTGCGCGCGCGACAGCGTGAGACCGAGCAGCCGCTCGATGAGCGTTGCATCGTTTCCGTATTCCAGGCGACGCCTGCGAACTGCCTCGGCGATGGGCGACGACGATCCGAGAAGCCGTGCGCTGACGGTGTCGACCACCCAGTCGACGTAACCCTGAAGGGCCGCCACCCGCGCATCGAGAATCGGCGCAAGGCGTTCCTGTTCGGGTGACCTGAGGGCACCGAGCACCACCATCGGGTCGCTGAGGGTCTCTTGTGCCCTGGCAAGTGCCGACGGGTCTGTCGGGTCGAGGTCGCCGAGGCGCTCGAAAATCGCCGACGGGTCGGGGCGGAAGGCGGCGACGTGCGCCGAGACGCTCGCCGAGAGACCCTCGACGGCAGCGGGGGTTGCGAGAACGGAATGGGAGGCGAGCTCGTGCACCAGAACCCACATGCGCAGGTCGTCGCGCGCGATCGACCATTCGTCGGCGAAGCGCGACACCGACGAATCGATGACGAGCAACTCTCGCGACGACGGCCGGGGCAGAGGAAGGTCGTACTGGCCGAACGCGTGCCGTGCGAGCGCGCCCACCATCGATCCGATCGACATTCCGATCATTGCCGGGGCGATCATCGAGGTGAGATTGCCTAGCATTGCCGACATCGGGTCATCTGGTTCTGCGGAACCGGCGGCCGGACCACGCGAGAGAGCCGCCGCGAGATCGTTGAACACGGGTCGCATGTCGCCGAGAGTGCGATGCGCCCAGGCGGCGCGGGTCACGGTCAGCACCTCGGGAGTGCGAGGTGAGTCGTCGACGGCGGCACCGATCGTGTCGCGCACGCGCATATCAGCGATTTCTGCGAGCCGGTTCCATTCCAGGCGGTCTGTCGGTGACGGATCGGGGTCGGGATCGTCTCCACGAGCGCCGAGCGCGGCGAACTGCGTCGCGAGGTCCCAGTTGAGCGGACCCTGGGCGGCCATCGCCCGCATCATGTCGGCGAAGAACGGCATTCCCTCGAACGGATTGCGCGGCACCGAGTCGTCGTCTGACATGGACTCAGGCTACGGGTGCTCGGCACCGCGGCATGCCGCTACGACTCGGTTGATCCGAGCAGTGCCGAGGCCGAGCCGACGATGTCTTCGAGGGCCGCACCCGAGATCATTTGGTGACCTCCCGGGCGGTCGACAACGATGCCGAGAGGGGTGCCCCACGCATCGGTGACGATGGCGGCACCTTTGATCGGAATGTCGACCGTGACGGGTGCCAAATCGTCGTCGACGGTGGCGGTCAGAGCAATCGACGGGTGACAGTTCACTTCCGATCCGTCGTGCGGATGCACGACGCGCATGCCGGGTTCGGGCATCATCGCCGCGGGCAGCGACGACAAGATGTTGCCCGTCGAGACGGTCACTGCGTCGCCGGGTTCGGCGCGAAGCACAGCGATGCCGAGTCGCTCATCGGTGCCGATGACCGTCGCGGCGAGCGATCCATTGGTCCCCGACGAGAGGATCTCGGCCGAATCGCCGTCACCGACGGCGCTGGCCGACGTCACGAACACCCCGTCGCCGACGGGAAGTGCACCGAAGTCGCGGCCGTCGAGGCGCACCAAGTGGGACTCCGTGCGAGAACCCTTGACCACGGTGGCCACCGTCTCGGCGGCCGTGGGCTCGTCGTCGACGCCGCGCGGCAGGGTGAGAGCGATAAGTACTGCAGACGCAACCAAGCTCCCGCCGGCGACAATCGCCGTCGTGCGTCTGCTGAGCGGAGGTGGCGCCGACTCTCGCATGAACGCCGCGCGCGACTCGTGCGCGACCTCGGCCGGATGTCGCCAGCCGCGTTCGTGGGGAGGAATCGGACTGCTGCCGGCACCGTCGAATTCGTCGCCCTTCACAAGATCGGAACGATAGTTCCGGCGTTCGGTTCGAGGGTGTCGGCTGGTGGCCGAGAGTACGCTCTGAGCATGCCCGCCCCCGTCACAGGAGAAGACTGGTTCGAATTGACACCGGACGTTCTCCCCGTCGGCTCGGTGCACGACTGGGCTGTCCGACATGACTGCGGTGCCGTGGTCGTCTTCACGGGTACGGTCCGCGACCACGCCGAGGGCCGAGACGGAGTGACTGCGTTGCACTACGAGGCCTATTCGGAGGCGGTTCAACCGGTATTCGAACGCATCGCCTCAGAGACCAGGAAGCGTCACCCCGGTGCCGCGCGGATCGCCTTGCTCCACCGCACCGGCGACCTCGCACTCGGCGAAGTGTCGGTCGTGGTGGCCGTGTCGTCGGCCCACCGCCCCGTTGCATTCGAGGCCGCACGGTTCGCGATCGACGCGCTCAAGGAGTCGGCGCCGATCTGGAAGAAAGAATCGTGGAGCGGGGGAGACGACTGGGGAACCGGCGCCAAGGAAATCACTCGACCCGACCAGGTGGGCTCGGGAACGTGATCGCCGCCTCGTTCTTCACGGTGATGTTCACCGTGCTCGCCGCAATCAGCGGCACTGCGCTGCTCGTTCTCGTGTGGCTCGACAACCGTCGTGCGCGCATCGACGACGGTATCGCAAGTTTCCGCCGCCATATTGACGCGCTCTCTCCGGAGGCGCGCCGCACGTCAGTGCAGTCGGGCTACGCCGCGGAACGTCGCGACAGGAGGGACCACTGATGGCGCGCGACCTCGCGATCGACCTCGGCACCGCGAACACTCTCGTCTACATGCAGGGCCGCGGCATCGTGCTGAACGAGCCGACCGTGATCGCGGTCAACCGGCAGACAGGCGAGGTGCTCGCCACCGGCCACGACGCCCTCAGCATGATCGGCCGCACCCCCAGCTACATCGCCGCGGTGCGTCCGCTTCGGGGCGGGGCAATCACCGACTTCGACATCACCGAACGCATGATTCGCCTGCTGCTGCAGCGCGTCGGGGTGTCGAGGTTCACCAGGCCGAAGGTGATCATTTGCGTTCCGTCGGCGATCACCGAAGTGGAGCGGCGGGCGGTCACCGATGCGGCGCGCCGCGCCGGGGCGTCTGATGCGCAGCTGCTCGAGCAGCCGATGGCTGCCGCCATCGGTGCGAACCTGCCGATTGACGAACCGGTCGGAAACATGGTGATCGACATCGGTGGCGGCACCAGCGAGACGGCGGTGATCTCGCTCGGTGGCGTTGTCGAGCTCGATGCGGTGCGCGTCGGCAGTTTCGACATTGACGCCGCGATCCAGAGCTATGTGCGCCGCGAACACGGAGTGGCGATCGGCGAAATCACCGCGTCGGAGATCAAGATCCAGATTGGTTCTGCAGAGCCCGGCCCCGAGGATCGCGACGCCGACATTCGCGGTCGCGACCTCGTCACCGGTCTGCCGAAGACCGTTCGCCTCACGGCAGAGGAGGTTCGTTTCGCAATCGACGAACCTGTGCAGGCGATCATCGACTCGGTCAAGCGCTGCCTCTCGAAGGCTCCGCCCGAACTCGCACAGGACTTCCTCGCACGCGGGATGTATCTCGTCGGAGGCGGCGGCATGCTGCGCGGACTTGCAAACCGCATCGAGCGCGAGACTGCCGTTCCCGTCCGCATGTCACCTCAGCCGCTCGAGGCGGTCGTCCTCGGTGCGGGTCACTGCGTGGAGCACTACCAGGCACTGAAGGGCATGTTCATGGGTGCGCGCCGCTGAGGCGCCGCTCGCGACGGTCAGTTCGGCGTCGTCCTCACTAGGTGGATGCCGCCGTCGACGGTGGTGACCCACATCGCGCGCGACGTCGTGCGAACGCTCGAGATGTTGCCGAGGTCGGTCGCGACACGCTCGACGGTGACCTTTCGGCCGGCCTGGGTGAGGGCCGACCACACCTCGCCCGAGCAGTAGTCGCCGTAGAAGAACCAGCCAGCCCGGCCAGGGTTGGTTGCCGCGGTTGCGACTGCACCGCCCGACACAGAGCACCGGCCGTTGTCGTGTGCGTATTCGAGGACAGGGTCGATCGGTGTGCCCGGCGGGAGATCGTCGTTGTAGCGGCGCGTTCCCTCCCATGCGCTCCACCCGAAGTCGACGCCGCGGCCACCCACGGCACCGCCCGCGGATCGTGCCACGCTCACTTCTTCCATCTCGTTCTGGCCGACATCGGCGAGCCACATGTCGCCTCGTTCGTCGATGGTGAAGCGCCAGGGGTTTCTGAGCCCGATCGACCAGATTTCAGGTCGGGCCCCGGCGGTTCCGACGTGGGGATTGTCCGGTGGCACGCGGTACCCGCCGGTGTGCGGGTCGATGCGCAACACCTTGCCGAGCAAACTTGTGAGATCTTGTGCACGCCTCTCGGGGTCACCGGCGGAACCCCCGTCACCGGTGGCGATGTAGAGCATCCCGTCGGGCCCGAAGCGCAGATCGCCACCGTTGTGGTTCGCATACGGCTGCTCGATCTGGAGGATGAGCGATCCCCGTTCTCCGATTTCGCCGTCTGCAGAGACCGTATGGCGCATGATGAGCGTGTTGCCGTCGAGACCGGTCATGTTGATATAGGCGGCCCACGCACCGCTGTCGCCGCGGCGGAACGCGAGACCCAGCAGTCCTCGTTCGCCCGCACCAGACGTCAGAGCTGACACATCGAGGACTGTTCCGAGGCGTGTTCCGGCGTGGCGCCAGCGCTCGACGGTTCCCAGGCGTGACACGACGTAGACGAAGCCGTCGGCCGGCGATCGTTCGACGACGTCGACTGCGCCCTCGAGCGATCCGATGGTCTTGATCGTGTGTGTCACTTGAGTCGAAGGTGCCGACGACACTGTCGTTGTCGTGGCATCGGCCGTCGTGGCAGCTGTCGGAATCGGGCTGGACGTCTCTGCCGTGCTCGGTGCCGAGTCGACACTCGTCGTGTCGGTCTCAGTCGTGCCGGGCGAGCCGGCGTCGGAAGATGTGGTGTTGACCGAGGTTGTATCGCCGGAACAGGCGGCAAGCGCGATGATTGCCGCGGCGGTGACGAGGGCGCGGCGCATCACTCGGGCTTGACCCTGATCAGCCCCTCTTGAACCACTGTGACGGCGAGGTGTCCCTCGCGTGTGTAGATCGACGCACCGGCGAGTCCGCGCGCATTCGAATTCGACAGGGCGTGCTGGTCGTAGAGCATCCAGTCGTCGGCGCGGAACGGACGGTGGAACCACATGGCGTGGTCGAGGCTTGCCATCTGGATGTTTCCCTCGCCCCAGCCGAGGCCATGGGGGAGAAGCGTGGTGTCAAGCAGCGTCATGTCGCTCGCATACGTGGCGACGACCGCGTGCAACATTGGATCATCGGGCAGGCGACCGTCGGTGCGGAGCCACACGCGCTGCCCGTGCAGTTCAGTGCCGGCACGCGACGGGTAGTCGCCGTCGACGTGGCGCGTGTCGATCGGCCGCGGCCGTTCGTACCACTCGCCCATCTTGTCTTTGTAGGGCTCCATGCGTGACTTGAAGTCGGGCAGCGACTCCGGGTCGGGCAGGCCCTGCGGGCCGGTGATCTGCCAGTCGAGTCCGGCTTCGGGGACATGGAAACTCGCGTGAAGGTTGAAGATCACTTCGCCGTGCTGGATCGCCTTCACCTGGCGCGTCGTGAAACTGCGGCCGTCGCGCAGTCTGCTGACCTCGTAGAGAATCGGCACGGCCGGGTCGCCCGGCCTGAGAAAGTAGGCATGGAGCGAATGAACAGATCGTGCGTGGTCGTCGACGGTGCGCGACGCGGCGACGAGCGACTGTCCTGCGACCTGACCGCCGAACACGCGCACGCGGTTTTCTTCCGGAGAGCGGCCCCGAAAAATGTTGACCTCGATCGGTTCGAGATCGAGAAGGGCAATGAGATCGTCGAGCGCGGCGGACACGCCCCAAAGCGTACGAGCGAACCCGGGCGATAGGGTCGCCGGGTGCGTCCGGGGATGATCGACGAGTCGTTGCGCGCGGTTGCCCTGTCGACGCGCGGATTCATGCCCCCCGACGAAGGCGATGCGTTGTACTCGGCCGCCGTCGGCGCACGCCAGGTCAACGGACCGTTCCTCGAGGTCGGTTCATACTGTGGCCGGTCCACGGTGTGGCTCGGGGCCGCGGCTTGCGATACGGGGCGGCTGCTCTTTGCCGTCGACCACCACGGGGGGAGCGAGGAGAATCAACCCGGGTGGGAGTGGCATGAACCCGATCTCGTGGACCCCGAGACCGGGCGTCTCGACACCTTGCCCACCTTCCGTGCGACGATCCGGCGCGCGCGGCTCGACGACACTGTGGTCGCAGTGGTGGGAGACTCGCACTCGGTCGCGCGGTCGTGGCGGACGCCGCTCGCGTTCCTCTTCATCGACGGCGGTCACGGTGTCGAGCCGGCAACGCTCGACTTCGAGCTGTGGACTCCGCATGTCGCGCCTGGCGGCACGCTTGCGATCCATGACGTGTTCCCCGACCCGTCAGACGGCGGCCGTCCGCCGTACGAGAACATCTATCTGCCCGCCCTCGCGAGCGGAGAGTTCGAGGAAGTCTCGGCGACCGGTTCGTTGCGAGTGCTTCGCAGGCTCTGAGGCCGCAGCGTCTCAGAGTGCGGGCGCGTGCAGGTGCGCGTTGCGCCGCGGCATCGGGCTCGTGAACAACGATGATGCGTGCGAGCCGCCGCTGATGGCGTCCGCCGCCAGAATGATCGCAGCAGCTGTGTAGGCGCTGTACTCGTTCGCCGGGAAGTGCACCATGGTCTGGTCGGGCTCGGTCGGATAGACGATGCCGGTCCAGTACGCCCCGTCGTCACGGCGGTGGGGCATGGTCCACAGCAGCAGTTCGCGGGCTGTCTCCCGGTCGCCGACCGCGCAGTGGGCGATCGCGCATTCGCTCGTCTCGGCGGCCGTCACCCAGCTCTCGTCGTGGACGCACCGCACGCCCCGGTCGTCGAGCACGAAGCGGTCCCATCCTTCGGCGAGTCGCGCCTTCGCCGAGGCACCGGTCATTGCCCCGGTCATGACGGGGTAGTACCAGTCCATCGCCCACCGGTCCTTCGGTTCGAATGCGCCGAGGTCCGAGTTGATGACACGGTCGATGGCATCCGCGGCGAGAGTCCATTCGGGTCGCGGCTCCTCGACGAGGTCGGCGAGGGCCGCTCCGCACAGGAGCGCATGGCGGATGCTGCTCGACCCGGTCAAGAGTGCGTAGTCCCACGGCTGCCCGTCGACCTCTCGAGCCCAGAGAATTGTTCCGTCGTGGCGGCGGTGGTCGAGCACCCAGTCGAGAGCGGCGCGCACCATCGGCCAGTGGCGGCGCACCTCGTTGGTGTTGCGGGTGCACAGCCAGTGTGCCCACAACCCGGCGGCGACATAGGCGCACACGTTGGTGTCGAGTTTGGCGTCTTTCACCGTGCCGTCGTGCTCGTAGTAGTTGAACCACGAGCCATCGGGGCGCTGAAGGTCAGCCAGCCAGTCGTAGGCGCGCAGGGCGGAGTCGTGGCGCCCCATGACGTCGAGAGCGATGGCGGTTTCGACGTGGTTCCACGGATCGCAGTGACCGCCGGGAAACCACGGGATCATTCCGTTGGCCTGCTGGAGCGACTCGATCGAATCGGCCGTACGCCGCAGGTCGGCGGTGGTGAGAATGCCCGGCAGGTGAGGCAACGTCTTGTTCATGCCGATGCCTCCGCGTGCGACGTGCGCGTCGCCGCCGGGGCGTGGAGCTTTGTCGAGTAGACGACGAAGCTCTTGCCGAGAACAGGTGAGAGTGCGCGCTCTGCGACGCGCGTGACGAGCGGACGCTCCATGATGTCCCATTCGAGGAACGCGCGGTACTTGGCCACGAGCGGGTGGTCGTTGTTGCGCGGGCCGACCGCACACTTGAGCCACCAATACGGCGAATGGAGCGCGTGTGCGTGGTGGCTGCCGACCACGTCGAACCCGGCCGACCGAAGTTTCGCCTTCAGTTCGGTCGCGGAATAGATGCGCACGTGACCACCCTCGCTCTTCGGGGCGTGGTACTCGTCGGAGAGCATCCAGTTGATCTTTTCGGGCCACCAGGTGGGCACGGTGACGGCGAGAGTTCCGCCGGGCTTCAGCACGCGGTGCAGTTCTGCAATCGCCGTGATGTCGTTCTGGATGTGCTCGAGCACCTCCGACGTTACGACGCGGTCGAATGTGGCGTCGGGGAAGGGGAGCCGCGTCGCATCGCCGCGCAGCACGCCGCCGAAGCTCGACGCCGGGATCTCGTGCGACTCGATCATCGCGCCGAACATCGATCGTGTGCCCTGCACCTCGTCGGCGGCCCAGTCAAGTGCATACACCGTCGCTCCGCGGCGCGCGGCTTCATACGCGTGGCGACCGAAACCTGCACCGGCATCGAGGAAGGCATCGCCCGGCCGGAGCCCGAGCCGGTCGAATCGAACTGTCAGCATCAGTTCCTCGCCGCCATCTTCTTCTGGTTGTGGGGCATTGCGAGCACTTCGCGGTACTGGTCGACGGTGAGTTCGGCGCAGTGGCGCCAGCTCCAGCGCGAGACGACGCGCTCGCGACCAGCGGCTCCGATGCGTGCGCGCAGTTCCGCGTCGTCGAGACCCCGGCCGATCGCGGCCGCGAGGGCGTCGGCGTTGCCTGCCGGGCATTGCAAGACCGTGTCACCGTCCGTGCCGGTGACCTCCGGCAGGGCCCCGCCGTCGGTGGCGACCAGGCAGGTGCCGGTTGCCATCGCCTCGATGGCCGGCAGCGAGAAACCCTCGTACAGGCTGGGCACGACTGCGAGCTCGGCCTCGGCGTACAGCTCGACGATGCGCTCGTCGGGGACACCCGACACGAAATCGATGTGCGGGCGCAAGCCGAGCGACTCGATGAGATCCATGCTGTGGCCGGGACGCGGCTTGCCGATGATCGTGAGTCGAACGTCGCGCTCAGTGCGCAACTTCGCCATCGCCTCGAGCAGATACGACAGTCCCTTCAGCGCGACGTCGGCCGACGCGGTGGTGATCAGGCGACCCGGCTCGCGCGCGACGTGCGGCAACGGCCGGAAGAGATCGGGGTCGACCCCGACCGGGACGAGCCGCATCTTGTCGAGGGGCACGCCCATGTCGGTGTTGATGTCGGCGATCGAGTTTTCGCTCACGACCACGATGCGCGGCAGTCGACTCGCGACCTTGCCCTGCATGCCGACGAACGAATACCAACGACCGACCGAACGGCGCTTCCACCAATTCGGGGCATGGCTCATCTCGAGTTCGCGGTCCTTGGTGATCGGGTGGTGGAGCGTGACGATCGTCGGAATCTTCTTCTCGATCTTCAAGATGTCCCACCCCAGGCACTGGTTGTCATGCACCAGGTCGAAGTCGCCCGTGCGCGGGGCGATCGCGCGCAGAGCGCGCTTCGAGAACGCGAGCGGCTCGGAGAACTGTCCGGTGAGGAACCTCGCGGTCTCGAGCAGGTCGGGCCACGTCTTGATCTCCCAGTAGGCGGGCAGGCGGCCCGGGTACTGGTCGTTGAAGATGTCGAGGCTCGGCAACTTGTGCATCACGATTCGTTCGTCGAGCACCGGGTAGGGCTGGCCGGCGAACACCTCGACGTGGTGACCGAGGTCGACGAGGGCCTTGGTGAGGTGGCGGGTGTAGACACCTTGGCCGCCCACGTGCGGCTTGCCCCGGTAGGTGAGGTAGGCGATGCGCAAGGGATCGTTCGGACCTGGCACCCCTCGCATAGGCGCTGAAGGCTAACTGGAAGGGCGTGAGATGAGTCCCCGTGCGCGCAGAGCCATGACACCCATGATCACCAGCAAGGCCCAGATATACGGTGCATTTCCGAACCGCGAGTACACGGTTCGTCCCTCGCGCAGCGGCACTGTTCGTTCAATCACGGCGCGCTCGCTGATGCCCACACGATCGAACATCGTGCCGTTCGTGGAGACGAAGCCGCTGAAACCCGTCGGTGACGACTGCACCACCCAGCGGCCCTGCTCGCGGGCGCGCAGCCTGCTCGATGCGACTTGCTGCGTCTGCAGGATCGTCCACGTGTAGCTCGAGCCATTCGTCGGGTTCACGACGATGCGGGCGCCGTCGGCGATGCCCTCGTTCACGCGACCACCGAAGAACACCTCCCACGAGATCGCGACGGCCACGCGCAGGTCTCCGTCGCGCACCGGCACATCGAGCCGTGCACGCCCCTCTCCCGCGCGTGCGTCGCGAGGAACCATGTCGACGGGTGCTCCCACAGCCGACAGCAACGGTCGAAGTGGCACGTACTCGCCGTAGGGAACTCGGCGTACCTTGTCGTAGCGGTCGACGATTTCTCCGCTCGGCATCACCACGACCTGGGCATTCGTGAAGAATGCCCCGCCGGCATCTTCGGTGATGCCCACGACGAATGGCACCCCGAGGCGGCGCGCCTCACCCGCGATTTCCCGGTGCTCGCGCGAGCCGTCGAAGACCCCGCGCGCCGTCACGTTGATCACGTTCTCGGGCCACAGCACCAGATCTCGCGCGTTGTCCGGTGCGATCGTGCGTGTTGCCTCGAGGTGTCGTTCGAACGGCTCGCGCGGGTCGGTGTCGACGGCATGAGTTCCCTGTTCGCCGCCGCCCTGCACCACCGCTATCCGCACCTCACCGTCGGCCGAGGTGCGATCTGCGAGCGGCGCAAAGACGAACCCGAGAGCGAGAAGGGTCGCGACGGCTCGTATGCGCCGAGGACCCATAGCCAGCCACAGTGTCGTTCCACCTACCACGATCACCCCGCCCCACGGGGCGAGGCGGGCGAACGGCGATTCGGCTTGTCCGATGGCGAGCGTCGCGATCGGGACGCCGCCGAACGGCACCGACAGGCGGGCGGTCTCTGCCAGAGCGTGGCCGACCACGAGCGCGATGCGATGGCTGCGTTCATCTGGTGCGGCGACTCTCGCGGCGACGACCGCCGCCGTGCCGTGCATGGCAGCGAACAGAGCGACGACTGCGATCCACCCCGGAGCGGTGAGGAACCACATCCATGCGGTGCTCGGGGCGAACCACCCGAGTCCGAACAGAAAGGCATTCGAAAACGGTGATGTGTCGCGGCATTGCACCGCAAGCCGGGCATACCACGCGAGCCCGACGAGGGCGAGGGGCCACCATCCCCACGGAGGCATGGAGCCCGCAACGAGGGTCCCGGCTGCGACGGGTGCGACTCGCCTCACGTCGTCACGAGTGCGGCGGGAAGATCGTTGGAGTGCGCTGACGATTCAGACGACGGACAGGGGGCCGCTCCGACGGCGATCAGCACGCGACGCACTGCATGAGTCTACGGCGAACCAAATGGCCGCGTCATGCCGGTCGAGTGGCAAGAACTTTCTCGGCCGCCGCGTGCGCCTGCTGGACGCAGGCGGGAATGCCGATGCCGCGGTAACTCGCACCGGCAACCACTACACCCGGTGCGTGCGCCGACAGTGCGTGTTCAATTCGCTCGACACCCACGAAGTGTCCGGGGCGATACTGCGGGAACGACTCGGCCCATCGGCTGACGCGCACGTGCGACGGCGCGAAGTCTCGGCCGAGATGCATCTTCATGTCGGCGAGTGCGAGATTCACCAGCGAGTCGTCGTCGCGGTCGAGAACGTCGAGGCCGTCGCGGCCGAGTGACACACGAACGATCATCGACCCGTCGGCGGGACGCCAGTGGCTCCATTTGTTCGAGCCGAACGATGCCGCCGTCACCCAACGCTGGTCGGGTTTGGGGACGAGATAGCCGCTTCCGTCGAGATGCGCAGGCCATTGGTTGCGGTCAATCGCGAATGTGATGAGCACGACGCTCGCGTGCGTCCACTGCGAGAGGGCATCGGCTGTCTCGCCGTGCAGCGGTCGCAGCAGTTCGGCCGTGTGACGAGCCGGTGAGCAGAGCACTACTGCATCGCAGTCGAACGACCGACCGCCGGCATGCACGATGTACGACGTTCCGGCTCGTTCGATCGTCTCGACGCGCGTGTCGGTCACGATTCGTCCACCTCGCGCAACGATCGACGTCTCGAGCGCGGCGGTGAGTGCTCCCATGCCTTCGGTCGGCGTTGCGAACACCTGGCCCGGCACGCCGCCTTCCTGCGCGGCACGTGCCCGCGCCCGACGCGCCGCAGACAACATGCTGCGTTCGGCCGTGAGAGTCGCGATCTGGGGCACGGCCGCGAGGCTGAAACGGTCGGTGTCTGCGGCGTAGATGCTTCCGACGAGCGGGTCGACGAGAAGGTCCTGCACTTCGTCTCCGAAGCGCGCGCGCACATATTCACCGATCGAGTCGCGGTCGTCAGTCGTCGGAAGCAGCGGGTCAAGTGCCGCGCGCAGTTTTCCGCGGAGCGAGAACAAGCCCGACGTGGCGAACGCCTTCGTGCTTGCCGGCACTCCCATCATGAGATCACCGGGGATCGGGTGCAGACCGCGGTGCCACACCGACGCGTGCGCCCCGGTGGGAGAAGTGAGGCGTTCGCCGAGTCCGATTTCCTCAGCCAGTCGGCGCGCCCACGGCACGCGGGCGAGAAATGCGTCGGCCGCTTCGTCGACGCCCGGCAACCCGGCAAAGGGCGTCGTGCGCACGAGGCCGCCGATTCGCGACGATGCCTCGAGTACCGTCACGTCGACGGCACCTGCGCCGTCGCGAACGAGTCGATTCGCCGTTGCGAGTCCGGTCACGCCGGCCCCCACCACGACGACCCGACGCACGGTCATGCTTTGAGCACCCGTCGCGCGAGCGCGGCCATCACCGAGGCGTCGTCGTTCACACACGCGGTGCGGCCGAATGCGATGCCCTTCGACTGTGCGTGTGCGGCCGCCTCGATGTCGAGGTCGTAGAGGACCTCAAGGTGATCGGCGACGAATCCGCACGCGCACACGAGCACACCCTCGACTGCCTCGTCGGCGGCACCAGGGTCGGTGCGCGTCTGTGCGAACTGATTGATCACTTCCAAGATGTCCGGACCGATCCATGGCTCGGGCGTGCGTCCGGCCGACTGCCATGCGATCGACCACTGAGACCAGCGTTCGAGGCCGACTTTCTCGGCCACCAGTTCGGCGGTTGCCCGCAGTTCCTCCGGGTACGGGTCGCCGCCGTCGATGATGCGCTGGGGCAGAGAGTGCGCCGTGAAGAGAACCTTGGTGCGGGCGGGCAAGTCTGCGAGACGCGCTCGCATGTCGCTGGCGAGAAAGTCGATGAATGCGTCCTCGCGCGCCCACGACTCGACGCCGATGACCTCGATGCCGTGCGGCGCGGCCGCCTCGCGCGCACGACCGAGGTACTGGCCGATCGAATACGACGAAAAGTGTGGTGCGAGCACGAGCCCGACGATCCGCCGAAAACCGCGACCGGCGATCTCGGCTACGGCTTCTTCCACGAAGGGCGTCGCGTGCTTGAGGCCGAGGAACACTTCGTGGGTCCCCGGCGACACTGCATCGAGCTCGCGCTGCAGGGCGTCGCGCTGCTCCTCGGTGAGGCGCTTGAGCGGAGAGAGACCGCCGATTGCCTCGTAGCGGGCGGTGAGCTCGTCGAGGAGTTCCGGTGTCGGCGGACGGCCCCGGCGGATGTCGGTGTAATAGGGAAGGATCTCTTCCTTCGTGCGCGGGGTGCCATAGGCCATCAACAAAACGGCGGTGCGGTCGGTGCTCATCGGGGGGTTCCTTGGGTGGGGGATGTGTGATCGTGGACGAATTCGACGATGGCCGCGAGAACGCCGGGGTCGGTGTCGGGCTGGACTCCGTGGCCGAGATTGAAGATGTGTCCGAGGTGGCCGCCGTTGTCGGTCAGGACCGCGCGTGCGCCGTCGAGTGCGATGTCGCGACCGGCGAGCACGAGTGCAGGATCGAGGTTGCCTTGCACCGCGCGGTCGGCGCCGAGACGGGCGCGGGCGTCGGTGATGGAGGTCCGCCAGTCGAGGCCGATCACCGCGTTGCCGACGGCATCCATCGACTCGAGAAGGTGATCGCACCCGATGCCGAAGTGAATACCCGCAGCACCGGGGTGCCGCTCTGCGAGCGCGGCGAACACAGCCGTCGTGTGCGGGCGCACGAAACGGTCGTAGTCGGTGCGCGACAGTGCGCCCGCCCATGAATCGAACAACTGGAAGGCCTCCGCCCCGGCCGAGAGCTGTGCCGAGATGAATTCGACCGAGTGCTGTGCCAGCCGCTCCATGAGCGAGTGCCACAGCGTCTCGTCGGCGTGCATCATGCGCTTGGTGTTCTGGTAGGTCCGGCTCGGACGCCCCTCGACGAGATAGCTCGCGACGGTGAACGGCGCACCGGCGAAGGCGAGCAGCGGCACCGACAACTCGCGCGCCAGGATCGTGACGGTCTCGACGACGTAGTCGATGTCGCCCGTCTCGAGAGGACGCAGTCGCGCCAGATCATCTGCGGCGCGGAACGCGCGCTCGGCGACCGGCCCGGTGCCGGGCGCGACGTCGATGCCGAAACCCACGGCGTGTGCCGGCACGACGATGTCGCTGTAGAGGACCGCCGCATCGACGCCGTAGCGGCGCACCGGTTGGAGGGTGATCTCAGCCGAATCGTGCGGTCGTTTGATTGCCTCGAGAATGCTGCCCTCGCCACGCACCGCCCGGTACTCGGGGAGGCTGCGGCCCGCCTGACGCATGAACCAGACGGGGGTGCGTGCATGCGGTAGGCCCCGGGCGGCGGCCAGAAATGCGTCGTCTGGCCCGGCAGTCATGGAATGGCAACCTACCGGCGGGAGCCGAACGGCTCAGCGGTCGCGCGTGGCCGACCGGCGCAATTGAGCGTCGATGCGGACCACCCGGGTGCGTGCCGGCGGATGGGCCGTCAGCAGGCGGTCGCGCCAGTTGTCGTGACGCTCGCCCAGCCCGCGGTCGATCACCAGTCGAAGAGCGTCGCGCAGTTGCCGACCGAATCCCATCGTCACGACCGATTCATCTGCGCGGAACTCTGCACCTTTGCCGACGGCGTTGCCGATGATCTGCGAACCATGAATCACCGCGAGGAAAAACCACGACACGATCGTGAGAAGACCCGCGACCGTGCGGCCGATCGCGTCGCCCCACTGTGAGCGCGCTCCGAAACTTCCAGCCGCGGCGTCGGCGACATTCTGAAGCACGAACCCGACCTGTGCCAGAAGTATCACGGGCAGCGCGAGCCACTGTCCGATGGTGAGTGCAACGGTGTGCATGCCGAGGTGGTGGCTCAGTTCGTGTGCGAGCACGCCGCAGAGCCGTTCATGGTCGAGGTTCGCAACTGCCCAGCTCGACACCACCACGAGGTGCCCGCCCGAGGCGAATGCGTTGAGATCGTCGGAATCGACGACGGCGAGAACGAATCGACCCGGTGGAATGTGGTTCGCCTGTGCGACCACTCGCCATGCACGCTGCAGCGCGTCGTTCTCGATGCGAGTCGGTGCGCGTGCGCCAAGCAGACGGGTGAGCACGATGCGCTGCACCGGACGCAGGAACAACGCGACTCCCGTGGCGAACACTGCGGCGGCGAAGAGGGGGAACGGTGTCCACCATGCGCGCGCCGCCACCCACCAGATGGCGGCGACCGCGATCAGCCACGCGGGAAACAGTGCGAGGAGCGGAAGAAACGCCGCCGCCGCATGTCCGTCGAAGCGGCGCTGGTGCCTGGCTGGCGACGACATCACACCAAGTCCACCAGCAGTGCGAGTCGCGGTCAACCACCCCTGGCACGGAAGTGTCCGACCTACACTTCGAGAGTGACTGCACCACTCATTCCCGGAGCCGAACCGATGTCCCACCACGGGAACGGAGACGTCGGCGTGCTCGTTCTCCACGGTTTCACCGGCAACCCCGGTTCGATGCGGGGTCTCGCAGATGCCTGTGCCGCGGCCGGGTTCCATGTTGAGATGCCCAGGCTCGCCGGACACGGCACGGTCATCGACGAGATGATCCCGACCCGCTGGGCCGACTGGTGCGCAGATGTCGAGGCGGCATGGTCGCGTCTTGCCGAGCGCGCCTCGAAGATCGTCGTGATGGGGTTGTCGATGGGCGGATCGCTCACGCTCTGGGCAGGCACGAGGCACCCTGAGACGAAGGGGCTTGTCTGCGTGAACCCGGCGACCCAGCCGCAGAACGACGAGGTGCTCGCCATGCTGCGGGGAATGGTCGAGTCGGGCACCGAGGCCATGGACGGCATCGGCTCCGACATCGCCGACCCTGATGCGCACGAGACTGCGTATGCGGGCACTCCGCTTGCAGCCCTTCTGTCGTTCCAGGTCGACGGTCTGACGCCGTTGTCGCGCGAGTACGGCACGCTCGCGATGCCGTTGTTGTTGTTCACGTCGACGCAGGATCATGTCGTGTCACCGACCGATTCAGACGCGCTTGCCGCCGCGTACGGCGGAGACGTGGAGCGTGTGACGCTCGAGCGCAGTTTCCATGTTGCGACGCAGGACTACGACAAGGACCTTATTTTCCTGCGTGCGGTCGACTTCGTCGCACGAGTCACCGCCTGATGACCCCGTTGCTCGCAACGATTCCGAGTCCGTCGTCGGGTTCGCTGGAGATCTTCGGGCTGAAACTGAACGCGTACGGGCTGATGATCGCGCTCGGCGTGATCGTGGCGGTTCGCATCGCCGGCCGCCGCGCGGAGCGAATGGGATCCGGCGGTGTCGAGGAATTCTCGTCGATCGCTCTGTGGGCGGTTCCAGCCGGCGTTGTTGGCGGTCGGGTGTATCACGTCATCACCGACTACGAGCGCTTCCAGGGCAACTGGGGCGACGCAGTGAAGTTGTGGGAAGGCGGGCTCGGCATCTGGGGCGGCATCACTCTCGGTGTCGTGGTCGGAGCGTGGCGTGCGAAGAAGATAAGCCTCGATGTTCCGACGATCGTGACGGCTGCGGTTCCGGGTATCGCCGTGGCACAGGCCATCGGCCGCTGGGGCAACTGGTTCAACCAGGAACTCTTCGGCCGCCCGACCGATCTTCCGTGGGCGCTCGAGGTCTCGGGTGACATCGCGGTGAAGGCCGGGTACCTCCCGGGCACGACGTTCCACCCGACGTTTCTCTACGAGTCGATCGGTCTCGTGGTGCTCGCCGCGGTGCTCGTGTTCGTGGTGGAACGGCGCGTCAAGCCCGCTTCGGGCCACCTTCTGGCGTGGTACGCGGCCGGGTACACATTTCTCCGGTTCTTCGTGGAGGGGCTCAGGGTCGACCCGGCGCGCGACGTGGGCGGGCTGAGACTCAATCAGGTGGTCTCGATCGTGGTCTTCGTCGCCGCGGTCGCATGGATTGTCGGGAGCCGCCGGGCAAAAGACGTGGCCCCGCCAGCGTCTACGGTCTCTGACCATGAGTGAGTGCCTGTACGAAGTCCGTGATCCCGGCATTGCCGTGATCACTTTCAACCGCCCGGAGCGTCTGAACGCGTGGACCGGTCGCATGGGCGAGGAGTACTTCGCACACCTCGACACCGCGGTTGCCGACCCGAACGTGCGCGTCATCGTCGTGACCGGCGCGGGAAAGGGTTATTGCGCAGGTGCCGACATGGGAACGCTGCAGGGGCTGCCGAAGGGCGAGGCTGCACGCGACTCGGGACCAAACATCCTCGAAGGCCGCATGCAAGACGAAATCACGCGCATGCCCAAGCCCGTGATCGCCGCAGTGAACGGCGCCGCCGCCGGTCTCGGAATGGTGCAGGCATTGATGTGCGACATGCGCTTCGCCGCCGACACCGCGAAGTTCACCGTCGCATTCTCGAAGCGCGGGCTCATCGGTGAGTACGGCATCTCGTGGGTTCTGCCCCGGCTCGTCGGACAGGCAAATGCACTCGACCTCATGATGTCGAGCCGCGTGGTGATGGCAGACGAGGCTCTCGCGATGGGCATGGTCAACAAGGTCGTGCCGGCCGAGTCGCTGATGGACGAGGTCATGGCGTATGCCGCCGACCTCGCGATGAATGTGTCGCCGTCGTCGATGTGGGTGATGAAGCGCCAGGTCTACAGCGACTACGACAAGGACGTCTCGACGGCAAGTCGCGACGCGCTGCGCCTCATGCAGCAGTCTTTCACCCGGCCTGATTTCCGCGAGGGTGTGGCCAGCTTCCTCGAGAAGCGACAGGCGGCGTTCCCGCCCGTCGATCCGAACGCCTGAACGATCCGCATCTCGATGGCCACTCGTCGGCGTGTCTGCCGGGGGAGTCACCGCGCATCGCTCGTAGGCTCGTGAGCCGTGGCCGACACGCACATCACACCCGACGACGTCGCCAAGGTCGCGCGTCTGGCACGTCTCGACATCGACGACGCCCAGGTCTCGCATTTCACGTCGCAGTTGGCCAAGGTCATGGACCACTTCGGCGACATCGACGCACTCGACCTCGAGGGCGTCGAGCCGATGACGCAGCCATATGAATTGGTGAATGTCATGCGTGACGATGTCGAGACGCCGACGCTGGACGTCGACGAGGTGCTCGCCGCCGCTCCCGCCGCCGAAGAGAGGCGCTTCCGCGTGCCCCCGATCATCGGGCTGGAGGGCTGATGGCAGGGGCCATCCCGAACACCGCGTCGTCTATCGCGCGTGCTGTCTCGACCGGTTCGACCTCGGCCCGGTCGGTCGTCGATGCACATCTCGCAGAAATCGCCGCCCGCGACGCCGAAATCAACGCCTTCAATCTCGTGCTTGCCGACGAGGCACGCGCCGCGGCCGACGCAATCGATGCGGCCGTTGCACGCGGCGAGAATCCCGGTCCGCTTGCTGGTGTGCCGGTCGCACTGAAGGACAATCTCTGCACGCGCGGTATCGCGACGACGTGTTCTTCGAAGATGCTCGAGGGCTGGAAGCCGCCCTATGACGCGACGGTCGTGTCGCGTCTGCGCGACGCGGGCGCGGTGTTCGTCGGCAAGACGAATCTGGATGAGTTCGCCATGGGATCGTCGACGGAGAACTCGGCATTCGGCCCGACTCGAAACCCGGTCGACACCTCGCGCGTGCCGGGCGGCTCGAGCGGCGGATCCGCCGCCGCGGTCGCCGCGGGTTTTGCTCCTGTCAGCCTCGGTTCCGACACCGGCGGCAGCATCCGTCAGCCGGCGGCGATGTGCGGCGTGGTCGGCGTCAAGCCGACCTACGGGCTTGTCAGCCGCCTCGGCCTCGTTGCGTTTGCCTCGTCGCTCGATCAGATCGGCCCGTTCGCAACCACCGTCGAAGATGCGGCTCTCGTTACCGAGGTGATCGCCGGCCACGACCCGCTCGACTCGACGTCGATTCCACACGCGGCACCGAGCCTCGTGCCGGCGGTGTTGGCGGGAGTGTCCGGCATGCGCATCGGTCGCGTCGTCGACCTTCCGGGCGGAGCAGAACCCGAAGTCTCGGCGCGTCTCGAGGAGGCATTCGACGCGTTGCGCGCCGCCGGGGCAGAGATCGTCGACGTGCGTCTGCCCAGCCTGTCGTACGCATTGACGGCGTACTACCTGATCGCACCGGCCGAGGCGTCGAGCAACCTCGCCCGCTATGACGGGGTGCGCTACGGACTTCGGGTCCCCGCCGCCGACACGAATGCGATGTACGCGGCGACTCGTGCCGCCGGTTTCGGAGACGAGGTGAAGCGACGCATCATGCTCGGCACCTACGCGCTGTCGGCCGGGTACTACGACGCCTATTACGGCAAGGCACTGAAGGTTCGCCGCCTCATCGCCGACGACTTCGCGCGTGCCTACGCCGAGTGCGATGCGATCCTCATGCCCACCTCGCCGGTCGTGGCGTTCCCGTTCGGCGACAAGGTCGACGATCCGATGGCGATGTATCTCTGCGACATCTACACGATCCCGACGAACCTTGCCGGGCACGCCGCAATGAGCGTGCCGTTCGGAACCGGAGCCCATGGACTTCCCGTCGGCATTCAGGTGCTGGTGCCCGCCCTCGGGGAGACGGCGATGTTCCGGGTGGGCGGCGCACTCGAGGCCGCCGCGGGAGGTGCGAAATGAGTGCGACGGCCGACAATCCGAACGCGCACCTGTCGACTGTGGTCGCCACCGACGATCAATTGCTCGACGGTGGCTGGGAGATGGTGGTGGGTCTCGAGGTTCACGTCGAACTCGCCACTCGAACCAAGCTCTTC
This sequence comes from Ilumatobacteraceae bacterium, assembly GCA_049442935.1. Taxonomy (GTDB): domain Bacteria; phylum Actinomycetota; class Acidimicrobiia; order Acidimicrobiales; family Ilumatobacteraceae; genus UBA2093. The sequence continues at coordinate 9,466 of JBMTOT010000012.1, read as the reverse complement.
AGCGGCTCGCCGAACCGATTCGGCGACGAACCGAACACGAACATCGACCCCGTCACGCTCGGCCTCCCCGGCGCACTGCCGGTGCTGAACCGCACCGCGGTGGAATTGGCCATGCGCATCGGGCTCGCGTTGAACTGCCGCATTCAGGCGTGCATCTTCCACCGCAAGAACTACTTCTATCCCGACATGCCGAAGGCGTACCAGATCTCGCAGTACGACCTGCCGCTGAATGCCGACGGTCATCTGGTGCTGCCGAGCGGAACGGTGATCGGCGTCGAGCGCGCCCACCTCGAAGAAGACACCGGCAAATCGACGCATGTCGGCGGGGCGACGGGACGCATCCACGGAAGTGACTATTCGCTGATCGACTTCAACCGGGCCGGTGTTCCGCTCGTCGAGATCGTCTCACGCCCGGACATTCGCACGAGCGAGCAGGCGCGCGAGTACGTGACCGAGCTGCGCGCGATTCTCGAAGCCATCGGGGCGAGCGACGCCAAGATGGAAGAGGGCTCGATGCGTGTCGATGCGAACGTGTCGGTGCACAAGCCCGGCACGCCGTTCGGGACGCGGTGCGAGATCAAGAACGTGAACTCCATCCGTGCGCTCGGGCGCGCGATCGACTACGAGGCGCGCCGCCAGATCGACCTCATCGAGTCGGGTGAGACGATCCGCCAGGAGACCCGCCACTGGGACGATGGCGAAGGGCGCACCCACACTCTTCGCACCAAGGAAGACGCCGACGACTACCGGTATTTCCCCGAGCCCGACCTCGTGCGCCTCGAACCCTCGCAAGAGTGGATCGCCGAGGTGCGCGCAAGCATGCCGCTGTTGCCGGCCGTGCGCCGCGAAGCGCTCTCGCAACTGACCGGCTACGACACGTTGAGCGAAGCGGTGCAAGTCGTCGTGGAGCGCGGTCAGCACGACTACGTGCACGCCGTCGCCGACGCCGGCGGCGACCCTGTGCGCGCGCTCGTGTACGTGCAGCAGGCATTCGCCGAAGAAGGCTCCGTGCCGCGGGTGCCCGCCGCCGATCTTGCGGCGCTCACCGTGATGGAGCGCGACGGCAAGGTGTCGGCCACGCAGGCAAAGACGATTCTCGCCGAAATGGTCGCCGCCGGGGGGGGCGGGGGGGGCGCCAATGCCGCCGCAATCGCGTCTGCGAAGGGCTTCGAGGCGATGGACACCTCGGCGGTCGAGGCGATGGTCGACGAGGCCATCGCGGCCGACCCCGACGCCTGGCAGAAGTACGTGAACGGCGAGGAAAAAGCCGCCGGTGCCATCGTTGGCCGCGTGATGAAGGCCTCGAAGGGAAAGGCCGACGGCAAGGTCGTGTCGGCAATCATGCAGGCGCGCCGCTCCGGCTGACTCGGACACCTTCCGGCGCGCCTACTGTCGCGCCATGGACTTCGACATCCCGCCGCACATCCAGTCGACACTCGATGCACTCGACGACTTCATCGCACGCGAGATCGCGCCTCTGCAGGCCAAGGACGACAACGAGCGTTTCTTCGACCACCGTCGCGAGTGGGCCCGCACCGACTTCGACAACGGCGGCGTACCGCGCGCCGACTGGGAGGCGTTGCTGCGCGACATGCGCCGGCGCGCCGATGCCGCAGGGTGGCTGCGTCTCGCGCTTCCGGCCGAGTTCGGCGGGCGCGACGCCAGCAACCTGGAGATGGCGATCATTCGCGAGCATCTCGCGACGAAGGGCCTCGGTCTTCACAACGACCTCCAGAACGAGTCGTCGATCGTCGGCAATTTCCCGACCGTCCTGATGATGCGCGACTTCGGCACCGAAGCGCAGAAGAAGGAGTGGATGCCCGGCTTTCTCGACGGCACCAAGAGGTTGGCCTTCGGTCTCACCGAACCGAATCACGGCAGCGACGCCACATATCTCGAGACGACTGCGTACCGCGACGGCGACGAATGGGTGATCAATGGCATGAAGCGCTGGAACAGCGGGCTTCACCACGCCACGCACGACATCATCTTCGCGCGCACGAGCGGCGAGCCCGGAGATCCGAAGGGCATCACTGCATTCCTCGTGCCGACCGACTCGCCGGGGTTCAAGGTCGAGTTCTTCTGGTGGACGTTCAACATGCCGACCGACCACGCAGAGGTGTCGCTCAACGACGTGCGCGTCGGTGCCGACGCGGTGTTCGGGCCTCTCGACCAGGGTCTTGCGCTCGCGCAGCACTTCGTGCACGAGAACCGCATCCGTCAGGCGGCCTCATCGCTCGGTGCGGCGCAGTACTGCATCAACGAGGCCGTGAGGTACGCCAACGAGCGCATCACGTGGGGCAAGAAACTCTCGGTCAACCAGGGCATTCAGTTCCCGCTCGTCGAGTTGCACACCGAAGCGGCGATGCTTCGCCAGCTGGTGCGCTACACGGCCACCATGCTCGACCGTCGCGACCACATGGAGGTCACACACCTGGTCGCGATGTGCAACTACCGGGCCAACCGTCTCGCCTGCGAGGCCGCAGACCGCGCAATGCAGACATGCGGCGGGGTGGGATACAGCCGGCACATGCCCTTCGAGCACATCTACCGCCACCACCGGCGGTACCGCATCACTGAGGGGTCCGAAGAGATTCAGATGCGCAAGGTCGCGAGCAACCTGTTCGGGTTCGGCGCACCGCCCGACCGTCGCTGAGCCGGTCGGGGCCTGAACAGGGCCCAGCACTACCGTTGGGGGCATGGCCCAGACCCCTGACGGAACCCCAGTCGACATCAAGCCGCGCAGCCGCGACGTCACCGACGGCATCCAGAAAGCCGCCGCGCGCGCAATGTTGCGTGCGGTCGGTCTCGGTGACGACGACTGGGTGAAGCCCCAGGTCGGTATCGCATCGGCGTGGAACGAGGTGACGCCGTGCAACATGTCGCTTCGTCGTCTCGCCGAGTCGGCAAAGCAGGGCGTGCGTTCGGCGGGAGGAGTGGCGCTCGAGTTCGGCACCATCACCGTCTCTGACGGCATCAGCATGGGGCATGAGGGCATGCGCGCATCGCTCGTGTCGCGCGAGGTGATCTGTGACTCGGTCGAGACGGTCGTGCACGGCGAGCGCTTCGACGGCTTCGTCGGTCTCGCCGGATGCGACAAGTCGATTCCGGCGATGTTGATGGCGGCCGCCCGACTCAACCTCGCGAGTGTGTTCGTCTACAACGGCTCGACGCTGCCCGGCGTTCACGACGGCCAGAACATCGACATCACCACCGTCTTCGAGGCGATCGGTGCGTGCGCGGCGGGCACCATGACAGAAGACGAACTCGGCCAGATCGAGCGATCGGCATGCCCGGGAGAAGGTGCGTGCGGGGGCATGTTCACCGCCAACACCATGTCGTCGATCGCCGAAGCAATCGGCATGAGCCTGCCGGGAAGCGCGTCGGCTCCTGCCGTCGACCGCAGCCGCGAAGACGACGCACGACGCGCAGGGGAGGCGGTCATGAACATGTTGCGCCTCGGCATCACGGCGCGCCACATCATGACCAAGAAGGCCTTCGAGAATGCGATCGCGGTCGTGAGCGCCCTCGGTGGTTCGACGAATGCCGTGCTGCACCTGCTGGCAATCGCGAACGAAGCCGGGGTCGATCTGAACCTCGACGACTTCAACCGCATCGCAGAGAAGGTTCCGCACATCGCCGACACAAAGCCGGGTGGCAAGTACCACATGACAGACGTTCATCGCATTGGTGGCGTGCCGGTGGTGCTCAAGCATCTGCTCGACGCGGGGCTTCTCCATGGTGACGTGCTCACGTGCACCGGAAAGACCATGGCCGAAAACCTCGCCGAGATCGATCCACCTGCCCCCGACGGTGACGTCATCCACCCGTTGTCCGATCCGATTCACGCAGAGGGAGGCATCAACGTTCTCACCGGCTCGCTCGCCCCGAAGGGCAGTGTCGTGAAGGTGGCCGGTCTCACCAAAGACCAGATGCAGTTCGAGGGACCCGCGCGCGTCTTCGACGGCGAAGACGGTGCCATGCAGGCAATTGTCGACGGCACGATCAACCATGGCGATGTCATCGTGATTCGTTACGAGGGCCCGAAAGGTGGTCCCGGCATGCGCGAGATGCTCGCCATCACCGGCGCGTTGAAGGGTGCGGGTCTCGGCTCGACCGTGGCACTCATCACCGACGGACGTTTCTCGGGCGGAACCTGGGGTTTCTGCATCGGCCACGTCGCTCCCGAAGCCGTCGACGGCGGCCCGATCGCATTCGTGCGCGAGGGTGATCGCATTCGCATCGACGTGCCGACGAAGTCGCTCGACCTTCTGGTCGATGCGGCCGAGCTCGATTCCCGCAAGGTGGGGTGGCAGCCGAATCCGCCCCGCTACACGACCGGCGTGCTCGCGAAGTTCGCCCGCCTCGTGCAGGGAGCCGAACGCGGCGCCATCACGAACCCGACGCGCTGACAGTCTCTGTGAGGGCGGCCCTGGCGGCCAGACTGATCAAGAACGGGAACTAGTGTCGGCTCATGGAGGCCGAAAGTACACATGACGTCTCGGTCACATTCGACGAGTACGCCCTCGTCGGCACGGTTGAGATGCTCCGCGGCCCGAACAACTTCTTTGATGTCGCCGTACTCGCTGCCGTCGCCGACGGGGTCGACTCGCTGATCGGCCGTGGAGCGCGGAGCATCGTGTTGTGCTCGGCGGGTAAGAACTTCTGCGCCGGAGCAGACTTTGGCGAGAAGCGGAACGACGCGAGCGCAACCGGAGGGGTGCATGTCTATGACATCGCCTCACGATTATTCGGGTCGACTGTGCCCCTGGTGGCAGCCGTGCAGGGTTCGGCGATCGGTGGAGGTCTGGGGCTCGCAATGGCGGCTGATTTTCGGGTCGGTTCTCCGCTCACTCGTATGTCCGCGAACTTCGCACTGCTGGGGTTTCATCACGGTTTTGCACTCTCAGTGACCCTGCCCAGGGTTGTCGGTGAACAGAGAGCTGCCGAGTTGCTGCTCACCGGACGTCGAATCGACGGCGTGACCGCGCACGCCATTGGTGCGCTGGATTACATCGTGGACGACTCCTCGTTGCGGTCGCAGGCGTTCGGTTTGGCCGAGGAGATAGCGCGCTGTGCGCCACTTGCGGTCGCGTCCATCAGGGAGACGCTTCGCGGCGACCTTGTGGAGCGAGCGGTCAGGGCAATGGCCCACGAGCGCTCCGAACAAGAGCGTCTCCAGCAGACCGCCGACTTCGCTGAGGGAATTCGAGCGGTGTCCGAACGCAGACGGGGAGTGTTCAGGGGTCAATAGTGAGTGTCCGACGAATCGGGCGCATTCGTCAGAGCTGCGAACGCGACGTGCGCTCACACAAGGGAGATCAGTGATGGAGGCAACGGAATTCAATGTTGCGAGTGTGCGCCGCGACGTGAGGCACTTCGTTGCAGAGAATTGGGATCCGCAGATGTCGCTTCGCGATTGGCGCATTTGTCTGGTTGATTCGGGGTGGGCGGTGCCATCGTGGCCTGAGCGCTGGTTCGGGCGGGGCCTCCCCGCAGCAGCTGACGCATTGGTGCGACACGAGATTCGTGAATGCGGTGCGATCTCAAGCGTTCCCGCGGGTCTGGCAGGACCGACGATCCTCGAGCAGGGGCCAGACAACGTGCGCGAGCGTTTTCTACGTCCGCTGCTGATCGGCGACGAAGTGTGGTGCCAGTTGTTCAGTGAGCCCGTTGCCGGTTCCGATCTCGCCGGTCTGACGTCGACGGCGACACGTGACGGAGACGAGTGGATCGTGAACGGCCAGAAGGTCTGGAACACGAGCGCCCATCACGCGGACTTCGGGATGCTGCTGGCCCGCACGGACTGGGATGCGCCGAAGCATGAAGGCATCACGTACTTCGTTCTCCCCATGGACCAACCGGGGGTCGAAGTGCGTCCGTTGCGTCAAATGAACCACCACTCGTCCTTCAATGAGGTGTTTCTGACCGAGGCACGAATTCCCGGAGACTGGATCGTGGGAGGGATGCACCGAGGATGGACCGCCGCGTTGGCGACATTGGCTCATGAACGGAGTTTCTCGGTGCTCGGCCAGACGGACCTCGGTGGAATCAACCCGGGGCGTGCTCTTGACGATCTGCGCGCCGAGGCCGCCGAATCGGCAAAGGTCTATTCGTGGTATCCCCAGCGGGCAGGTCGGGCCGATCTCGCCGTGACTCTCGCTGCGTCATCGTCGTCGGGCCGCGACCCGGTGGTCCGCCAGGAACTCGCACGGATGGTGACACTTCAAAGGATCGGTCAGTGGACTGCACAGCGCGCGACTGCGGCGAGGAGGATGGGCAGGCCGCCCGGACCAGAGGGTTCTATCGGCAAGCTGGCTCTCAGCCATCTCGCTCGACAGTGCCACCGTGTGCACACCCTTGTTGCAGGGGCACACGGATTGCTGGCCGGGGATGACCCGAGTGCGCCGGCGGGGGGAGTGGTTGCTGAAATTCTGGTGTCGACGCCCGCCCAGTCGATCGCAGGCGGCACCGACGAAGTCCAGCGGAACATCCTTGCCGAGAAAGCCCTCGGTCTGCCGAAGGAACCCGACCCGAACAAGGGAATTGCGTACCGCAACGCACGACAGCTGTGAAGGGGAGGAAATAGTGACACACCGGTGTGTGACACTGTCGCCATCACGTGTTTCGCTTGCGTCGGTGCCGTATCACAACGGTCTCGGCACGCGAGACATAGTGAAGGGGTGTGTCACAGTTATTCGTGACATTTCGTCCTGAATCAAGTTGTGTCGGGGCAACCGACGTGATTAAATCTCCATCCCTCGCATCACATGATGTGAGATCAATCGGGTCGTTCGACCCCCGACGCGTGAAGGAGCGCGAGTGCACCTGTTCATAGGTCAACGAACAAGATCCATCTGACCGGCACCGGCCCACCTTGGCCGGACCGTCTCGGATCCGGATTGTCCATTCAACACAACCGACCTGGAACAACTCAAAGGAGCACTGGCATGTCCACGCAGTCCAACCATCCCTTCGGCGACCCTTCGCTCGCCGATCTCGCCGCCACCCTCGAGGCGGTGGCCGAGCGTCATCAGCGCATCGAACCCGTCGTGCGCGACTTCAACCGTCGCATGCGCGACGTGTTCGGGTCGTGTGCGTCGTCGACGACAGGCGAGTGGGTGACGCTCGACCCCGACGGCACCCCCGTGCTCGCCGCAGATTTGGCGGATCTCTTCCGTCTGTCGACGGGTCTCGCCGGACTCGCTCGTCTCGTCGAGCGTGACGCGGTCGCATCCCAGATGGTCTCGCGCCGTCAGGCCGAGCACCGCAGCGCGCCGCTGCCGTCTGTCGGCGATGGTGCAGTCTCGCCGCACCCCGTCGCGCCGTCGCGCGTCAACCGCGACCAGCAGAAGGGAGGCAACTGATGACCGACCGCCAACCGCACCCCGAGTCGACCGGGTGGACCCTCGAGGTCAGCCGCGAGGAACTGGACCGCGTGATCAGTTTGTGCGCGGCCTGCCTCGGCGGGTCCTCCGTCGAGCACTATGTCTCAGTCGGCATCATCGACTGCACGACACGTCGTTGGCTGGTTGACGGACCAGACGCCGAGGGATGGCACGACGTCACGTGCGACCCGCGTGACCCGGTCGAGTCAGTGCGCATTCCGCGTTACTTGCTCGACGGTGCGATCCCGCTCGTTGAGCCGCTCGGGACGGTTCTGTTCTATCGGGACCGTCTCTCGGGGTCGTTCGTGGCACGCGCGGGTGACGACATCGTGGTGGTCGATGCGTGGGGCGAGGAGGCCGACGAAGAGGGCGATGTTCTCGACTTCGTCTACGACCCTGCACTGGTGACGGTCAAGGCAACGGTTCCGCTCGACACCCTGCGTCGAATCTCGTTCGAGTACGGGCAGTACCTCGAGTTGGCGAGCGATCGCATGCGCGGCCAGGCGCCGGCATTCACGACGCTCGAGTTGACCGACGGTCGCGTCCGCTGGCGGTCAGATTGGACGCGGTGGGGGGTCCCGGCGCAGTCGGGCTCCGCGCAGGCCGACACAGTCGGCGCGGGTGCGGTCGGGTTCCTCGGATACGCCATGTGGCGCTCGATCGTGCACGCCGACTCTGCCGAACAAGCGACCATCGGGTGGAACGGCGACATGCCCGATTTCGTGTGGCTGCTCATGGGTGACTGGGGCATCTCGTGCACGGTCAACGACGAGCTGATGTTCCGTCATCGCTGGAAGCTCGAGGCGGCATTCTCGATGGCCGACTTCAACCCCGACTATGACCTCGATCGGCCCCAGACGGCTTTGACGCATGTCGGTCCGGTGAAGCGCTTTGTGAAGGAGTCACTCAGCGTGGCGGTCACCGTCATGAGTGCAGGCAAAGACGTGGTCGACCATGTGCGCATCTCGACGCGCGTCGCCACGCTCGATGCCGACATTGCCGCCGCTCGCCGCGAGATTGACCGTTTGAACGACGCACTGTCGGGCGCGAAGATGCTCGTCCGCGATCGTGAGGTGCATCTTGCGATCGACCTCCCCGCCCAGGACAGGCCGGAGGGCTACTTGCCCGTCATCGCCCTGCTGGAGGACTACGCCGAACGGTGCCGCGGGCTGGACGAGTTCTTGCCCTTGTTCGCCGACGACTGACGACGTCTGGCCGTCGGTGTCAACCGACCGGCTGGCTCACGAGCCCGTCGTCGCGTGTGCGCGGCGACGGGCAACGGCCCGCCACCCGAACATCGCTGCGAACAGGAACAGCGACGCAACGATCACGAACGGCACCGCGGTGCCGCGGTCGAAGACCGCGTTGCGCAGCACCATGCCGACAGAGACTGTGCCAATCCACGCGGTCGCCGCCGCAGTCGTCGACTGCGGGTCGCGCGACACCGGCGACAGAAGTGACGCCGCGGCGAGAGCGATCCAGAACGGAACGCCGACGCCGAGCACCGCCGCCACGCCCGTGTCGGTCTCGTGGTTGCGTGTGCCGACCACGACGAGCGCCAGCACGCTGAGCGCATCGAAGGCGAACGAGACGATGCGTGCGCGCACGGCGACGTCAGATCTCGTCGTAGTACTCGCGGCCGAGGTGCGTGATCTGGTCCTCGCCCATGATCCAGCGCAGGGTGTTCTTCAACTTGGTCAGCTGAATGAACAGGTCGTGCTCGGGGTACAGGCCCGGCGCCACCTGCGGGCTCTTGTAATAGAACGAGAGCCACTCCTGGATGCCGCCGAGGCCGGCGCGCTGGGCCAGGTCGCTGAAGAGCACGAGGTCGAGCGCGAGCGGGGCGGCGAGAATCGAGTCGCGGCAGAGGAAGTTCACCTTGATCTGCATGTCGTAGCCCATCCACCCGAATATGTCGATGTTGTCCCAACCCTCTTTGTTGTCTCCGCGGGGCGGGTAGTAGTTGATCTGCACCTTGTGGAAGATGTCGCCGTAGAGGTCGGGGTTCTTCTCGGGCTCGAGAATGTCTTCGAGCACACCGAGCTTCGACTCTTCCTTCGTCTTGAAGTTCTCGGGCG
>JBMTOT010000011.1:0-35901 GCA_049442935.1 Ilumatobacteraceae bacterium | reverse complement strand
AGGTCGGCAAGGACGGCGTCATCACCGTCGAGGAGAGCCAGACCTTCGGCATGGAGATGGATCTCGTCGAGGGCATGCGCTTCGACAAGGGCTACATCTCGCCCTACTTCGTGACCGACGCAGACCGCATGGAGGTCGTGCTCGACGACGCATACATCTTGCTCGTGTCGTCGAAGATCACGAACGTGCGCGACATGTTGCCGGTGCTCGAAAAGGTCATGCAGAGCGGCCGTCCGCTCGTGATCATTGCCGAAGACATCGAAGGCGAGGCGCTCGCGACGCTGGTCGTGAACAAGATCCGCGGCACCTTCAAGTCGGCTGCCGTGAAGGCCCCGGGCTTCGGCGACCGTCGCAAGGCGATGCTGCAAGACATGGCGATCCTCACCGGTGGCCAGGTCATCAGCGAAGAGGTCGGCCTCAAGCTCGAGAACGTCACGCTCGACCTGCTCGGCCGTGCGAAGAAGGTCATCATCACCAAGGACGAGACGACCATCGTCGAGGGTGCAGGCGACGAAGACGACATCAAGGGTCGCATCAGCCAGATCAAGACCGAGATCGACAACACCGACTCTGACTACGACCGCGAGAAGCTCCAGGAGCGTCTCGCCAAGTTGTCGGGCGGCGTCGCGGTTCTGAAGGTCGGCGCGGCCACCGAGGTCGAGCTGAAGGAGAAGAAGCACCGCATCGAAGACGCGGTGTCGACCACCAAGGCAGCCATCGAAGAAGGTGTCGTGCCCGGTGGTGGTGTCGCATTGCTGCGCGCCCAGGCCGCCGTCGAAAAGGCCGCCGCTGCACTGTCGGGAGACGAGCAGACCGGTGCACGCATGGTGGGCCGTTCGCTCGAGGGTCCGATCAAGCAGATCGCCGAGAACGCCGGCCTCGAAGGTGGCGTGGTTGTCGAGCGCGTGAAGAACCTGAAGGGCACCGAGGGCCTGAATGCCGCCACCGGCGAGTACGAAGACCTCGTGAAGCTCGGTGTCATCGACGCGGCCAAGGTGACCCGCTCGGCGCTGCAGAACGCGGCGTCGATCGCGGCGCTCTTCCTCACGACCGAGGCTGTCATTGCCGACAAGCCCGAGGAAGCACCGGCCCACGCCCACGGCGGGGGCATGGACGACTTCTGAGTCGTCGCTGACCAACAACTCGTTGATGCCCCGCCCGATCGCCCTCGTCACTGCGGCGACGGCGCGGGACCTCGACACAGACCTGCCGTATCTCGTTCGGGCGTTCGCCGACCGTGGAGTGATGGCAGAACTCATCGACTGGGACACCGCCGACGAGGACTGGACACGGTTCTCGTCGGCGGTGATCCGTTCTCCGTGGGACTATCACCGACGCCTGGATGAATTTCTCGTCTGGCTCGAGCGTGTGTCGCGGCTCACCACCGTGCATAACCCGGTCGATGTCATTCGCTGGAACCTCGACAAGCGCTATCTCGCCGAGATGACCGACGCCGGGCTCGAGACGATCCCGACGACATGGATTGCCTCTGACGCCGATATCGAGACGGCCGGTGATCTGTTCGACGCCGACATCGTGGTGAAACCGACCGTGAGCGCCGGTGCCAACAACTCGTGGCGCCACACCGCCGATCGCGAGGGCGCCGTCGCGCATGCGCATGAGATTCTTTCTCTCGGCAAGTCGGTGATGCTGCAGCCGTATCAGCGCTTCATCGACGACCGCGGCGAGACCGGAATGCTCTACTTCGCCGGCGAGTACTCGCACGCGTTCCGCAAGGGCCCGATTCTCGCGAACGGTGCGATGGAGAAGAACGATCTCTACGTGGAAGAAGAGATCACCGCGCGAAAGCCCTCCGAGCAGGAACGCGAACTGGGTGACGCTGTGCTCGAGTTTCTCGCCGGCAAGTTCGGTCGTGCGCCGTTGTATGCGCGCGTCGACGTGGTGAAGGGGTCGCGCGGGGTGCCGGTTCTGATGGAAGTCGAACTCGCCGAACCCTCGTTCTTTCTCCATGTCGCACCGGGTGCGGCGGAGCGCTTCGTGGGGGCCGTGCTTGCTCGGTAGGTTGAAGCCATGAGCGAACCGATGTCGCCCTCTGTGGGCCTCGCAGTCATTCACCTCTTCTGCAAGCCGAGCGAGTCGTTCGACGGCCAAGCCCTCGTGAACGCGGTGAAGACCGCCGAGGGCAGCGGCGTGACTGTTGTCTGCGTCTCGATGCTCGGCCACAAGGCCGACATCGCCGTCATGGGCATGGCAGCCGACATGCGCCTGTTGCGCGCGCTGCAGACGGGTGTGCAGCACGCCGGGTGTGAGGTCGTCGACAGTTACGTGTCGCTCACCGAGGTGTCGGAGTACGCCAAGGGCATGCCGGCCGAGATGCTGAACGCACGTCTCTACCCGCAGCTTCCCCCGGCGGGGAAGAACGCGTGGTGCTTCTACCCGATGTCGAAGCGCCGCGAGCAGGGCCAGAACTGGTTCACGCTCGAGTACGACAAGCGCAAGGAACTCATGGAAGAGCACGGCAAGAGCGGCCGCGCGTTCTCTGGCCGCGTCATTCAGTTGGTGACCGGGTCGGCCGGGCTCGACGACTTCGAGTGGGGAGTCACGCTGTTCGCGGTGCACCCCGACGATTTGAAGGAAGTCGTCTACACCATGCGCTACGACGAGGCATCTGCTGTGTACGCCGAATTCGGTGCGTTCTACACCGGCATGGTGACGCCGGTCGAGGAACTCGTCGCCCAGGTCTGAGACGTCGTTCATGGCGACCGACTTGTTATTTCTGCGCGACGCGTACCAGCGCGAGTGCGACGCGCGCGTGCTGGACGTGCGCGACAACGCCGTTGTGCTCGACCAGACAGTGTTTTATTACACCGGTGGCGGACAGCCACACGACGCCGGCACGATCGACGGTCACGTAGTCGTCGACGTGCGCAAAGTCGACGGCGAGGTGCTGCACATTCTCGCCGAGGGGTCGTCGCTTCCGGCGGTTGGTGCAACGGTCCACTGCGTCGTCGATTGGGAGCGTCGCCACAAGTTGATGCGCACCCACACGGCGATGCACGTGCTGTGCGGAGTGATCTGGAACGAGTGGAAGGTGCCGGTGACGGGCGGCAACATGGAGCCGCTGTCGGCGCGCATGGACTTCGAGTTTGATCCGCTACCAGAGGGTTTTGCCGGCCGCGTGGAAGAACTGGTGAACGCCGCGATCGCAGCCGATCACGAGATTCAGGTGTCGTTTCTGCCGCGCGAGACAGCCGTGGTCGACGAGGACCTGATTCGCACCAAGGTGTCGCTCATTCCCGAGTCGGTGCAGGAGATTCGAGTGGTCGACATCGTCGGGCTTGACAGGCAGGCAGACGGCGGCACGCACGTCGCCTCGACGCGCGAGGTGGGGTCGCTTCGCGTGGTGAAGATTGAGTCGAAGGGCAAGGGCAACAAGCGCGTACGTGTGGAGATCGCCGACTAGGTTCGCACCGTGCTGGGCGGCGAAATACTCGGGTTCATTGCCGGCGGGCTCGGCATCGTGACCGGAATTCCCCAGGCTCAGCGCGTGAGAGCGCTCGGTCACGGTCATCGTGTCTCTTGCCGGCGCGACCGTGTCGACAGTGTCGAAACTCGCCACAATCGTCGCAGGGTCGTCAATTGCCGCGTGGGGGTTCCCGACTGCTCTCGTCTCGGTTGCGATGATCGGATTTACGCTGTCACGGGCGCCGCAGGTGCTCGAGAGTTGGCGATCGAAGAAGTGCAATACTCCGGGCACTGCGGTGTCAATACCGTCACTGGTGGTGTCGTTGACGAGCCGTCTTCTGTGGGGTGCCTACTCGGTCGCAGTTGACAAGCCGTTCCTCGTGCTGGCGACTGGAATTGCCCTGTCGCTTGCAGTTGCGATCGCGTGGTTGGAGATGACCAACCGACCTGTCTCAGACCGTCAGATTGCCTGATCTCCGGTCTCTCCCGTTCGGATGCGCACGATCTGCTCGACGTGTGTCACCCACACTTTGCCGTCGCCGATCTTTCCGGTGGCGGCCGACTTCAAGATCACGTCGATGACGCGATCGACCGCATCGTCGGTGGTGACGATCTCAAATCGCACTTTGGGTACGAATTCGATCTTGTACTCAGAACCGCGGTAGGTCTCGGTGTGGCCACCCTGGCGGCCGAAGCCCTTCACCTCCGACACTGTGATTCCCTCGACTCCTGCCGACTTGAGAGCGTCCTTGACCTCGTCGACCTTGAAGGGCTTGACGATTGCTGTGATGAGTTTCATTGGCTTGAATCCTTTCTGCCACTCGGCTCAGTCGTGGTATGCGTTTTCGCCGTGCAGGGCCAGATCGAGGCCGGTTCTTTCGTCGTTCTCGTCGGCGCGGACACCGATGGTCTTCTTAAGCACGACCATGATCACGAAGGTGAGGATAAACGACCACACGATGGCCGCACCGTTAGCAAGTGCCTGCTCGACGAGGAGACCGGAGTCGCCGCCAAAGAAGAGGCCCTTCTCGAAGCTTCCCTCGAAGAATTCAGGGTTGGCGAAGAAGCCGATGAGGAGCGACCCGACGATTCCGCCCACGAAGTGCACGCCGACTACGTCGAGCGCATCGTCGTAGCCGAACTTTCCTTTCAGGCGCACGGCGTAACAGCAGATCACCCCGGCCGCGAGACCTATGACGATCGGTGCGACACCCGAGACGTACCCGGCGGCGGGGGTGATGGCGACGAGGCCGGCCACGATTCCCGACGCGGCTCCGAGGTTCGTAGGGTGGCCGTCGCGGAGCCATTCGGTGAGCACCCACGCGAGACCGGCAGCCGCAGCGGCGAGGAAGGTATTCATGAAAGCCTGTGCCGCGGTGCCATTCGCGGCCAGTGCGGAACCGGCGTTGAATCCAAACCACCCGAACCAGAGAATTCCGGTTCCGATCATGACGAGAGGCATCGAATGCGGTGGTGACGGATCGGCCGTGCGCTTGCCGAGCACCATGACTGCTGCCAGAGCGGCGATGCCGGCATTCACGTGAATGGCGGTTCCGCCCGCGAAGTCGAGCGAGCCACGCTGTCCCAGCCAGCCGCCATAGACCCACTTGAAGATCGGTACATAGACGACGAACAACCAGATCGGCACGAAAATCGCCCAGGCCGAGAACTTCATGCGGTCGGCCACGGCTCCCGAGATCAAAGCAGGTGTGATCGAGGCAAACATACCGAGAAAGGCGATCGTCGCGAGGGTCGCGCCGTTTCCGGCCGTCGCAAGGTCGCCGAGTGCGAATGCATCGAACCCGCCGATGAAGTCATTCTCGAACGGCACCTGGGCAAGCGAGTAGCCAGCGAGCATCCACAGAATTGGCACGATGAGAACGCAATAGAAGTTCATCATGAGCATGTTGAGGACGTTCTTCCGGCGGTCCATGCCGCCGTAAAAGAAGGCGAGTCCAGGGATCATGAACAGCACCAGCGCGGCGGAGATCATGATCCAAGCGAGATTCGCGCTCTCAAGTGCGACGTCAGGGGTGTCCATCTGGTTCTCCAGTCAGTGTTTGCAGGCGACCTCGGGAATGGTACGAAAGTTCTGTTTCGCGAGTGTTTCCACCGTGCACAGGTTCCGTGAAGCCGGCTCGGACACGCTCTAGGGTCAAGGACATGACCTCTTCGACTCTCGATTCGGCACGGTTGAAGAACCTGCGCACATGGAACGTCGGTCTTACGGTGCTGCACGCCGCCCAGGCCCTGTTGCTGTTGATCCTTGCCGGTGATTTCGCGATCTCCGTCACGACCACCTACCCGACGGGGCCCCCAGGCAGCCGCCTGACGTCTCCGGAGGCATTGTTCGACCTGCCGATCGGGCCGGCAGTGGCGATCTTCCTCTTCCTCGCCGCGGTTGACCACCTGGTGACGGCAACGTTCGCTCGCGGCACCTACGAGGCCGATCTCGCCCGCGGCATCAACCGTTTCCGCTGGGTCGAGTACTCGATCTCGGCGACCCTGATGATCGTTCTCATCAGTGCGTACTCGGGGATCACCGACATCACCGGGCTTGTTGCGATCATCGGTGCGAACGTGGCGATGATCCTCTTCGGCTGGCTGCAGGAAACGTCGAACCCGCCGAATCGCACCGTGACAACCATGAAGCCGTTCTGGTTCGGCACGCTGGCCGGCATCGCGCCGTGGATCGGCATCGTCGTGAACATCGTCGGGGCCAAGGAAGTGCCGGGGTTCGTGCTCGTCATCGTGGTGGCTGAACTGCTCTTCTTCTTCAGCTTCGGGCTCAACCAGTGGTTGCAGTACAAGCGGGTGGGGCGCTGGGCCGACTACCTGTTCGGCGAAAAGACCTACCTGGTACTGAGCCTGGCGGCGAAGTCGTTCCTCGCCTGGCAGATCTACGGCGGCTCACTCGCCGAATAAATCCATCGTCTGACCCGTCGCCGGGTCGTAGCGTTGCGAGGTGCCCGAATGGTCGACTCTTGCTGCGTTCTGCGCGACCGTTGCCGGGTTGATGGTCATTCCGGGGCCGGCGGTCTTCTACATGGTGAACCGAACGCTGGCAGATGGGCGCTCTGCCGGTTTTGCTGCAGTTGCCGGTCTCGAGGTCGGTGACACCGTTCAATCGGTGCTCGCCGCGCTCGGCGTAAGTGCAGCCGTCGCAACGTCAGAGACATTGTTCAACATCGTGAAATGGGCCGGTGTCGTCTACCTGGTGTGGTCGGGCACTCGCACGATGATGACGACGCCATCGGCGATGACAACCGACGAGTCCCACGTTACGCACGGAATGATTTTTCGTCAGGGGATTTGGGTGAACACCCTGAACCCGAAAACAGCGCTGTTCTTCGTGGCCGTGTTTCCGCAGTTCGTCGACCCGACGGCCGAGCAGCGACTGGAGAGTCGCGTGCTCGGCAGTTCGGCGACCCGACGGCCGAGCACGCGACTCTCCAGTCGCTGCTCTTGGCCGTCATCTTCGTGTCGATCGCAACCGTGTTCAACACCGGGTGGATTCTTGGTGCGTCGGCGTTGAGGCCTCTTCTGGTGCGCGGACGTGCGGTGCCCATCATGCGCCGCTGGGTGTCTGGAGGAATGTTCGTGACGCTAGGCGTTCTCGCCGCCTCAGCGTCGGCCGGCAGCTGAGACTGCGTCAGCAGCTCGCCGAGTCGGTGTTGCAGCAGACTCCCGACGACTCTGTCACCGGGATCAACTTCATTGTCGGTGCGTCGGCGAGAACGGTGTAGACCTCCCAGGGCTCACCGTCTGGTGCATTTACCCACACCTTGTCTTGCACGGCGAAACAGCAGGTGGTCTCTTCTTCGACTGTGGTGTCGAGGCCGTTGTTCTGAAGTCGCGAGATTGCAGTCGTGACCTGCTCAGTCGACTCGACCTCGACACCGAGGTGGTTCATGGTGCCCGGCGCACCGGCGTTCTCGAGCAGCACCAACTTGAGCGGCGGATCGGCAATCGCAAAGTTCGCATACCCCTCGCGCACCTTCGCGGGCTCGGTGCCGAACAACTTGCTGTAGAACTCAATCGCCTCGCCGAGGTTCGAGACATTCAGGGCCAGTTGCACACGTGACATTGGGGGCTCCTTTCACCTGCTCGACACGCTACAGCCGGGTCTGACGCAGATGTTCCGGTGCCGGTGGGGGTCCAGATCGCGCCTATTCTGCGAGTGATGAGCGCAGTGTTGGATGAAGCCCGCGAGTTCATCGACCGCAACTGGTCGCCTGATGTCGACCCCGACGAGTGGCGCGAGCGCGTCGTTGACGCAGGGTGGGCCGCGCTGAGATGGCCGGCAAAGTGGCACGGACGCGAGCTGTCCGACGACGACGCCTCGGAGGTGGAGTCGCTCTTCGCAGAGCGGGGCGTGCCCGGACCGGGGCAAGACAAGACGAACCTGTGGGCCGGCACCATGGTGTCGTTCGGCAATGACACGTTGCGCGACGAGTTCATGCGCAAGTTGCTGCTCGACGAAGTGGCGATGTGCCTTCTGTATTCAGAGCCGGGAGCGGGCTCGGACCTGGCAGGTATTCGCACGACTGCGGTGCGTGACGGCGACGAATGGGTTGTGACGGGCCAGAAGGTGTGGACCTCTGGGGCGGCAGGGGCCGACTACGGCATGTTGATCGCGCGCACCGACTGGGACCAGCCGAAGCACCGCGGAATCAGTTTCTTCTGGTTCCCCATGCGTCAGCCTGGCGTGGAGGTGCGTCCGCTGCGTCAGGCGACCGGAGATGCGCGCTTCAACGAGGTGATCATCACCGAGGCCCGTGTGCCGGACACCCACCGACTTGGTGACTTGAACGCGGGGTGGTGGGTGCTGCAGACAGCGCTCATGTACGAACGAGTGGCGATGGGCGGTGCACGACGCGGGCCGTCGGTGCGCGGCGCGCGACAGGGAGCAACCGCGGCGGCGCATGGGAGCATTCCGTCGGCTGACATCGTGCTGCTCGATCTCGCTAGGAGAACCGGCAGGGCAAATGATCCGGTGTTGCGTCAGGAACTCGCACGATTGCACTGCATGCGCATGACGAACGAATGGAACAACGAACGTGCGCGCGCCGCGGCAGAAGCGGGCGGTGCATCGCCGCTTGCATCGCTGGGCAAGTTGTACATGGCGCAGATTCTCCACCGCGCGGCACGCATTCAAGGTTTGCTGCTCGGCGCCGACGCAACACTCGGCGGCGAGGAGTCAGACGTTGTTCATGCGCACAACTACTCGCAGTTGAATGCGTATTTTTTCTCGATTGGCGGCGGAACCGACCAAATTCAGCGCAACATCATTGGCGAACGCATTCTCGGACTGCCAAAAGAGCCTGAAGTCGATCGTGATGTGCCATTTCGCGATGTTTCAAGGAGTTGAGAGGGTGACTTGCCCCGTGCAAGTCGTTCACTTAGGGTGACGGTTTCTCATCGGCACGTCGCAACGATGCGGCGTTGAACGAGAGGAGTCGCCGTGAAAGTCGGACTCGTCGGATTTGGAAGAACGGGGCGCTCAGTCGCCTCGATCACGTTGGAGAACCCGGACATCTGCCTCGAGTGGGTCGTACGAAAGTCGACACGCCTGGAGCACCGGTCGGTGCCCGAATTCCTCGGAATCGAATCGCATGAACCGGGGCTGATCTACAGCAAGGACGAATATTCGGCCGCAGAGCTTCTGCGGCGCCTGCCGGTCGATGCCATCATGGACTTTTCGTCGCAGTCGGGACTCGACTGGTACGGGGAGGCGGCCGCCGATGCCGGAGTGGCGATCATCACCGCCATCTCGAAGTACGACGATGAAGATGAGATTGTCCGACGTCTTCGGTCATATGCGGAGCGAACCCGGGTCTTGTGGTCGCCGAACATCACCGTCGGCATCAACTTCCTCATGCTGGCCGCACGCGCCCTGAAGGAAATCGCACCCCACACCGACGTCGAGATCGTGGAGGAACATTTCAAGGACAAGCCAGAGGTGTCGGGAACGGCGCTTCGAATTGCCGCGACGCTCGGAATTGAGCACGATGATGTAAAGACCATTCGTGCCGGAGGAATCATCGGCACCCACGAGATTCTCTTCGGATTCCCCTTTCAGACGGTGCGACTGAAGCACGAGAGCATCTCGCGTGAGGCGTTCGGCAACGGAGCGATGTTCGCGGTGCGGCATCTGCTGGAGCTCCCGAACGGGTACTACCGCATGGAAGATCTGATGGCGCCGTATTTCTCGGGAATCAACACCGAGCAGTCCGCCTAATCGCGCGCGATTGCCGCGCGCGAGGCGCCGGTGGCATTGATCTGCTGGTCGTTCTCGAGCACAACGTCGACTTTCGTCAAGAAACCGGTGAAGGAAAACGGCGACTCGTAGTTGCCGACCGGCGTTCCGCGGTCGAGCCCGATGTCGAGGCCCGACCACGAGACCATGATGAAAAAGATGCTCGACGTCGACATCTCGCCGACGGGCTCGTCGTCGACGAACATGGTCAACGTGCCGTCGTTGCCGACGCGACGCATGCGCACACCGAGCCGGTGCGCACCTGCCGGTACCGGCCTGTCTGAGCGCAGAATCTGGTGCGTGCCGCCGACGTTCAGGTCGTGCACGAGGTGACCGTTCTCGATGTACAGGCTGTAGCCGGTGGTGAGATCGCCGTGTGCGATCAGTACGCCCTCGCATCCGCCGTCGGGAATCTCGGCGTGCGCGGTGATCGAGTACGACCTGCTGCGCAGGTCGGGGGCGACATCGGTGGGCAAGTGACCCATGCCGCGCCAGAACGTGTAGCGGGTGCGTTCGCCTGTGTGGCGGGCAGCGTTCTCGGCGAACCGGGCCGCGAAACGATCATCGAGGGGAAGAACGTTGTGTTTGTCGGCCTCGTGCCACCAGAGTTCGATCATCGCCTTCAGTCGCTCGGGTTCGGCGGCCGCGAGGTCGGTGTTCTCTGCGAAGTCACTCTCGAGGTGATACAGCTCCCAGGTGTCGTCGTCGAATGCGGTGCCGAGACGGTGCCATGCGACGGCTTTCCAGCCGTCGGAGACAATGCCGCGGTGGCCGAACATCTCGAAGTACTGCGGCCCGCGTTCGACGGGCGCCGATGGGTCGAAAAGACTGGCCGCGAAACTCTGCCCTTCGAGGGGCATCTGCGCGACGCCGTTCACCGCCGTCGGTGCGTCGAGTCCGAGTGCGTCGAGAAGTGTGGGCGTGAGATCGACCACATGGCAGAAGCCGTGGCGAAGCCCGCCCGGGTCGGTGATGCGACCCGGCCATGAGATGACGAACGGGTCGCGAATGCCGCCGCCGTGGGTGTTCTGTTTGTAGCGCTTGAGCGGGGTGTTGGCCGCCATCGCCCAGCCCCATGGGAAGTTCGAGTGAGTGTCGGGGCCTCCGATGTCGCCGATGCGCGCGATCTTTTCCTCGAGAGGTTCGGGCACCAGGTTGAACGGAGCCATCGCATTGATGAAGCCGTGCACGCCGCCTTCCTGGCTCGCACCGTTGTCGCTCATGATGACGATCACGGTGTTGTCGGCCTGGCCAGAGGCCTCGAGGTGGGCCACGACACGCGCGAGGTGCGCATCGAAGTGTTCGAGCATCGCCGCATACGCCGCCATGAGGCGCACGTAGAGTCGTTTCTCGTCGTCTGAGTGGGAGTCCCACGGCTGCACCGCCTCGTTGCGCTCGGGCAGACGGGTGTCGGGGGGAACGAGTCCGAGCGAGATCATGTTCGCCAGACGTCGCTCGCGCACCGCGTCCCACCCGTCGCGGAACAGGTTCTCGCACGCATCGATCATCTCGACGGGCGCCTGGTGCGGTGCATGGCAGGCACCGGGCGCGAGCAACATGAACCACGGCAGGTGTGGCGCACCTGCTTCGTGATCGGCAAGGTATGTGATGGCGTTGTCGACGAGGTCTTCGGTGAGGTGGTAGCCGGTCCAGTACGTCCCGCGCGCGGTGATGTGGGTGTTGTCGCGCACCAGCTCGGGGCTGAACTGGTCGGTCTCGGCGTCGAGGAAACCGAAGAAGCGGTCGAACCCGCGTGCGAGCGGCCAGCCGTCGAACGGGCCGGTCGGGCCCGTCTCGGTGAGGGGGGTGACGTGCCACTTGCCGACCATGTAGTTGCGGTAGCCGTGGGGCCGCAGCATCTCGGCGATGGTTCCCGCCTCGTGCGAGATCTTGCCGCGATAGCCGGGGTAGCCCGAGTCGAAGTTCGCAAGGCACCCGACCCCGACCGAGTGATGGTTGCGCCCCGTGAGGAGGGCGGCGCGCGTCGTGGAACACATCGCGGTGGTGTGGAAGCCCGAGTAGCGCAGACCTCGCGCCGCGATCGCATCGATGGTGGGGGTGCGAATCTCAGATCCGTAGCAGCCGAAGTCGGCGAACCCGACGTCGTCGAGCAGCACCACCAAGATGTTCGGCTTGCCCGAGGTGTCGGGGTCGTGGGGTGCCCAATGCGGCGTCGACTCGGCGATCGTGCGCCCGATGCGGCCGGGGAAACCGGTGGGTGTGGTGGGTTCGAACGACATGGAGCCTCCCAAGGGTGTCGAAACAGGGTAAACGCAGCCGTTTGACAGGGGCATGAACAGAGCCTGTTCCGCCCGCGTGAGCGCTGTGTTGCGTCTGTGTTTCGTCGTGGTCTGGCCGGTTGCGGCCTCCATACACTCCGGCGTCATGGACACAGACCGCGCAGAGTCGTTGCGTGCGGCGGTGTCGCAGGTATACGCGCCATGGCTCACCGCCCGCGTCACCGAGGTCGCACGAGCGTCGGGGCGCCCCTTGTAGCCTGCGGCCCGGGTGCGGCTGTCGGAGACCGTTCGCACCGTGGCCGACGACGTCCTCTCGGAGTTTTCGACACTGTTGTCGACCGACGTCGACGCCCAGCGCGAGAACCCGTTGCATGTCTTGCGCCGCGGTTCGCGTCCGATCGCCGAGTTCCTCGCCGCAGAAGAGACGCCAGCACCGCCGCGCGACGAGTTCGAAGAACGTGCCATGCCCGACGATGTCTACGGGATCGGTCCGCTCGCGTGGCGCGACCTGGGTGAGCGCGTGCACGAGGCAGGAATCGAATGGGGAGCGTGGAAGGCCGCAACGGTGCTGACTCGCCGCCGAGAGGAAGGCAAGCGATGACGGCGGTGCGCGGAGCGGTGATCAACGATGCGGCTCTCGGCGGCATTGATGCGTGCAGGGAACTGTCACGCGTGACCGACGAATGGTTGGCGTCGTTGTTTGCCGATGCGACACGCGACCTTTCGGGACGAGCGTCGGTGGCGCTGCTCGCAGTCGGCGGGTACGGCCGCGGAGAACTGGCACCCGAGAGCGATCTCGACGTGCTGCTGGTTCACAAGAAGGTTCGGGGCATCGACGAGGTGGCCTCGCGCATCTGGTACCCGGTGTGGGACTCGGGTCTGAAGCTCGGTCACGCGGTTCGCACGCCGAAAGAGACGTTTGCGCTGTGTACGAGCGATCTTGACACCGCAACGGCTCTGGTGACGGCGCGGGTGATTGCCGGCGACGCCGAACTCGGCCGCGAGGTGGTCGACGGCGCTCTCGCATCATGGAGTGCACGCGGGCGCGAGCATCTGGTGCGGCTTCATGCGGGCACCATCTCGCGCTGGGCCGACAACGGCGAGGTGGCGTTCCTGCTCGAGCCGAATCTCAAGGAAGGTCTCGGCGGCTTGCGTGACGTGCACGCCCTCACCTGGGCCGTGGCTGCCGGGCTCGATCTCGCTCACGGCGATCTCGATCATCTCCGTGAATGCAACGAGTCTCTGCTCCGGGTTCGGGTCGCACTTCATCGTCACACCGGGCGGCCGGTGGAAGTGTTGCGACTCGAAGATCAGGCGGCCGTTGCACGGCTGGCCGGGTTCTCCTCCGATGACGAGATGATGGCCACGATCGCAGAGGTGGGGCGGCGCGTGGCATGGATCGCCGACGAGGCATGGGCGCGGCTTGACCCTCCAGCGAACAGATCATCTGTCGCACGACCTCTTGCTCCCGGTGTTGCGATGCTGGACGGGGAAGTTCACCTCGCAGACGGTGTCGACCCGGCGAGCGATCCGACGCTTCTGTTGCGGGTGGCGACGGCGGCGGCGCGTCACCGCGCGCGCATCGACCGCGACTCGCTCGACAGACTCGGGGCATCGGCGACCGTCTGGCCCGATCCATGGCCGGCCGGCGCGAGTGACGATCTGGTGGCGCTGCTGCTGGAGGGAGAGGCGGCCATTCCCGTGCTCGAGTCGCTCGACCAGCGCAACCTTCTCGTGCGGGTTCTGCCCGAGTGGGCACCTGTGCGCAGCAAGCCGCAGCGCAATGCCTTCCACCGTTTCACGGTCGACAGGCACCTGTGGCAGACGGTGGCGAATGCCGCGTCGATGGCCGATCGTGTGTCGCGGCCCGACCTGTTGGTGCTCGGCGCACTGTTCCACGATCTCGGCAAGGGATACCCAGGTGACCACACAGAGGTGGGAGTCGAGTTGTTCGCCGTCATCGGTGCGCGAATGGGGCTGTCGGAGGCCGATCAGGCTGTGGTGTCGGCGCTCATCGACAACCACTTGTTGCTCGCCGACGTCGCGACACGCCGTGATCTCTCAGACGAGGCAACGATTGCGATGGTTGCCGATCGTCTCGGGTCGCTTCTCGTGCTCGAGTTGCTGCACGTTCTCACCGAAGCCGACTCGCGCGCAACCGGCCCGTCTGCGTGGAGCAAGTGGAAGTCCGATTTGTTGAACGAACTCACCGATCGCACGCGCGAGCACATGGGGGGCGGTGCGGCGTCATCGGTGTGGAGGCTCTTCCCCGATGCCGAGGTCTTGTCGATGATGGCCGCGGGGGCGATCGACGTGCGATACGCAGACGGACAGGTGACGGTGGTGAGCCCCGACCGTCCGGGCACGTTCGCCAAGGTTGCCGGTGTCATGACACTGCACGGCCTCGACGTGCTGGGTGCCGAGGCGCACTCCGACGAACAAGGAATGGCAGCATCGCGCTTCACGGTCGAGTCGCCGCACGGTGACACCGACTGGACAATTGTCGAGTCTGATCTTCGGCTCGCACTTGCCGGACGACTCGCAATCGAGCCCCGTTTGGCGGCGCGCGCTGCACATGTGCGACCGCGCAGACCTCGTTCTGCAACCCCACCCGCACCGCCGACGGTGCGCTTCGACGACGTGTCGTCGAGCAATGCGACATTTCTCGAGGTGCGCGCACCCGACTCGATCGGTCTTCTTCACCGTGTCGCGCGTGCGATCGCCGATCTGGGGCTCGACATTCGCCATGCACGCGTGTTGACCCTGGGCGACGAGGTTGTTGATGCGTTCTATGTGGCCGAGCAGGGCGGCGGCCCGGTCGCCGATGCCTCGCACCGCGCCGAGATCACCCGGGCGATTCTCTACGCCGTCGACACCCCGGTGGCATCGGGCAAGTGACTGCGCGAGTGATGCGCGCCGGTGGTGACGCTGCAACGCCGCCACTAGTGTCGCGAGCGTGACGAACCCCGGGCCGACCGACTTCACCCGCGATCTCGTGCGCTGGAGCGAGACTCTGGCGGCGATCGCGCGCACGGGCATGGGCTTCACTCAGAGCCTGTATGAGAAGGAGCGCTACGAAGAAGTGCTGAAAGTCGCCGCCGACATCAAGGCGGCCGCCGACGATGCGCTCGAGGTGAGGCGCGAACAAGACCATTTCGTGCAGGAATGGCTCGAGTCAGTGGGCGAGGGTGTGCCCGGCTACGTGACGCCGAAAGTTGCCGTCGGGGCGATTGTCGGCAACGACGCGGGAGAGATACTCCTGGTGAAGCGGCGCGAGAGCGGCGTGTGGCTGTACCCGACGGGGTGGGCCGACGTCGGCTATTCACCCGCCGAAGTCGCCATCAAAGAAGTGGAAGAAGAGACGGGCATCGTGGCAGAGCCGGTGCAGTTGCTCGGGGTGATCGACGGCATGCGCATGGGCTTCTCACGCTTCGGCATGTACATGTTGTTGTTCCACTTGCGCGCGGTAGGCGGCGAGCTGAACGGGCATCCGCTGGAGACAGACGGTGTCGGGTGGTTCGGAGCCGACGCACTGCCGGAACCGACGGCCGGTGCGCAATGGTGGGGCGAGATGGCATTCTCGGCCATCAACGGCGACCGCCCGCAGGCCTCGTTCGATGCGCCGCGCCCTGAATTGTGGAGGGGCGACACGGGCGAGTGGTGAGTCGTCAGCCGCCGTCTTGGTCGCGCAGGAACTGCTCGACTTCATCGGCGATGCTCTGACCGTCGGTGTCGTCGTCTGATTCGACGTCCAACTCGAGTTGGTCGGGGCTCTGACCGCCGAACGCGTCGTCGCCCATCTGGTCGAGCCGTTCGACGTATTCGGCGAGATCCTCGTCGTCTTCGACGAGGTCATCGACGCGGCTCTCGTACGCGACCACATCGTTGTGCAGCGCACCAAGCGGGGCCGGAGTGCCGATGATCTCGCCGGCGCGAGCGAGAAGGGCGCTGGCGGCCTTCGGTGACGAGATCTGCGACGCATACGCCGGAACAGCCGCCCACAGCGACAGTGACGGAATGGCGGCCTGGGTGCAGGCGTCGTTCAGCACGCCGATGATTCCGGTGGGACCCTCGTAGCGGCTTCGCTGCAAGTCGAACCGTTCGATGGTGGCATCATCTGAGGCTGTGCCGATGACCTGCACCGGACGCCGGTGCGGAACGTCTGCGATGAGCGCACCGAGCGTGAGCACCATCGAGGCGTCGTAGCGCTCGGCGACGGCGACCAGTTGCTCGGCGAAGAGGCGCCACTTGAGACTCGGTTCGGGGCCGAGCACGAGAATGACGTCGGCGCCCGGTGTGCTCGCCCACCAGAGACGCACTGTCGGCCATTCGATGACCCGTTGTTTGCCGCCTTCGAGACGCACCGACGGACGCACCGTGGCGAAGTCGGTGAAGTCTTCGGGATCGATCTCAGCAAGCGGCTCGGCGTGCCACGCACCGACGAGAGTGCGCACCGCAGTGCTCGAAGCATCGGCTGCGTCGTTCCACCCGTGGAAGGCCGCGATCACCGCCGGGTTTCGCAACGTCGGGTCAGACGACCAGCGGATGTGATCTGTTGCCGCCATTGAGTTCAGAACCTACCGGCGGCCACGGGTCCCGCCGGGCTGTGTCGTGGCGGGCCGTGCGCGCACCAATGGGGTCACGACGAGGCGGCGTCGGCCAGATCGTGCGGGCCGGCGGCGGGGTATCCCTGGGCCGCTCGAACGGTGGCGCCCCACGGACGCAGAACCGCGACCAAGTCGCCGATTGCATCGCCGAGGGCCGACACGACGGGTCTCATCTGGAGGTCGGTTGCAATCTCGACCTGTTCGCGCACCTCGCGTCCGCGCCTGGTGAGAGCACCGTCTGCGACGAGGCCGTCACGTTCGAGTCGCTCGAGTGCCACTGCATAGTCATCGTCGGTCCAGCCGCGCGACCTGCTGTACGACTTGAGGGGGAGTCCCCAGTACAACTCGCTCACGACGCCGATCTCACAGGCGTCGAACCCTGCAGAGATCCACGCCGCGGTGTGGCTGTCTCCGCGGTACTCGCGCAGCATGTCGCCGAGTCTCCACACTTCACCGACGAGCGAGTCGGGGATGTTCTGCGATCGCAGACCTGCATAGAGCGGCCGTCCCTCGGGTCGCAACGGCTCCACCGCGCGCCGCAAAAGATCGCGTGCCGTCGAAGCACCGTCGGGGTTGTCGCCGAGCACGCGCACGAGTTGTGCGATGCCGCCGTCGTCGCGGGCCGCGCAAATGGTGACAGCGTCGGTGAGAGACCAGCCGTGTGCCACAGCGGGCACCACGACAGCAGGGTTGAAGACGGCGAACGCGGCGGCAACGACGTCGCCCGCGACCTGGCCCATGACCGACCCTCGGCTCGTGAAGTAGGCCGGGCCGTCTGGTGCCATGACGCCGTTGAAGAGTCCCTTGCTCGGGCCGAACCCGAGGCGCTCGTAGTTGGCGTGGCACTCGGGCGAGAAATAGACCTGGCCGGTCACCGGTTCGAGGGCGGCGGCGAGAGAACGTGAGACGTCTGTGGGCATGGGCGAACGCTACGCCGTCGCATGTGACAAGGTGGAACCCGTGACAGCCACGGTTGAGATCGCACAGACGGTGACCGACGAGTTGGTCGCCGCGTTTGAACATCTCGTGCCGCAACTGTCAAAGTCGAACCCGCCACCGTCGAGGGAAGAGCTTGCCGAGATCGTCGCGGCCGAGTCGACCGTTCTCTTCGTGGCCCGCGTCGACGGGCGCATCGTGGGTTCATTGACGCTCGCGACGTTCCGCATCCCGACCGGCCTTCGCGCATGGATCGAAGATGTCGTGGTCGACGGCGATGCGCGCGGCCACGGCGTGGGAGAGGCACTGAACCGCGCCGCGCTTGACGAAGCGCGCCGCCGCGGTGCGGTCACGGTCGACTTGACGTCGCGTCCCTCGCGAGAGGCGGCGAACCGCTTGTATCAGCGGCTCGGGTTCGTTGCGCGAGAGACGAACGTCTATCGCTACGACCTCTGACGGCCGTCAATCATCCGATCGCTGGGCCGTCTGTCCTCTTGTCGCGCGATCAATCTCGATGCGGAGCGCGTTGAAGATCTACTGATTCACGCTCTTTCCCTGCGCCCGGGCGATGGCTTCTGCCTAGTCGGCAAGGTCGTCGGGAAGACGGACTGTGGTTTGCGTCGGCATGGTTTCATGACATCACGCAATCATCACGTCATCCGTTTCTCGGGCACACTGAAGGGGTGAGTCTGACCACGCAACGCACGCTGTTGAGGCCCTGGACCGACGGTGACTTGGGACCGTTCGCCGAGATGAACGCTGATCCGGACGTGATGGAGTTCTTCCCGTCACCCCTGTCGTGTGAGGAATCGGACGCGATGGTCGCGCGCATCACGGCAGAGATTGATCGCACCGGGTTCGGACTCTGGGCGCTCGAGATCAACGGCCGGTTCGCCGGTTACGTGGGAACGACAGAGGTGACGTTCGACGGCGAGTTGCGCGGCCGCACCGAGATCGGCTGGAGACTCGCACGATGGGCGTGGGGGCACGGCTATGCGACAGAAGCCGCGAGGGCGGTGCTCGCCGATGTCTTCGGCCGCGGCACTCTCGACTCAGTCGTGTCGTTCACGACCGCAGCGAATGCGCGGAGCCGAGCGGTGATGGAACGACTCGGCATGGCGCGCAGGGCTGACCTTGACTTCGACCACCCGCGAACACCGGGCTGGTGGGGCCAGCATCATGTCGTCTACGAGGTGACTCGTCGCAACAGCGACTGACGATCCAGAATTGCGCGGTGACACAGACACTTGAAATTCGCCACTGGGTCGGCGCCGACCCTGAGACCGTCTGGAACGCGTACGTTACGCCGGAGTTGTTCCATCGGTTCTTCGCACCCGAGGGGTTGTCGATCCCGCTCGAGTCGGTCGTCATTGAGCCGCGTGTCGGCGGGCGCTTTGAATGCACCATGGTGTTCGACGAGACCGGCGAGGAGAGCCCGAACATCGGTCGCATCGCCGAATGGGACCCGCCGCACCGATTCGTGGGAACTGAGAACATCGGCGAGGGGTTCCGCTCGACGTGGAGCTTTGAGTCAGACAGCGGAGGAACCCTGGTGACCGTCGAGCAGGAGGGACTGCCGGAAGAAGTTGTCAGCGACCCGGCGGTGGTCGAAGCCTTTCGCTCGAGTTACCGCAAGCTCGGAAGACTTCTCGGGGTTGCAACCGAGAACCGCTGAGGCGCGTCTAGAAACGTTCCGGCCGTGCCACGCGAGCGGGCGTCAACCACGCGATCACCGCGAAACGTTCGAAGTAATCACGGGCCAGCATCTCGAGAATTTGCGAGGCAATCTCGTCGGTGACGACCGACTCGATGCGTACGCTGGGGCCGTTCAGGTCGAGCGTGTGCCGACCAGTGACTCCCTCGCCGGTCACATGACTCAGCGAGTAGCCCTTTGCTCCGCATTTCTTGATGTCGTCGACGATTCGGCGCTCCACCACTGCCTCGGCCACGATCGTGATCAGCTGCCTTTCGACGGTGTTCATGGGGTCCTCTCGAGATGCGTCACGTCAGTGCCTCTGCAATCGAAATGTAGATCGGAATTCCGACGATCAAGTTGAAGGGGAACGTGATGCCGAGCGAGGCCGTCACGTACAGGCCGGGGCTCGCCTCGGGGAGCGCGATGCGCACTGCCGCCGGGGCCGCGATGTAGGAGGCACTGGCCGCGAGCGTGGCAAGCACTGCCACCCCACCGGTGGAGAGCCCGGCGAGGTTTCCGGCAACTGCACCGATCGTTCCGTTGACGAGCGGCACGATGATGGCAAGCGCCACGAGGCGCCACCCGGCGGCGGCGACGTCGCGCAGTCTCTCTGCGGCGATCGAACCCATCTCGATGAGGAACAAGGTCAACACGCCGCTGAACAGGCCGACGAAGAGCGGATCGGTGGGGGTGAGGCGCTCGGGGCCGGCAGCAAGGCCGACGATGATGCCCGCAAGAAGGAACGCGATGCTGCGGCCGCGCAGCACTTCACGTATCGCTTCTCCCCAGTGGCCCGACGATGCGGCCTTCGGGTCGCGCGCAAGTGCGAGCGCCACAACGATGCCGATGACCTCAAGAATCGCGAGAAGTCCTGCGACGTGCCCCTCGTACGACATTCCGCGGCTGTCGAGAGTTGCGAGAACGACGGTGAACGTCACCGCCGAGACCGAGCCGTAGTGCGCGGCGATGGCGGCCGCGTCAATGCGCCCGATGCCGCCGAGCGCACGGAACGCAGCGAACGCGACGAGAGGTGTGACGACGCCGAGTGCGAGCGCGGCGAGGATCGGTTGCCAAATGTCGCCGAGCGAGGTTTCGGCGAGCGCCCGACCACCCTTCAGGCCGATAGCGAGGAGAAGAAATGTCGACAGAATCGGATACAGCGACTCGGGAAGGCGGAGATCGAATCGGAGGTGCGTGGCAACGAGTGCCACGACGAATGCGAGCACCGGTGCGGTGAGCAGATTGTCGACGACCGACGCGGCGAACATGTCAGTGTGCGCCGCTCGCGGATCGTGTGGGACGGGCGAGGAGCGGATCGATGATTGCTCTGATGTGGTGGCGCGCCTCGAGTGGGTGGCGCAACGGCATCTCAAGGTTGACCGAGTACACGTTGCGGCGTCCCTGCTTGCGCACAGTGACATACCCCGCGTCGGCGAGATCGTGCACGATGCGGTGCACTGCGCGCTCGCGAATGCCCACTAGTTCGGCGACATCTGTCATGCGGATGTCGGGCTGGGTGGCGATGCACACCAACACGTGCGTGTGGTTCGACAAGAACGTCCAGCCGGGGGCGCCGTCCGTCTCCTCGTTTGTCATGGAATACCTGTCTAGCACGACAGGTATTTAGCTCGCAAATGCGTCGAGCGGCTATTTCTGGGGTCGTTTCCGGGTGCCACCACGCGAGGCGAATGCGCCGAGTGCGACGAGCCCGATCACAGCGATGAGCCCCAGTCCGACGAATGACCGCGGGACCCTGATCGCCGAGAGAAAAGTCAGAACTGTTGCGGTGTCGGCCATCGGTGCTCCTTGTCTGGTCGGCGCTGGACAATGTCTCAGCGGCGCTCTGGATGAGTCTCAGGACTGTGCTGAGTTCTCTTCCATCGCGTCGGAGAGACCGGCGCGCAAGCGCAACGGACGCTCGGGAAGCAGTATGGCGACCACGACGGCAAGTGCCATCACGATGGCACAGACAAGGTAGATGCGTCCCACGCCGAGCGCGACACTGTCAACGACCGCATTGCGCTGCACTTCGGGGAGCAACGCAATTTCGCTCGGCACGCGAATGAGAGATGACGCCTCGTCGGCGGCGATGCCGGTACGTGCCGGAATCTCTGATCGGATCGTGCCGTTCAAGATGGTGCCGAAGATCGCAAGTCCAAACGCACCGCCGAAGTTGCGGGAGAACAGCATGAAGGCGGTCGTCACGCCCATGTCGCGAAACTCGACTGCGTTCTGTCCGGCGATCGACGTGGAGGTGAAGATCGATGCGGAGCCGAAACCCATGAACACCATCGGGACGATGAGCACCCAATACGGCGTCGTGCCGGTGATCTGTGAGACCACGAGCAGACCCACCACGGCCAGCGACGACCCGATGACGGGGTAGCGCTTGTAGCGACCGGTGCGCGCGATCAACCGTCCGACGCCGAACGTCGCCGCGGTCACGCCCATCATCTGGGGAATGGTGCGCAGTCCCGACTCGGTGGGCGAGATGAACTGCGAATCCTGGAAGTAGAGGTTCAGAAACTGTCCCGCGCCGAATGAGATGACACCTGCCGCGAGACCGAGAAGCGAACAGGCGAGCACCACCGGGTTCTTGAACAGATGCAGCGGGATCATGGGCTCCGACGCCGTGTGTTCAACCCGCACGAACACGAACAGTGCGCTGACGCCGACCGCGAGCAGCACCACCACGTGCCGCTGTGTCCAGCCGTGGCGACCTTCTTCGAGTGCGACCATGAGCGAACCGATCGACACCGACAGAAGTGCCGCACCGGTGAAGTCGATGCGGGCGTCACGCTTGGTGAACGGCAGGCGCAGCGCGATGTGGGTGACGGTGCCGACCACGAGAATCGCCGGCACGTTGATCCAGAAGATCCACGGCCACGAGTAGTTGTCGATGATGTAGCCGCCGACGACCGGGCCGAGAAGTGCCGCGCCGATGAACGCGAGAGTGAAGTAGCCGATGTAGCGCCCGCGCTCGCGCGGCGGAAGGATGTCGCCCATCACCGCGAATGCGAGCGCTTGAATGCCGCCGCCGCCCATTCCCTGAAACGCGCGGGCCGCGATCAGCTGTCCCATTGTCTGTGCCGCGCCGCACAGGAGGGAGCCGACGAGGAAGACGGCCATCGTCGTTTGGAAGATTGTGCGCCGACCGTAGATGTCGGAGAGCTTTCCGAGGATCGGCGTCGACACGGCCGACGTCACGATGTACGCAGTTCCGACCCAGGCAAAACTCTCGAAGGCGCCAAACTCGCCGGTGATGGTCGGAAGCGCCGTCGCGATAATCGACGTCTCGAGTGCCGCGAGCATTGTTGCCGTCGCGAGTGCGCCGAGAACCAGGAACAAACGGGCATTGGTGAAGCCCGGAACAGTCGATTGTGCCCCCACGAGCGTCACCGTAGTGCCGATTCTCGCCGGCCTCGTCACCGGGGCCCCGGGTGGGTCACATGTCGATGACGGCGAACGATCCTGTTCCGGTGGCAACGAGTTTGCCGTCGGCGGTCGAGACTCGTGACTCGAGGTGGAAGACGCGTCGTCCGGGTTTCACGACGGTCGTCTCGGCGACCAGATCGGCGTCGACGACCGGTCGCAGGAAGCGCACCTGCAACTCGATGGTCGAGCACCGCTGCCCGTCAGCGAGCATGCTCATGGTGGCGGCTCCCATCGAGGTGTCGACGAGCGTGAAGACCACCGACCCGTGCACGAACCCGTGCGGGTTGTGATGCGTCTCTTTCGCGGCGGCGCGCGCAATGGCACAGCCGGGTTCGGGACGCTCGATGGTCATGCCGACAAATTCAGCAAGCGGAAACGAATACGGCGAGTCGCTCATGCGACGACAGTAACGCTGATCGAACGAGGCAGTGTCAGGACGTCACGAGACGCAGCGCCCCGAGTGCGACTCCCGCAGTGACAAGAGCTGTGGTCGAGGCGCGCTTGGTCACGAGAAGCACGACAGAGACGAGCCCGATCACGCCCGTGACGAGGTCGACGAACGCGGCACCGGCGAGCCGAACGAGCGCCCCGGCCATGAGCCCGAGCGAGGCCGCGGTGACCCCGTCGAGGAACCGAGCGCCGCTCGGGTGACGTCGCAGCCAGTCGATGATGCGGCCGAGGAACGCCACGAACAGAAATGACGGGGCGAAGATTCCGACCGTTGCGGCCGTGGCTCCCCACACTCCGGCAACTTGCCAGCCGATGAAGGTGGCAGTCGAGAACACCGGCCCAGGTGTGATCTGTCCGATGGCGACGGCATCGAGCACCTGTTGGGTGGTGAGCCACCCGAGGTGGTCAACGATGCGCCCTTCGAGAAATGCAACGAGCACGTACCCGCTGCCGTAGAGCACGGCTCCGATCTCGAGGAAGACGAAGAACACCCGATGCAGACTCGCATCGGCGACGACGGCGACCATCGTGAGCCATGCCGAAAACTGCGCGCCACGGGGCTTCCATGCAGTGGCTGTCGAGAGTGCCCCGCCGGCGATCAGAACCAGAAGTTCGTTTATGCCGAGCAACAGCGACACCGTCGCAATGGCGGCGACGACAAACGGCACGCCCGAGCGCAGAGTGGACGTGCCGAGTGCCCATGTCGCATGGGCAACGATCGCAACGATCACCGGCAACACGCCCCAGCGCACATCGACAACAGCGGGGTTCGTGCCGTGCATCTCGTACAGCCAGGACAGAGCGCCGACCAAAAGAACCGCCGGCACGATGAAGGCGACGCCGGCGATCGCAAGGCCCTTCCCGCCAGCGCGGCGCTGGCCGATGTGCATCGCCAGTTCTGTCGAGTTGGGTCCCGGAACGAGGTTGACCGCACCGATCATGGAGGCGAAGTCGTTGTCGTCGAAGTCGCCGCGACGTCCCACGAACTCCTCCCGCATCATGGCGATGTGGGCTGCGGGGCCGCCGAACCCGGTGACGCCCAGTCGAAGGAACACGCGGGCGAGATCGGCGAGGGAACTCACGGTGCGAGTCTCCCACGGCGCCCGCGCGGCGCGGGGTGTCACATGTTGCACCGGCGCGGGGGAGTTGATACCCTAGGGGGTATGTGCAGAAGAGTGACATGCCCTCGTTGTCAGAAGCCCAGTTGGGCCGGTTGCGGTGCCCACGTCGAGCAGGTGCTCGGAGACGTGCCGAAGGCTGATCGTTGTCAGTGCGACGAATCAGACTCTGCGGCCTCCTCGGGAGGCATCTTGTCGTCGCTGTTTCGCCGCAAGGGCTGACACTCGCTGTTTCGCCACGACTGCTGAGAGTCGGTCAGACTCGTGGCCATGGTGAAGGGCGAGATTCTCACCGAGATCGTCGGCGGGGTTCGACCCTGAACGACCCGGGAGAGTGGTTGCGCCGCGGCGCCGACGGGATGGTGCGCTGCTGGTGGCCGGGCGACGATCCGGAATACGTCGCGTACCACGACAACGAATGGGGGCGGGCGCAACTCGACGACCGGCTCCTGTTCGAAAAGGTCTGTCTCGAAGGATTCCAATCGGGCCTGTCGTGGCTCACAATTCTGCGCAAGCGCGAGAACTTTCGCCGCGCGTTCGCCGAATTCGAAGTCGAGACGGTTGCGCAGTTCGACATAGTCGACATCGAACGGCTCTTGTCTGACGCAGGAATTGTCCGGCACCGCGGAAAGATCACCGCCGCCGTCGGAAATGCGCCGCTCGCACAGGCACTGATCGCCGAGGTCGGTTCACTCGCTGTGCATTTCTGGTCCTTTGCAGTCGACGACGAGCGTCGCGGCGAGTCGGCTCACGCATCGGGTCTGCCCTCGGTGTCGCCCGCATCGACCGCACTGTCACGCGACTTGAAGAAGCGCGGGTGGCGTTTCGTCGGTCCGACCACGATGTATTCGCTGATGCAGGCGACCGGAATGGTCAACGACCATCTCGACGGGTGTTTCGTGCGCGAGGCGTGCGAGACAGAGCGCGCAGCCGCGCTCGAGGTGCTCAGTCGCGCGGGGTGAGGCGAGGATTCACGAGATCTTCGGCATTCTGGCGAACCTGCCAGTCGCGATCCTCGAGCGCAGCGGTGAGCGCGGCATCGACCTCCGGGCCTTCGAACGGTGCGAGTGCGAGAACTGCGCGGCGCCGCACCGCCGGCTTGTCGTTGCACGCCGCCAGAATGGCCGGCAGTCCTCGTGGGTCGCCGATGCTGCCGAGCGCGGCCGCGCATGCCTCGCGAACGATGGCTTCTCCGTGAGTGGTGGCGTTGTGGATCAATGTCTCCAACTCGGCATCTGTCGGGTCGGGGCGTTCGCCGAGGGCCCATGCCGCCATTTCTGCCACGAAGAGGTCGGGGTCGTTGACGAGCGGTGCGATGTCGACTCGCCGGGTTGCCGAGAGCTGGACTGCTGCGCGCCGCACCTCGTGCGAGTCGTCGCTCACCGCACGGGTCAGATCGGCGTCGTCGAGTGCGCCGGCCCGATCGAGTGCGCGCAGCGCGCTCACTCTCACCATCTCGTCGGCGTCTCGGAGTGCGCCGCGTGCACGGTCGACGTCGCCGGAAAAGCCAGCTCGAATGACGTCGATGCGGCGCTCGAGCGACATCTACGACCGCAGCAGCGAGCCGACCAGCTCGAGCACGAGCGCAAGTGCGAGCCCGAGCACAGTGGCGAGAAGTGCCCCCACCATCAGCGCGCCGGCTCCGAGGTTGGCGGCGGCCCGCACACGTTGGTCACGCGACGGGTCGCGATGAAGGGGCGTCGGACGCTGGTCGACCCGCAGGGGGAGAGTGCGTCTCGGCGTGGCAGGCTTGAAGCGATCGATCGCCACGATGGCCACCACCGCCAGTGCCACTGCGAGCAGTGCGCGAATGGTGGTGTCAGAGGCGGTCACCGACACCAGCCCCGACCATATGGACGACAACACCGACACAGACACCATGACGCCCCCCATGGTACCCCCGCCGCCACCGCCGAATTCGGGCGCCGTGACCGGAGACTCACCGCGCACATTGCGCGTCGCTCTGCCGATGTTGACCGTGTCGTGGCTGGTGCTGGCCGCGATAGTTGCCGCGTCGTTCATTCGCATGTCGCGCTGGGAGATTGCCCCCGGTGAGGCGCTGACCGTCTCGAATCGCATCACTGTCGAGGGAGTTGACGGCGCCGCTGCACCGGACCGCTTTGCGAACCCTGACGGCATCCGCTTCGTGACGGCGTTCGGTGGCCAACTGTCGGCGCTCGACGCGGCGCTCGGTTGGGTTGATCCGTGGGTGCAGGTCGACACATACGAGGAACACTTCGGCACTCAGACCCCCGACGACCGTCGACGACTCGGTTTTCAGGCGATGGTCGGATCGAAGCAGATCGCCGAATACGTCGCCGCAACAACTCTCGGTCTGAAGGCAAGCCTCGTGCAGGGCAAAGTGGTGGTCGAGCAAGTCGTCTGTGACGGCGCCCCAGAGACCAACGCTGCGTGCGACATCCTCGACCTCGGTGACACGATCACGGCCATCGATGCCGTACCGACGCCGACACTGACCGAGCTCGCCGAGCAGATTCAGGGGCGCACGCCGGGCGAGAAGATCACCGTGACCGTCGTGCCGACAGGGCAAGACGATGCGACCAAGACCGTCGACCGTACTGTCACGTTGATGGAAGACCCCGACACGCCCGGGCGCCCGATCATCGGCATCGTGCCCGCCGACACCCGCACGGTCGACTTGCCGTTCTCGGTCGGTATCTCCACGTCTGACATCGGTGGCCCGTCGGCAGGGCTTGCGTTCACCATTGCGATTCTCGACGAACTGACCGAGGGCAACCTGACCGGACGGGGCAGGGTCGCGGCAACCGGCACCATCAATGAAGACGGCACGGTCGGAGCAATCGGGGCTCTGGTACAAAAGGCCATTGCCGTGCGTGATGCCGGAGCATCGCTCTTTCTCGTGCCGGCATCGCAGTCCGACGTTGAACTGGCCAGGGCGCGAGAGGCAGCCGGGTCGAAGGTCAGAATCGTTCCCGTGGCGACACTTGCCGAGGCTCTCGGGGCACTCACCGACAACGGGGGCGACCCTCTCCCGCCACGCTCGTAACCGGGCCGCCCCTGTGGACAATGCCACCATTGGCCGGGTGCGGCACCCTACTCTTGACGGGCAATGGCACTTTCGTTCTCCCGTCCGGATCCGTCGTCGCCCGCAGCCGTGGGCTCGGCGGCCTTCCCCGTCACCAAACGGGGGTTCGACCAGGGTGAAGTGCGCGATTTTCTCCGCATGGTGGCGGCCGAGCTGGCCCGCCTCCAGGAGCGGGAGAAGTTCCTCGACGCTGAGCTGAGAGCTCTCCAGACCCGTGGCATGTCGGCGCCTGGTCGACTCGACGAAGAGACCGTGGCGACACTTCTCGGCGAGGAGGCGGCGCGAGTGCTGACCGTGGCGCGTGAAGCGGCAACCCAGATTCGTGATCGAGCCGAAGAGCAGGCCACTCGCCTCGTGAAGGAAGCAGCCGACGACGCGGCGCGCATGCGCGAGGCCGCGATGACCGACGCCGCCCGAATTCGAGACGATGCGGCCGCCGATGCCGAGAGCGAGATCGATCTCGCGAAGCAGCAGGGCCGCGACATGGTGAACGAGGCGCGCGAGTACCGCGAGAAGGTTCTGTCGGAATTGTCGCGCCGCCGCGAGGCCGCACGTGCCCAGATTGAGCAATTGCTGCACGACCGCGACCGTTTGACGAATGCATTCGAACGTGCGCGCATCGCCAGCGAGCACGTGCTGGGTGATCTACACGAGGCGCACGAAGAGCCTGAATTCATTGTTGATCTGTCGCCGACCACGGGTCCGATCCCGGTGATCAGTCCTGAGCATCCGTCGGTCAAGCCGTTCGACCATGAGGAGCTGGTTGACGAGGAACTCGACGCTGCCGCCGACGTCGAAACTGATGTTGCCGGTGACGCCGAGGTGATCGAAATCACCGAAATCACAGAGATCGCCGAGACGTCAACCTCCGAGGAGACCGGTGAAGAGATTTCTTCGATCGAAGAGATCGAGATCAACGACACTGCTACCGGCGAGGTGCCGGTCGAAGAGCCGGCCGACTCGGGGCATCCGGTGCATGCGGTCCCTGCCGTCGACGACGAAGTGACGTCGTCGGAACCGGCAGAGGTGGAGGCAGACGTCGAGACCGAGGAACCGGTGACGAACGTCGTGTCGTTGTTCGGTCGCGGCCGCAAGCCAGACGTCGTTGCACCTGCCGAGGACGAGGTCGAACCCGCCGACGATCGTGGCCACCCACCGGTTGAGATGGCGGACACACCGGCGCACGATCGAGCCGGAGACATTTTCGCCCAGCTTCGTGCGGGGTCGACCGAGTCGGTCGCGACGAAGGCGAACGAGGCTCACGGCAAGAAGGGGCCCTCAACGGACGATTCAGCCGAGCGGGAGTCAACCGAGGCAGAGCCGGCGCCTAAACCGGCACGCACGAAGGTGAAGAAGTCGAAAGCTCCCGCAGTGGTGCCGGCAGACCCGGAAGTGTTCGCCGCGCGCAACGAGGCGCTGGCGGCGCTCGTGACGCAGATGTCGCGGAAGTTGAAGAGGGTTCTCGCCGACGAGCAGAACACGGTGCTGGCGCACCTGCGACAGAAGCGTTCGTCTCTGGAGATCGATGCCATTTTCGGCACGGCCGACGAGCAGGCGGCGCGGTATGCCGCCGCGATCGGCGACGATGCAATGGCCGCGGCCGGTGCAGGGTCGGCCGCCACCAAGAGCGCCGGCGGGTCGGCGCGTCGAGTCACGCAAAAGGCCGTCGTAGAGTCGCTCACGCGCGTGATTGCAGACGGACTGGTTGCGTCGTTCCGCGACGAGGCACGAGTGGCGATTGGTGAGGCTGAGGGCGACCGAGACGTGTTGGCGGGACTTCTTCGCGACGTGTATCGCGCGTGGAAGTCGGAGTCTCTCGATGCGCACGTCGATCACATCGCGTGCGCCGCGCACGCACGTGGTGCATACCTTGCACTCGACAACGCGGCGATCGTTTCGTGGATGGTCGACCCGTCGTCGCCGTGCTGCAGCGAATGCGAAGACAACTCGCTCGCCGGTGGCGTCACCAAGGGCGAGAACTTCCCCACGGGGCATGCACATCCGCCTGCTCACCTGGGCTGCCGGTGCCTCGCGGGCCCGGTTCGCCACTAGCGTTCTGACTCGTGCGAAACCCCTCTGACCTTCCCGGCGGGGGTGGTCCCCGCCTGCCCCGCATCACCATCGGCCGTCCCTCTCGCGGGAGAATTCTCGTCTCGGTGATCGTCGGGGCGATTCTGCTCCTCATCTTCAGTGCCCGCAGCCTTTCGTCGTTCTATGTGAACGTGCTGTGGTTCGACAGCGTCGGACGCTCCGACGTCTACTGGGGCACCCTGCGCGCAAAAGCCGAGCTGGCGCTCGTCTTCAGTTTCGGGCTCGCACTCTTCGTGTGGGTGAACCTGCTCATCGCCGACCGCCTCGCCCCGCTGACGCTTCCCGACACGCCGGAGGACCGCACCGTGATGCGCATCAGGGAGGCGACGGCCAAGAGCCGCGGTCGACTTCGTGCCGCGATTGCCGTTCTCCTCGGCCTCGTGATCGGCCTGCCGGCCGCCAGCCAGTGGCAGGAGTGGCTGATGTTCCGCCACCGTCAGGCATTCGCCGAGGGTGAGCCGTTGTTCAAGGCGAACGTCGGCTTCTACGTGTTCCGCCTTCCCTTTGCCCAGTTCGTCGTGTCGTGGACCTTCGGCGCGCTCGTTCTCTCGGCACTGGTGGTGACCGGTTTCCACTTCATCAACGGCAGCATCAGGCCGCAAGACCGTGTGCAGCGGGTGTCGCCGCAGGCAAAGGTTCACCTCTCGGTGCTCATTGCGGGTATGGCGCTCCTGCGTGCCGCCGGGTACTGGCTCGAGCGCTACGAACTCACTGCATCGACCCGCGGCGTGGTTCGCGGCGCACTGTACACCGACGTGAACGCGCAGTTGCCGGCCCTCAACCTGATGATCTTGGTGTCGCTCAGCGTGACCTTGCTGCTGCTGTGGAACATTCGCCAACGCGGATGGCGCCTGCCGGTGCTTGCAATCGGGTTGTGGATGGTGGTCGCTGTCGTCGCAGGGACCGCGTATCCGGCGCTCATTCAGCGTTTCGTCGTGCAGCCCAACGTCAGCACGCGAGAGATCGACTTCATTCAGCGCAACATTGAAGCCACGAAGCGCGCGATGGGTCTCGCCGACGTGGAACGCGTGGAGACGTCGGTGAAGCCGGTGAGCCGCGCAGACGTCGAGGCAGACGTCGCGCCGCTGCGCGACATTCGCCAGCTCGACCCGGTTCAGATGCGAGACCGCTTCACGCTCGATGAGGGCCGCGCAAGCTTCTATCGAATCGTCGATCTCGACGTCGATCGCTACCCGGTGGACGGACGGCTGCAGCAGGTGATGGTCGCAACCAGAGAGTTGAACGCGGCGGGCATTCCGAACCGCACGTGGGTCTCGCGGCATCTTCTCTACACGCACGGCTGCGGCGTCGTCGCCGCCCCCGCGAGCGTGGTGACAGACGACGGTCGACCCGCATACATCGATCTCGGGGTGACGCGTCCGCAGATCTACTTCGGCGACGGACTCGAGTCGTACGCGGTGGTGAAGACATCGCAGCGCGAGCAGGCGTGCCCCGACACGGACGGCGGCGCGTTCGTGGGCGAGGCCGGAATCAGATTCGACGGCCTGGTGCGCCGTCTGGCGATGGCCATCAACTTCGGTGAGTTCAACTTGTTCGGCTCGAACCTGATCACGAACAACTCCGAGATGCTGCTCGTGCGCGACGTGCGCGACCGAGTGGAAAAAATCGCGCCGTTCCTCCATTTCGACGACGACCCGTACCCGGTGGTCGTCGACGGCGAGATCAAGTGGGTGGTCGATGCGTTCACGACAACCAATCGCTACCCCTACGCGGAGTCGGCCGACACGAGCCAGTTGGGCGGCGGCAGCGGCCTGAACCACGGCTTCAACTACGTGCGCAACAGTGTGAAGGCCGTGGTCGACGGGTATTCGGGCGAAGTCACGCTCTACATCGTCGACAACAAAGATCCGATCATCCGCATGTGGGCGTCCGCGTTCCCCGACATGTTCACCCCGCGCTCCGAGGTGCCAGATTCATTGGCGGCGCACTTCCGCTACCCCGAAGACCTGTTCCGCGTGCAGTCGAACATGTACGGCCGCTACCAGTTCGACGATGCGACGCTGTTCTTCAACCGCGACGCGGCGTGGAGCGTGTCGCAGGCTCCGGCGATCGAGCCCGAAGGAGCCACCCAGGTGGCGGCGGGTCCCGTTGTGACGGCGCCGGGGGCAGAGTCGATCAACGCGAGCGACTCGCGCGTGGTGCGCTTCAGCCCGTACTACTCGATCTTCCACACCCCCGGTTCAGAGGAATCGGCCGGCGTGTTCTCGATGGTGCGTCCGTTCGTGCCGTTCTCTCCCGACGACAGCAGAAAGGAACTGCGGTCGTTGATGGTGGTATCGAGCGACCCCAAGACCTACGGCAAGATCACGGTGTTCGACGTTGAATCGCCTCTGCCTGCCGGCCCTGCGACAGTCGCGGCCGAGTTTGAGAGCGACCCGGTGATCTCTGCGACGGTGACACCGCTCGACCTGCGCGGGTCTCGCGTCACCTACGGCGACTTGCAGGTGGTGCCGATCGGCAGGGGAGTGCTGTATCTGCGCCCGATGTACGTGCTGCCGAACGCGGCCGATGCCAAGCAGGTGTTCGTGCGTAAGATGCTCGCACACCACAACGGGCAGTCGGTGATCGGTGACGACATCGCCGATGCTCTCCGCAAGATCTTCCCGGGTCTCGACATCGACGTCGGCGACCGCATTGGCGATGGCGGCGGTGATGACGGTTCAGGGCCGACGCCGACCGTGCCGCCCACCGATGACGGCACGCCGACCACATCGACGACGGTCGCACCGCCAGCAGATGGCGCCGACACCGCAGAGTTGTTGGCCGCGGCCGAGCGCTTGTTTGCCGAGGCGGACGCCGCTCTCGCGAGCTCACCGCCCGACTTCGCGACCTATCAGCAAAAGACTGCCGAGGCGCGCGCACTGGTGGCTCGCGCACTTGCCGCCGTCGGCGGCTGAGCGCTCACTGGCGCGTGCGCCGCAACAATTGATCGGCTAGCGCCGCGAGATCTTGCCGGAAGGTGATCTCGTAGCGGGCTTGTTCCGTGGCGAGCCGCACCTGCGTCTCGCGGAGTGCCTCGACCGCGGTGCCCAGTCCGCTGTCGGCGGCATCGCGCGCGATCTGCTCGATGTCGTTCCCGAGTTCGTGGATCTGCCGCGAGAGTTCGGTGCCCATGCCCGAGAGGCGGGCCTCGAGCCCGGACACGCGGTCGATGACCGCCCGCGCCGCGGAGCGCTCCTCGGCGAGAAGTCGCGTCTGTGTCTCGAGCTCTTCGCGCAATGCCGCGATCTCGGTGCGCATCTCGTCGAGTGCGAGGGTGGTCTTCTTGCGGGAGAACATGTGTGGCGTCGGTGCGTCACTTCCGCAGGTTGCGGGTGGCGTGACGCCCTTGTACCGTAATGCTCCACTCACGACGCGGGGTGGAGCAGCTCGGTAGCTCGTTGGGCTCATAACCCAAAGGTCGCAGGTTCAAATCCTGCCCCCGCCACCACTACGAAGGCCCGGTTCCGTACCAACGGACCGGGCCTCGTTCGGTTTCTGCGCGGGCGTATCTTCACAGTGCCGATGGTTGGCACCGACTGCATCGCGGCGGCGACGGCGGCCAGTGTCGGACTCGTCGCCCCCGAGGGTGCCGGTGTTGAATGGAAAGCCGTGACCCCGCACGACAT
The DNA here is from genome assembly GCA_049442935.1 of Ilumatobacteraceae bacterium. GTDB lineage: Bacteria > Actinomycetota > Acidimicrobiia > Acidimicrobiales > Ilumatobacteraceae > UBA2093. Next base: position 2,947 of record JBMTOT010000011.1, on the reverse strand, counting down.
GGAGTATGTGAGATGAGTCTTCGCGGCGCGGCGTATGTGGCAGGCATCTACGAACATCCGCGCCGGGAGATTCCCGACCGCACCATTTGGGAGATCCACACCGAGGTTGCGCTCGGCGCGCTCGCCGATGCAGGACTCGCCATGGCGGACGTTGACGCGGTTTTCGTCGACGGAACGTCCGGCTTCGGGGCGATGACGCTTGCCGACCACTGGGGGATTCGCCCGAAGTGGATCGACAGCACCGAGACGGGCGGATCGTCGTACCTCGCCCACGTCGGCCATGCGGCGGCCGCGATCGCCTCCGGAAAGTGCAGCGTCGCGCTCATCACGCTCGCGGGTCGGCCTCGCACCGGCGGACCGGGCGAGCGTCCGGCGTTCGCCTCTGGACCTGAGAGCGCGTTCGAGCAGGTGTGGGGTGTGATGGGTGCGCCGACCTCATACGCGCTTGCCGCGCGTCGGCACATGCACGAGTTCGGCACGACGTCCGCGCAACTTGCCGAGATCAAGGTCGCAGCCAGCATTCATGCCCAGCACAACCCGAATGCGTTCCTGCGCAATGTCATCACGGTCGATGAGGTGCTCGCATCTCCGATGGTCGCTGATCCGTTGCACCGCCTCGACTGTTGCGTCGTCACCGACGGTGGCGGTGCACTGGTGGTGGTCTCGCCCGAGGTTGCAAAGTCGCTCGGCCGCACCAATGCCAAGGTGCTCGGTCATGCCGAGACGGTGAAGGGAATTGAGAACGGCCGCATCGATCTCACCTACACCGGCGCCGCCTGGACGGGGCCGGTCGCATTCGCCGAAGCCGGAGTCACGCACGCCGACATCAACTACGCATCGATCTACGACAGTTTCACAATCACCGTGCTGCAGACCATCGAAGATCTCGGCTTCTGCGGCAAAGGCGAGGGCGGGCGGTTCGTGTCCGACGGCGGACTTGTCGCGCCGTTCGGCAAGCTGCCGTTCAACACCGACGGAGGTGGACTCTGCAACAACCATCCGTCGAACCGCGGAGGCATCACGAAAGTGATCGAAGCCGTGCGTCAGTTGCGCGGCGAGGCCCATGCAGCGGTGCAGGTGCCGAACTGCCAGGTTGCCCTCGCTCACGGTACGGGCGGAAGTCTCGGCTCGCGTCACGGGTCGGTGACTCTCATTCTCGGACAGGAGGACGCATGAGCCAGTTGCCCGCACCCCGACCGTTGGTGACATCTGCCAATGAGGCGTTCTGGAATGCGACTGCCGAAAGTCGGCTGATGCTGCAGAAATGTTCGTCGTGCGGGACTGTCGCATGGCCCACTCGGCGTCACTGTCCGTCGTGCTGGACCGAAACGCTCGTTGAGTTCGACGCGTCGGGCCGCGGCAGGGTCTATTCATTCACCGTCGTGCGCAAGGGGCAGAGGGACTACAAAGACGCCAGTCCGTTCGTCGTGGCGTACGTGGAACTAGACGAGGGTCCCCGCGTAATGACGAACATCGTCGAGTGTGAACCCGGCGATGTTGCCGTCGACATGGCGGTTGAAGTCGTCTTCCACGACACCGGGCACGGCAACTCGCTCTATCGATTCCGCCCGGTTCGCTGAGAATTCCACTTCCAGGGTGCGCGTCGAACGGCGCGCCGCGACTGTTGCACCGGCGGCCACCGCAACTGTCGCCGCCGTGTACGAGGCCCCGTGGCCAGCTCCGAGGTAGAGGCCGATCAGGGCCGAGAATGCGAACTGGGCGACGGCCGAGATGCGTGTCATGAGAAGATCGTGACCGATGAAGGTGATGAGTGGTTGAGCCGTCGATGGCGGCGGGGACAATTGTCGGTGAACTCGACGAAACCGGTCGGCCCCGGGGGCACAGAAGTACCGTGGACGCCGTGAGTTCATCCGATGTCGTCGCCGCGATCGATGTCGGAACGAACAGCGTGCACATGGTGGTCGCGCGCGTCGGACGCACCGGATTCGACGTGATCTCGACCGAGAAAGAAGTGGTGCGGCTGGGTGCCGGGCTCGACGGCGGCGATGACATCACGCCGGCCGCCATCGAGCGCGGGGTGGGCGCCCTCGTTCGCATGTCGCGCATTGCCGAGGCTCACGGTGCCCTGGTGCGAGCCGTGGCCACGAGCGCGGTGCGCGAGGCCCCGAACCGCGAAGACTTCCTCGGTGCCGTGCGGTCGGCGACAGGAATCGATGTCGAGGTGATCAGCGGCGGGGAGGAGGCGCGGCTCATTCACCTGGGCGTCGGCAGGTCGCTCGACCTGCGCACCGGGTCCGTGCTGTCGATCGACATCGGGGGCGGCTCGACCGAGTTCTGCGTGTCGGTCCGTGGGTCGTTGCGCATCGCCCAGAGCCTGAAGATGGGCACGGTGCGGATGACCGACTCGCATCTGCCGGGAGGGGTGGTGACCGACAACGGCGTCAAAAAACTGCGCGAGAAGGTTCGCACGACACTGGCGCCACTTGCACACGACATCTCGCGCGTCGGCTTCGACCGGGCGGTCGTGTCGTCGGGCACGAACGAGGCGCTTGCGCGCATGGCGGCCGCGGCACGCGGCGTGTCGCCCCAGAACATGAACGGTTTCGTGTTCACGGCGCGCGAGCTCGACGACGTGACCGAAGAAGTGCTCGACAGGGTGCGTCCGGAACAGCGTGTCGGTCTCGACGGTCTCGACGCGAAGAGGGCCGACATCATTGCCGCTGGTGCCGTCATTTTGCGCGAGATCGGCCGGGTGCTGAAGATCCCGTCGTTTGAATACAGCGACTTCGCATTGCGGGAAGGTGTTCTCGTGGACGCCGCCCGCCGGCTCGACCTCATGGATGCCGACCCGCTCGACCCCGGTCTCGAGAGTGCCACGAGACTGGCAGAGCGATTCTCCGTCGACATGAGACACAGCACGCACGTGGCTGATCTCGCGGCATGTCTTCTGCGCGCGGTGGGACGCCACTATGAAACCGATCTCTCG
>JBMTOT010000010.1:0-38880 GCA_049442935.1 Ilumatobacteraceae bacterium | reverse complement strand
GCGCGCGGCGTGGTGACCGCGCCGCGTCAACCGATGTTCCACGACCTGCGGTGCAGGTCGCTCAGTCCGTGCTCGCGAATCGCCGCGGTGTGCACCGCCGCGCCGTATCCCTTGTTCGCGTCCCATCCGTAGACCGGATTCGTCTCGTGTAATCCCGCCATCAGACGGTCACGCGAGACTTTCGCCACGACGCTCGCCGCGGCCACCGACGCACAGTCGCGGTCGGCCTTGGCGCGTGTCATCACGCGAGGTCCGTGTGCCTCTTCCATCAGGAACGGCACGGTGCCGTCGAGAATGATCCAGTCGGGCGTGGCGGCCAGCGCCGCCAGCGCGCGCGCCGCCGCAAGACTGAGCGCCCCCATGATGCCGAGCCGGTCGATCTCGTCCGCGCTCGCCTCGCCGAGCGACCAGGCTCTTGCCCACGACTTAACGGTGGCTTCCATTGCGTCGCGTCGCTTCGGAGTCATCAGCTTCGAGTCGCGCAGACCGTCTGGCACCTCGACGCAGGACGCATCAATGCACACGATGCCGATAGTCACCGGACCTGCGAGTGCGCCGCGACCAACCTCGTCGACCCCTGCCACCAGTCGGGCGCCGGAGGCGAACAGCTCACGCTCGACGTCGAGTGTCGGTGAAGCGCTTGCCACACCGGTGAGCGTAGGCTCCGATCGTGGTTGCCGCAGGTCCGTACTCGCACGGCCCGCACCGGTACACGTTGACCGACGCGCGACGAACACTGTCCTCACTGGAGATGCTGTGGATGCACCATTCGCACGTCACAACTCTGTCTGAGGATGTCGCTGACCGGGCGCGTCTTCTGGCGCGCGAGATCGAACGAACAGTGACCGGTCTCAATCAGAACGGAGTCCACCAGGGTCACCGCGACCCCGGCACGGCCCTCGGTGAGGCGGGGACATTGTGTGCAACCAATCTCGACAGTCTCGATCCTGTCGCCGTGTCGATGCTGCTGGAAGAGACCTGGACGCTGTTCTCTTCAACCCGAACATTGAATGTCGAGCACCGCGGAAAAATCGCGTCGATGCATGCCGGTCGCGGTCTGCCGAAGCCCAACATCGAGTCGGCAGAAGTGACCTGGCGCGGGATCACGGGTGACGTTCGGCGCGCTCGCACTCATCACGGCCGCCCCCAGCAGGCATTGTGCGTGTGGTCGACCGAGGCCCTCGATGCTCTCGCCGCCGAAGGTCACCCGATCGAGGCCGGATGCGCCGGTGACAACATCACGATCGAAGGAATTCCCCGTGCGGCGATGCGGCCGGGCGCTCGTCTCATGATCGGCGAGGTAGAGGCCTTCGTCTCCTCGTACACGATCCCCTGTGCCAAGAATTCGCAGTGGTTCAGTGCCGGCGACTTCATGCGGATGCACCACGAACGAGGCGACGAGAGCCGCCTCTACGCGATGATCACCGCAACAGGGCGAGTCTCCGGCGGAGACGACGGCGTCGTGATCAGCGATCGCTGATCACAGCTCAGACCTGAGCGGGGCGGCGAGAAGCGACTCGCCCGACATTTCGACGCTCGACCAGTGCGGGTCGGCCGCGCCGCCGGCGAGCACCAGACCCTGTTCTCCGGTCGTCTCCCACAACAGCGCGGGACGCTCCCCGTGCCAGCGCACAGCGAGACTGACTGTGTGGTGCGGTCCAGCCACGAGACCGTGGGCCTCGAAGTTCGCTCCCCACCATGTGGGCGGAATGCCCCACGGAAACAACGAACATGTTCCCCCTGCTGGGGTGCCGCGCGCGATCAGCGACTCGGTCCATGCCACGGCGGCGAGTCCCTTCGGCACCTCGAGCGGAGGTTCGGCCACATCCCTGTCGGCGAGGCGCAACCATGCCACGGCCATGTCGCCGGCGGCCGTCTCGTCGTCGAGCAGAACACACGCACGTGCTGCAGTCGCGAGCAGATGCGGCGTGTCCCAGGCGAGCACACGAGATTTCTTCTCCGCCTTCAGGCGACGGGTGACCGACTCGACCACGTCGACGATCGAGTCGAGGTGGGTCTCGCCGAGACGGACCAACTCGACCGACGCGGCATCGTCGTCGAGATCGGCGCCCAGCAGCAGGTCGCTGCGCACGCGGCAGATTCCCGCGACGACTGTGTGGTCGGGCAGCACCACCCTCGAAGCCACATCACATGCCGTCTCCCAGCCGCGCACGACCTGCTGGTGGCCCGGCAGATCGGCAGGCAACGCTCCGGCGGCGGCACCCGCGTGGCTCAGTGCGATGCGCGTCGTCGAACGATGCGCAAGCGGAAGGACCATGCTCCCCTCCGGCAGATCGATTCCCTGCGGCGGGTTGGTACCGAGATTGCGCGACGAGAGCACATCGGAACGGGTGACCGCGACGGCGACCGTCGCCGGCGTGTCGTTTTCGAATTCGACCACCGTCAGTCCGCCGGCATCTGCAGTGCACCAGATGCGCTGCACGATGTCACCGCTGCCGACGCGCATCCGGGTCTCTGCGACCGGGTACCCCGAGTACCACTTCTGGCGCACGGTCGACTCGGCCGCCGGCGAATACCACCGATCGTCGCCGGCAACGTGCCAGGCGAGCGGACGCGACCCGTCGTGCGGGTGCACCGTGCCGAGGGCGTCGACGGTCCCGCGCCACTGGGCGCCGCGCACGCCGATCACGCGTCCGATGTGTTTCATTCGGTCTCCGGTCGCGAGCGCCGCGACATCAGTGCAAGCAGCGCGTCGGCGGCACGTACCCCCTCGTGGCACACGGCCACGACCTGCTCGGTGATCGGCATGTCAACGTCGTGACGGCGCGCGAGCGCGAGCACCGACGCCGACGAGCGAACCCCTTCGGCCACCATCGGTGTCGACGAGAGAATGTCTGCGAGCGCCTCTCCCCGGCCAAGTCGAGTGCCCACCGTTGTGTTTCGGCTGCTCTGCGAGGAACAGGTTGCGATCAGATCTCCCACTCCGGCAAGGCCCGAGAGCGAATCGGCACGGCCGCCGAGCGCCTCCGCGAGACGAGTCATTTCAGCCAGTCCGCGGGTGATGAGCGACGCGCGGGTGTTGTCCCCGAAGCCCATTCCGTGGACGATCCCGGCGGCGATTGCGATCACGTTCTTGACCACCCCGGCAATCTCGCACCCCACCACGTCGTCGTTCGTGTACACCCGGAAAAGCGGGCCGGTGAAGATGTCCTGCAGTGCCACTGCGATGACCGTGTCGTCGATCGCCACGACGCTTGCGGCGGGCTGTCCTGCCGCCACCTCCGACGCAAGGTTCGGACCTGTCAGCACCGCCACCGGATGCCCGGGCATGACCTCGTTGGCAACCTGCGACATGCGCAGGTCTGTCCCCACTTCGAGACCCTTCGAAAGGCTCACGACCGGAACCCACGGACGAATGTGAGGTGCGGCCGCCGCGAGCACGTCGCGGAATCCTTGCGAGGGTACGGCCATCACCACGACGTCGGCTCCCGAGACGGCTTCGGCGAGATCGGCCGTCGCGCGGAGGTTCGACGACAACGCCGCATCGCCCAGATACGCCGGATTGCGGTGCGTCGCGTTCACGGCATCGGCGACATCGGCGCGACGGGCCCAGAGCGTCGTGTCGGTGTTGTGCGCGGCCAACGACGCCACCGTGGTGCCCCACGAGCCAGCGCCCACAACCGACATCCGAATCGACCCCATCGGCGACAGCGTAGGCGCAGGTGCTCCGACGGCTCCTCTCGACCTGCCACTGGCGAGCCCGCCCCGCCATCTTCGTAGGCTCGAGGAGGTGCGCGTGGCAGTGGTTATTCCGGTGAAATCGTTCGGCCTCGCCAAAGGGCGGCTTGCCGGTGCACTGAACCCTTCCGAGCGCGAGGCGTTGTCGCGGGACTGTGCTGAACGCGTCGTGGCGAGCGCATCGCCGTGGCCCGTTCTCATCGTGTGCGACGACGAGAACGTCGCCGAATGGGCACGGTCGGTCGGGGCTCAGCCCGTCGACTGCCGGACCCCCGGACTCGATGCCGCAGTCGATGCCGGACGTCGTGCAGCATCCGCAAACGGCGCCACCCATGTCGTGATCGCCCATGCCGACCTGCCGCTCGCGAACTCCCTCTCACACGTGCCCAGGAAAGGCCGCGTGACAATCGTTCCCGACCGCCACCGCGACGGGACGAACATCTTGTCGATGCCGGTTGACTGCCCGATGCACACTGCATACGGGCCGGGCAGCTTCGACAATCACGTCGCCCTCGCCCGAACGGCAGGATTCGAGTGCGACATCATCGACGACCCCGATCTCGCACTCGACCTCGACACGGTCGATGATCTCGCCGAACTCGACAGGAGAACAACATCATGAGCGCAAACGAACCGGGCCAGCCTCCCGTCCCCGCGGCGTCGCACAGTCGCGACCTCGCTCCCCCAAAGATCGCCCTTGCGATCGGCGCCCACCCCGACGACGTCGAATTCGGCTGCGGAGGAACGCTCGCAAAATGGGCGGCACACGGCACCGTCGTGCACCACCTGGTGTGCACTGACGGCTCGAAAGGAACGTGGGACGTCGATGCAGACACCGATGCACTGGTGACGAGGCGACAATCAGAGCAGCGCGCCGCCGCCGCCGCTCTCGGGGCGACCGGCGAAGTTCGGTTCCTCGGCCACGTCGACGGCGATCTCGAACACTCGCGCCATGTGGTCGACCAGATCGCACTGGCAATTCGCCAGGTTCGACCCGACATCGTCTTGACCCATGACCCATGGAAGCGCTACCGGCTGCACCCTGATCACCGAAACACAGGACTGAACGTCTGCGATGCGATCGTCGCGGCCCGCGATCCGCATTTCCTGAAACACCACATGACCGATCACGGGGTTACGCACCATCGCCCCGACGCGTTGGTGTTCTGGGAAGCCGACGAGGCGAACCACGTCGAAGATGTTTCCGGGTTCGTGGAGACGAAGTTGGCGGCCCTTGAGTGCCACGTGAGCCAGTTCGAGTCAACCATGAAGGCAGTCGATGACAGTGGCCTCGTGGTGTTCCGGGACCGCATCAGAACACGACTCGCAGATCTCGGTCGACCGCACGGCCTCCACGCGGCCGAGATCTTCCATGTCATGGACCGGCTCTAGAGATCCGCACCATCCCGGCTGGTCCGTTGACCTCTTGCCGGGACAACTCGCCGGGAAAAATGAAGGACGGGGGCTTTAGCCCCCGTCCTGACACTGTGAGTTTGGTTGTACGACTCGTGGAAGAGACGCGAAGTTGGCTCAGGCCTTCTTCGCGGCCGCCTTCCGACGAGCACCCTTGCGCTTGGCGGGGGCCTTCTTGGCCGCTGCCTTCTTGCGCTTGGCGGGGGCCTTCTTGGCCGCAGCCTTCTTCTTGCGCTTGGCCGGGGCCTTCTTGGCCGCAGCCTTCTTGCGCTTGGCGGGGGCCTTCTTGGCCGCTGCCTTCTTCTTCTTTGCCGGAGCCTTCTTGGCTGCAGCCTTCTTCTTCTTGGCGGGGGCCTTCTTGGCCGCTGCCTTCTTGCGCTTGGCGGGGGCCTTCTTGGCCGCTGCCTTCTTCTTTGCTGCCACTTGAGTTTCCTCTCGTTGGGTAAGTGGTTACTTACGGTTGGGGTTCAGCGAGGCCTTCAGAGTGGAACTCGCCGTGAACTTCATCGCAGTGGAAGCGGGAACCGTGACCGCAGCACCCGTTTGGGGGTTGCGTCCGGTACGCGCCTTGCGTTGGGTGGTGCTGAACGCGCCGAAGCCCGGCCATGCCACCTTTTCGCCCTTCTTGGTCGAAGCCACCACCAGGTCGAAGAAAGCTGTCAGTGTTCGCTCGGCATCCGCCTTGCTGCACTCGGCTGCTTTCGCCACCTCTTCGATGAGCTCTGCTTTTGTCATTGTTGGTCCTCCCTCACTTGGAGTGTCAGGGATAGTTGAGTGTGTCGCGGCGACGATTGCAAGCATTTCGGCGACGCACCGCGCGTCGACGCCGGGTAGGTCACGGCCGACAGTGTCGTGTCGCGCGACACTCCGCGACAGTGTCAAGGACCGTTCGTTCGTCGGCTGCGACTCTCGATGAGTGATCGCGCAACTAGTTCGACGTTGCTCGATGTCGCCTGTGGATGACCGGCGCACAACATCAGGAAATCCAATAATCACAAGGGTTCCAACGATTCAGACGACCTCCGCGGGTGCGTCCGCGATGTGCCATCGGCGCAGTCGATAGTGGCGTCGTACGTGCATGCTCGACGCTCTCGCACCGAGGAACGCCACCGCAGTGGGAACAGCCGACGCGTCGCCGTCACGGAGCCGATTTCTTCTCGGAAAAAATCTTGGAAAATTTTCTTCAGGGCACTCGTTTTCACCTGCAACGGGTGATGCCGGCACCATCCACCACCCGACGAAGGCGCAGATGGAATGATGGCGCCATTGATGAGTCGGCGGAGACATCAATGAGGCGACATCCGCGTCGGGAGGTGTGATGTCCGAGGTCGTGTCACGTGACGTGCCGGGCCAGGTCGACAACGTGGGGGTCTCGTCGCGCACGCGCGTCGTGCTCGACACGTCGGTGCTCGTTGCCGATCCCTCCTGCTTCCATTCCTTCTATGGCTGCGACGTCGTCGTTCCTCTGACCGTGGTCGAAGAACTCGACGGCCTCAAGTCGCGTGCAGATGACGTGGGTCGCGCGGCACGAACCGCACTGCGTACCATCGAAGACCTGCGACGTCGCGCCGGTGGCTCGATCCACCATCCGGTGCCGCTCAGCCCCGAGGCCGGAGCCCCCACGGTGCACATCGAGGTGAACGGAATACAGAAGCATCTGCTCGTCGAGAACGGCCTCGACCCGGCCGTGCCAGACAACCGCATCATCGGCGCCGCCCTGGGGCAGGCGATGAGGTCTCCCACCAAGGTCGTCTCGAATGACGCAGGCCTGCGTATCAAGGCCGCCCACCTCGGCCTTGAGGCCGAAGAGCACCAGCCGGCCGGACGCAGCGCCCACAGCCGGCCGGTCGGCTGGACCACCGTTGAGGCGGGAACCGACGTCGTGAACGACCTCTATGAATGCGGGTCGGTCGAGGCCTCGAGATTCGGCGGCTCGATGATGGTCAACGAGTTCGCCGTCGCGCGCTCGGGATCGCAGTCGGCGCTCGTGCGCTGCACGGGATCCGACGTCACCTTGCTCTCAGGACAGTCCCCGGAGGCATGGGGACTGCGTGCGAGATCGAAAGAACAGCGCTTCGCCCTCGAGTTGCTGCTCGATCCCGACGTGAGCGTCGTTGCCCTCGACGGTCGCGCGGGAACCGGCAAGACGGTTCTTGCGATCGCGGCCGGACTCGAGCAGTCGGTCGAGACGCGGACCTACGAAAAACTCGCCGTCTACCGGCCACTGGTGCCGGTCGGACGTGCCGACGTCGGGTTCCTCCCCGGTGGACTGGACGAGAAGCTCGACCCGTGGATGTCGGCCATCCACGACGCGATCGTCGCCCTGACCGAACAGCGTTCGAGCCACGATGCGCGCCGATTGATCGACGACCTCACGGCCCGCGGACAACTCACCATGGAGTCAGTCACCTTCCTGCGCGGACGGTCGCTACACCGGCAGTTCGTGGTCGTCGACGAGGCCCAGAACCTCGAGCCGACGACCTTGAAGACCATCCTCACCCGCATCGGCGAGGGCACGAAGGTCGTGTTCACTGGCGACACGAGCCAGATCGACGCGCCGTACATGGGCGAGTCGAACAATGCTCTGGCCGTCCTGATCAATGCATTCGCCGATCAGCCGTGCTTCGGACACATCACGCTGGCCGCATGCGAGCGCAGCGAAGTCGCGAGCCTCGCCGCCGAACTGCTCTGAGCGCCACCGGGCGCTGCGCTCCGGGCGCTTCCCGACTGAACCGACCGTGACAGACTTTCGGACATGGCAACAGACCCGTCGGAGATAGTGACACGGTTCATCTCGCTTCTCTCGGCGAAGAACATCGATTCGGCCGCCGAACTGGTGTCCGACAACTTCGAGTACGACAACGTCCCGATCGGCAAGGTGCACGGACCCGACGGCATGCGCGCCACGCTCTCCGGATTCTTCGCCGCGTGCGAATCTCTCGATTGGGTCATCGTGAGGCAGACATCGAGCGGGGATGCGTCCAATGGAACCGTGCTCAACGAACGCGACGACAGGCTGAAGATCCACGGCCAGTGGCGTACTCTTCCCGTGGCCGGCGTGTTCGAGATACGAGACGGAAAGATCACGCTCTGGCGCGACTATTTCGACCGAACAACTCTCGGCGAGGCGATGGCGCCGCCGGCATGACGCACCCACCACGTACCGTGAACCGCATGGATGACGAACAGAGCCGCACCGACAACGAACTATCGGCTTCGGCGCTCTCCGACGTCACGTTCGCAGTGGTCGATGTCGAGACCACGGGTTTTGATCCCGACAACGAACGGATCCTCCAGGTCGCCGCGGTCGTGGTCGACGGCCAGGGAAACCTGGTCGAGACGTTCGACACCGTCGTGCGACCCGAGAACCCCGAGGAGTACCGCCACGGTGCCGAGCACATCCACGGAATCTCCGAAGACGATGTTGCTCACGGCATGCCGCTTCGGCAGGCGCTGGAAAAGGTCTGGGGCATGAGCGAAGGCCGGCTCTTCACAGCCCACAACGCCCGGTTCGACATCGGTTTTCTGCACGCCGAGTCAGCCCGGGTTGGCATCGAAAAGCGTGTCGACCGCTATGTCGACACGCTCGAACTGGCCCGCATGGCAGACCGCGAACGCACCCGCAAGCACACGTTGTCGGCCCTGTGCGACCACTACGGAATAGAGATAGGTCGCGCCCACGAGGCGCTCGCCGATGCCACGGCCACTGCTCGCCTGTTGTTCCGGCTGCTCGACGACGTCGGCGTCGAGTCGGCCGATCAGCTGCCCGAACTCGGGTCTCCGTAGCGGGCGAGCACCGCGGCCGCGGTGCGCGCCCCAAGGTCCGCCCACTCAGGTGGCGAGATCACCGTGGCTGTAGACCCCGCACGCAGCAGCAAACGCGCAATCCAGTGTTCCGTCCCCGCGGTCAGGACGGCGCGCACGCGTCCGTCGCCGAGTTCCTCCACCGAGCGACAGGGATACGTCTCCGTCACCCACGACGCCTCCGGGGCCAATTCGACCACGACTTCAGTCCCTGTCTCGCCGTCTGCGAACCACTCCGGAAGTTCGGCCGTCGGGGCAACGACATCGACGATCTCGCCGGTTCCCTCGGCCGCACGAATGCGGTCGACGCGGAAGAAACGGAGCTCGCCCGATTTGTCGTCGTCGGCGGCGAGGTACCAGTGCCCTCGGTCAGAGAAGACGCGCCGTACGGTCACGACTCTCTCGGACTCCGAGTTCGACCCGGGCGTCCAGTATCTGATGCGAAGTCGCTCTCCCGTGCGGGCCGCCTCGGCCACCAGATCGAGATGAGGGACATCCTCGACGTCGATCGTCACCACGTCGTCGCCGATCTCGCGCGACAGTTTTGCGAGCGCGCTCTTGAGCGCCTTCGACTGCGGAAAATCGGGGAACTCGAGTGCGGCGCGTGCGAGCAATGCGAGCCCGAACGCCTCGGATGCCGTCAGACGGAGTCGACGCTCCAAGTGCTTGTTGAGACCAACGTGAATGATGCCTTCGTCGATGTACATCTCGGTCAGTTCGAACGGGGTGTACGGCGGCATGCCGCACATTGCGGCCATCTCGATGTCTGCCACGAGATCGTGTTCCGACATGTCGAACTGGCGAGCCATGTCGGCGACCGCCACAGTCTCGCGCTGCATCAGCCACGGCAACATCTTGATGAGCCCGGCGATGCGATCGGCCGCACTGCGCGGTCCGCGGCGCCCGCTCATCGCCCCACCTGCGCCAACGTCGCGAGCTCTGCCGTGACTGCATCGCGCACGTCCTTCGGCGACACCACCACGGCGCGATCGACCATCGCGAACAGCCAGTTGCGGAATGCGACGTGGTTCCCGCACGGAACAAGCACTTCCACCGACCCGTCGGGGAGGTGCGCTCGCACCGCGTCGTCGCCGAGCTCGCGCACGACGCCCGGCGCGAGACGCCCGTCGACTCTCACGACCGCCACTTTGTCGTCGCCCCCCTCGAACAGTTTCGAGTCGCGCTCGAACGAGTTCTCGAGCGAGAAACCGGTGGGGCGTTCGAACGCCCCCGCCTCGCCTGGCACGACCTCACCGTCGATGCGGTCGACTCGGAAAGTCTTGACCGCACCAGTGTCGGCATCTCGTCCGACGACGTACCAGAAGCCGTTGCGCGCGACGAGACCGTAGGGTTCGACCCGACGGCGGCGACCCCGATAGTCGAAGCCGAGTTCGCGCCGCGATGCGCACGCAGAATGCAGCACCGGAAGGCGCGGATCATCGGCAATCACTCGCGCGGCCGACGGCCCACCGGCGTCGACCATCTCGCCGCCGAGCCATTGAACGGCCCTCGTCCCCCATCGTGTTCCCATCTGCACGGTCGCGGCCGCTTCCTGCAGGGCCGCCATCTCGTCTGTGGTCAGACCGAAATCGATGAGCGCGTACTCCGTCTTGTCGATCGAGTACGCACCGCGACCCGCGTCGCCTCCGGCAAGTGTCTGCACCGAGATCGGCACACCGATCTCGCGGAGCACTTTCTTGTCGCGCTCGAACGCGACGCGGCGAGCCTCGTGACCCTCCGGGTACTGCCCCTCCATCAGGTGACAGATGCGATCGAGCGTCAGCGGAACCGGCGACTCGGTGAGGAGGACGAGCAGGTTCAAGATGCGCTCGGTGGTGGGCACAGTGATGCGTCGGGCCATTCGCGCACTATAGAGGCGAGCCCGAGCGCTCACTCACCATTTCTTGTCATTCAGTCCCTTTGTGAGGCATACCATTCGAGCAAGGGGTGTGTCACAGAAAGACTCGGCTTCTCGGCACCGCGAAGCTCGGCGGACACCGACGACGCCACGGTCTTGCCGAGTTCGACGCCGAACTGGTCGAAAGCGTTCACGCCGGCGAGGATCGACTGGACGAACACCGAATGTTCGTACACCCCCAGCAACACCCCCAGGTGTCGCGCATCGAGCCTTCGGAGGAAGAGAACCGTGCTTGGCCGATTGCCCGGAAACGACCTGTGCGGGTCGGGAAAACCGACGGCGGCCTCGGTCTCGCCGAGACTGCGGCCGACCGCGAGCGCATCCGACTGGGCGAGCATGTTGGCCACAAGAAGGTCGTGGGCCGCAGGGTCCGAACCCATCGGCTCGACAGTGCCGATGAAGTCGACCGGAACGACCTGGGTTCCCTGGTGCAACAACTGGAAGAAGGAGTGTTGGGCGTTGGTGCCCGGCTCGCCGAAGACCACCGGTGCACCCGTCGTGCGCACTCGGTTGCCGGCGAGGTCCGTCCCCTTCCCGTTGCTCTCCATCACCAGTTGCTGAAGATGCGCCGGAAACAGGGAGAGATCGCTGGCGTAGGGCACCACCGCCACCGCACCGAAGCCGCGCACGGCGGTGTTCAGCCACCAGGTGAGCGCGTGCACGACCGGGAGGTTCACTTCCAGCGGCGAACGACGGAAATGCTCGTCGATGTCGTGCAGACCGTCGAGAAACTCCGAGAACACGCCGGAACCGACTGCGCACATGACCGGGAACCCGATCGTGGACGACACGGAGAAGCGACCCCCCACCCATTCGCCGAACCGCAGGCACCGTTCGGCGGGCACACCCCACTGCTGCGCGATGTCGGGCCGGGTCGTGACGGCGACGAAGTTGTCTCGCCACTCGCCGCATGCGGCCTCTATCCATGCGCGCGCACGCATCGCATTGTGAAGGGTCTCGAGAGTCGTGAAGGTCTTCGACGAGACCACCACGAGGGTCGATGCCGGGTCGATGCCCGTCAGGGTCCGGTCGAGGTCGGCGGGGTCGATGTTCGACACGAACCGAACCTCTGGACCGTCGCTGCGCGCCCGAAGGGCCCGCGTCACCATTGCCGGACCGAGGTCGCTTCCTCCGATTCCGATGTTGACCACGGTGTCGAATGCCCGGCCCGACGACGACCGCGCCGCACCCGAGCGCACGTCGTCGGCAAATGCGAGTGCGGGGCCGAGCCATTCGACCGACGCGCGCGCCTCGGCCGACGAACTTCCTCGTGCGCGACTCGCGACATGGAGCGCCGGTCGACCCTCGGTGGCGTTCACGGTCCCGCCTTCGAACATCGCCTCGATGTGATCAGTGATGCCGAGCGACTCGAGATGTGAGATGCCGGCCTCGAACAATGGCGGGTCGACGAGCTGTCGCGAGAAGTCTGCCCTGATGCCGCACGCATCGAGGGTGCCCCGGCGCGCCCTGTCGGGGTCGGACGCGAACATTTCTCGCAATCCGCGCGTGTCGGCGGCGAGGGTGCGAATGCCGTCGGGTATCACGCCTCGTTGCCCGGACCGACAAGTTGAAGAAACGCCGCGGCGGCCGCCCTGTGCCGGTCGTGCATACCGCGCGCACTGAGTCGACCGAGGCCCGACAGCACGACCACCAGGAGGTCGGCGAATCCGGCGGCCGGCAGACCCCTGAGGGCGACGTCCTTCTCGTGCGCCGACTCCACGACCTCGATCGCCATCTTGCGGAACTCAACTGTCAGCGACTGCGTCCCGCGGAGCACTTCGGGGTGCCTCTTCACGACCGTGGGAATTCCGGCAACGAAACCCATGAGGCCGGGCGACACCTTCCCGAGCGACACGTTCTCGCGCATGAGAAGCGACAGCCGGCCCATGAGCGTCGGCTCCCTCGCCGACACCTTCCCGAAGATCTCTGCGAAACGACACACGATCGCGTCGCACACCGCGACATAGATGTCGGCCTTCGACTCGAAGTAGTGATACAGCGCGGCGCTCGAGACCCCCGCCGCCTTTGCGATGCCGCGATTGGTGGTGGCGTCGAATCCCTCGTTCCCGAACAATTCCATCGCGCACTCCACGATGCGTGCACGTGTGTCGGCCGAGTCGGTGTCGGCAGGGCGACCGAGGCGCTTCCGTTCGTCTGCCACTGCTCCCATGCGGATCGAGGGTACTACCGGCCCAGACGGCGCCAGCGAGACGGGGGCGTCACCCTGCCGGTGGAGGAACAGTCGTACCGGGCCCTGGCGGCATCGTGGGTGCAACCGTGGGCGTCGGCAGAGTTGTGGTCGTCGTGGTCGGCTTCAGGGTCGTCTGCCCCGGCAACGTTGTCGTGGTCGTGGTCGACGACGTCGTCGTCGTGTAGTTCGGGTCGGGTCGGTCCCACGTCGGCGCTTGCGAACCGTATTCCTCGGGTTCCTTCTTTCCGTCCCACACATAGACGCGGTCGTTGTACTTCACCATTGCCGGGAAGTACTCGGAGATGAAGATCGGAATGCGCACGCAGCCCTTCGACGCGGGCTCCTTCGGCACGGTCAACGCACCGTGCACCGCAATGCCGAAGTTGAAGTACACCGGGTTCCACAAGGTGCCGAGTTTGCTCTCGCGCAGACCGTACTTGCGGTTGTAGAAGTAGTAGATGCCTCCCGGCGTCACGGCTTCGCCGCAGACACCGGTCTTGATCGGCTCCTTCGTGTTGTTGCCCTCTTCGCCCGGGTCGATGGTGACTTCCTCGCACCACTCCTTTCCGGTGCCCGTCGACACGTGCGAGACCAGCAGCAGTTCGGACCCCTTGAAGACGGCCATCACCTGCTCGGGTATGTACACCTCGACATGGTTCGGAGTGCCCGGCTGGCGACGCGGTTCGATCGTGACGTCGCCGCGCATCGCATCCCATATCACCGGGGTCACAAAGTCGACGACCGTGTCTCGCGTCATCTTCATGACCAGCGATTGGAACGCCCAGATCGCCATCCGAGTGTCGCCCCCGTAGAGGCCGTCGATGCGGCCCGGATCGAAACGCAGATCCTTCAGTCTCTGCTGGATGCGGCGCACGTCTTCGCCCCGGTCGCCCGTGCGGATCACCCTCGTGAGTGGAAAGCAGGTGATTGGCGCACCGTCGGGACATGTTCCCGCCGGCAGCGTCGAACTCGTCGTCGGGGTCGTCGCCGGGGTCGACTCGGACCGGGTGACGGCCACGGTGGCGACCACACCTGCAAACACAGTCGCGGCAACGAACGCGGGCATCCAATGTCTCCACCACGGCACATGAACGGGCGGAGCGGGAGGAGGTCCCCCGGCCCCGTCGAACGACTCGGGCCCTGGCGAACCCCACGGCTCACTGTCTGAGTCGAACGGCTCGTTCACAACTGCGACACGCTACCGGTGGGTCACCGACCCTGGGGATCGGCCACCGGCGCGGCCAGGCTCTCCCCGACCCATTGCACCGCCACGGCCGGGCGGTCACGACTACTTGATGCGTCGAATCTCTGCCCGCAGTGAGAAGGCCTCTCGCAGGATCTTCAGGATCACCGCCGGAGAACTGAGGGTCGAGACGCCGCGGGTACGGGGGAAGTAGTCGACACCGAACTGGATCACCTCGTAGCCGTGTCTCTTTGCCTTGACGATCAGTTCGGCGTCGATGAACGAGCCCTCCGACCGGAGCACCACCTTGTCGAAGACGCTGGTTCGGCACAGTTTGAACGCGAAGTTGATGTCTCGGAAGCGCACCCCGAACAGGACCCGCACGAGAATGTTGTAGAGCGACGAGTACACCGTGCGCACCCACCCCTCTCCTGTGCGGTCGAACCGGTACGCCGAGACGATGTCGGCGTTGTAGTAGCGCAGCAGGCGAATCGCCTTGTGCACGTCGTGCATGTCGAACGGAAGGTCCGCGTCGGTGTAGAGCACGAGGTCTCCGGTGGCGGCGGCGAATCCCGACTTCATCGAGCCGCCGAGTTTCCTGTTCTCCGGGTGAGTCACCACTTTCACCCTCGGGTCGCGCGCCGCCAGCGATGCCGCGATCTCGCCGGTGCGGTCGGTCGAGGCGTCGTCGACCACGATCACCTCGTAGTCGGCAATGTCGCCCGATGCGATGAGGTCGTCGCATTCCTCGCGGGCAGCCTCGACCGCGCGAACGATGTAGTCCTGCTCGTTCCACATCGGGAAGAACACGCTCAGTTTGCGAAACGATGCAGAATCCATGCCGCGCAGAGGCTAACTGCCGTCGATGCCGGCGGCCCCGAGACGTCGGTACCGTTGCGTCATGTCGACGGTGCAACGAAACAACGGGCGCAACGGTGACGGGTGGCGGCTCGTGGCACACGTGACGTCGGCGTTGGTGCTCGCAGGAACGGCGGCGGTCGCCGTGTCGAGCCGCACCATCGGCCGTCCCACATGGTGGCTCGGCCCCTCCACCAATCCGGCCTCGCCGTTGTGGCTCGTCGTTCCGATCGCGCTCGTTGCTCTCCCCGTGGTGGCCCATGCCCTGCGCCACCGGCGCGCGGCCGAGATCGCAATCGCATGCAGCGGCGGACTTGTTGTCTCGTCGCTCGTCGATCTGGTCGACAACCCGGCCGTCGCGCTCGGCTTCGCAGTCGTTGCCGTTGCCGGTCTTGTGGGGCACGTCGCGACCTGGGCCGGCCTTCGCCAGTACCGTTGAGATCCATGTCCAAGGTGCTCACCTCTCTCCCCGTCGGCGAACGAGTCGGCATCGCATTCTCGGGCGGGCTCGACACATCGGCCGCGGTCGCCTGGATGCGGGAGAAGGGAGCCGTCCCGTGCTGCTACACCGCAGACCTCGGGCAGCCCGATGAGCCCGACCTGCCCGCCGTTCCGGGCAGGGCCGTCGAGTACGGCGCCGACATCGCGCGTCTCGTGGACTGCAGAGAAGAACTCGTGCACGAAGGGCTCGTCGCTCTCCAGTGCGGAGCGTTCCACATCTCGACGGCAGGCAAGACCTACTTCAATACCACTCCGCTCGGGCGTGCCGTCACCGGAACACTTCTCGTGCGTGCCATGGCCGCAGACGGAGTCGACATCTGGGGAGACGGCAGCACCTACAAGGGCAACGACATCGAGCGCTTCTACCGCTACGGATTGATGGTCAACCCGGCGTTGCGCGTCTACAAACCGTGGCTCGACCCGACCTTCGTGTCTGAACTCGGCGGGCGAAGCGAGATGAGCGAGTTCCTCGCGGCACGCAATCTGCCCTACCGCGCATCGAAGGAAAAGGCCTACTCGACGGATGCGAACATCTGGGGAGCAACGCACGAGGCGAAGCTGCTGGAGGAACTCTCGAGCGGCATGGACCTCGTGGAGCCGATCATGGGGGTCGCACACTGGCGCCCCGACGTCGCGATCCCCGAGGAAACGGTGTCTGTGCGCTTTCACGAGGGATTCCCGGTCGCGATCAACGGTCGTGAGTTCGCCTCGAAGGTCGACCTTGTGACGGAGGCGAACACGATCGGCGGGCGCCACGGGCTCGGCATGAGCGACCAGATCGAAAACCGCATCATCGAGGCGAAGTCTCGCGGCATCTACGAGGCCCCCGGACTCGCACTCCTGCACATCGCCTACGAGCGCCTCGTGTCTGCGATCCACAACGAAGCCACCACCGAGAACCTGCGCACGATGGGCCGCAGACTCGGGCGCCTGCTCTACGAAGGACGCTGGTTCGACCCGCAGTCGCTGATGCTGCGCGAGCCGCTGATGCGCTGGGTGGGAACCGCCGTCACCGGCGAGGTCACGTTGCGGCTCCGTCGCGGAGACGACTACACGATCGTCGACACAACCGGCCCGAACCTCACCTACGCACCGGAGCGTCTCAGCATGGAGCGCATCGACGACGCGGCCTTCGGGCCGCTTGACCGCATCGGCCAACTCACCATGCGCAACCTCGACATCGACGACTCGCGCGCCAAACTCGAGGTCTACCGCTCGGCGGGCACGCTTCCGAGCGGCGGTCTCCTGGCCATCGACGACAACTCCTGACACAGCCCCGCCAGCAGCGCGGCCCGCGCCGGCATCGTCGACACGATCACATGCTCCGTTTCTGCGTGCGCTCCGCCGCCGACGGCGCCCAGCCCATCGAGTGTCTGCACACCCGCCGCGGCGGTGAAGTTTCCGTCTGAACCGCCGCCAACCACCACTCCTGCAAGTCCGCCGAGGCCGACTGTCGAGGCGACACTTTCGGCGAGGGGCATGAGACCCGCAGACGAGGACTCATGCATGGGTGGACGGCCGATGCGACCGGCCACCGTCACGGTCGCCTGCCGATCGGTTGCCACGAGCGCCGCCATCGCGGCCTCCACTCGCGGCTTCTCTTCGGGCACGGCGACGCGCACGTCGACTTCGCACACAGCGAGCGCGGGCACGACGTTGTCGGCGGTTCCGGCGCGTGCCGTCGTCGGAGTCACGGTGGTGCCCACCTCGGCGCGGGCAATGTCGGCGATCTGCGGCACGAGACGCGCGAGCTCCATGAGCGCATTCACGCCTTTCTCGGGTTCGAGACCGGCATGTGCGGCTCGACCTTCGACCGTGACAGTGAACGTGCCGGTGCCCTTGCGGCCAGTCTTGAGTGCTCCCCCGTCGGCACTTGGTTCGATCACGAACACCGCGCCGCAGGCTCTCGCGCGTTCCTCGAGAAGTTCCTTCGATGCCAGCGACCCGACTTCTTCGTCTGCGGTCAGGAGAATCTCGACGTGGCTCTTGTCGTCGAGGGCCGCAACCGCATGGATCGCCTGGACGATTCCGGCCTTCATGTCGAAGACGCCGGGGCCGGTCGCGATGTCGCCGTCGACGCGGAACGGCCGCGCATCGATCGTGCCAACCGGGTGCACCGTGTCGTGGTGACCGAGGATCAGCACCTTCGGCTCTCCCCCTCCAGACCACAACACGTGGGGACCAGCGTCGGAGTCGACGAGGCGCGGTCGCGATCCGAGGCGTCTCTGCATGATGTCGGCCAGAAGTTCCCCGTGGCGGGTGAGCCGCTCGATGTCGCGTGAAGGCGACTCGCATTCAACCAGTTGCTCGAGGTCGTCGAGCATGTCGGCAAGATTCATCTCTGCCACGAGATTCGTCTGTGCCATGCGCGGCTCGTCCATGGGTTCCATGGTGGCACGATTCAGCCCGGCCACAGGGTCTCGAATTCGAGACCTTCCATCAGTTGGGGCATCGGATCCACCCCGATGCCCGGTCGATCAGGCACTGCCAGCATTCCGTCGCGCAGCACGAAGGGTGCGGTCACGTCGCGTTCGAAGTACCGGGTCGATGCCGACAGATCGGGGGCCAAGGTGCACCCCGGGTGGGTCGCAAGGGCAAGCGCGGCCGCGCGGCCGATTCCCGACTCGAGCATTCCGCCCACCCACGCACCGAGACCTTCTGCCATGCAGCGCTCGAGCACGGCCACCGAATCTCCGAGCCCGCCGAGTCGCGAAGGTTTCACGTTGACGGCAGTCAGCGCGCTGTGCGACAACGCCTCGGTGACATCGTCGAGACACGAGATCGATTCGTCGAGCCCGA
The DNA here is from genome assembly GCA_049442935.1 of Ilumatobacteraceae bacterium. Taxonomy (GTDB): domain Bacteria; phylum Actinomycetota; class Acidimicrobiia; order Acidimicrobiales; family Ilumatobacteraceae; genus UBA2093. The sequence continues at coordinate 20,514 of JBMTOT010000010.1, read as the reverse complement.
CACCGACTGCACCTGTGGCGACAAGCAGGTGAGCACTTCGCCAGTCACCGACGGCGAATGGTTGCTCCACGAGAGCAACGTCGTGCTCGGCGAGGGACGCAAGACGCGACACATCACCGGTATCGAAGGCTCCGTTGCAGTCGACTGCGATCACAACGTTGCGCCCGACGGCGGAGCGCACTTCACGCACGACGTTGCTGTCCTGGCCGGGAGCAATCTTCAGTTTGAGGTGTCGATACCCCTCGTCGACACGGGCCATCGATTCGGCAACTGTGGAAGCGACGTCGTCGTGGAGTCCGACCACACAACCGACCTCGACCGGCCGCACATCTCCCCCGAGCGCCGAGGCGAGCGAGACACCGCGTGCGCGGCACCATGCATCCCACACGGCCTGCTCGACGGCTGCTCGCGCCATCGGCCATTCCCGCGTTCCCCACCACGCCGCAGACATCTCTCGCGGGTCGTCGAACTCTGCGCCGAGCCGCGACGCAAGGTTCGTCGCAAGCGCCGCGCGCGAGGTTGCCGCAGTTTCGCCGGTGTAGAAGTCGCCCTCCGGAGCGACGTTCTCGCCCCAGCCAGTTGACCCGTCGTCGAGACATACCTGCACGAGAAGTGCCCGACGAGTCGAGTGGGCTCCGGTCGAGGTACGCAACGGCGCGACAAGCCGCAACGGAGCCTCTGCCATGGTGGCCGACTCGATGCGCATGAGTCTTTCCTACCCGACACCGTGGCGCACCGCAGTCGTCCGGACAGATCTCACAGCCAGATCTCACGGTCAGATCGCACAGCCAGATCGCACATCGGCGCGTTCCGATGCGACGGTGCCCGGAGTGGGATTTGAACCCACATGCCCCTCGCGGAGCTGGGGGGTTTAAGCCCCCTGCGTCTGCCGTTCCGCCATCCGGGCGAGAACGAGGTCAGGCTACGCGCGCGACGGGTGCCTCAGTACCGCGAGGTGGCATGCACTCGGCTGTGAACGCGAGCATGAACCGCCACAGATGGCTGCGCACTCGATCGGCCTCGGGCGGCGCGAGACGGTTCAGCACGATCACGCCTTCGATCATGTCGCCGATCACCGCTGTGAACGGCCGATCCGCGAGACGAACTGCCACCACCCCGCCGAGCCCGTCGGTGCGGCGACGCAGAGTGCGGTTCACCCCGACGATGCGCGGTGGCGAGCGAAACCCGGGCACTTCGAGGCCGATCTCGGACGCGTGCCGGGCGAGGACACGCGCGGCTTCGGTGAACCTCGTGGTCACGGTCATGCGCGGCGCCAACTCCTCCATGGCCGAGACGATGCCACAGGGGTGTTGCACCAATTCCGTCGCCGGCACGACCGCAGCGATGCACCCTGCGCCTAAGGTCGATGTCACCGTGGACGACGACCTCAGCCCCCTTCAGCAGAGCATCATCGAATCTCTCGGTGTTCCTCCCGACTGGGAGCCTCTTCCCGATTCTCTCGTGGACGACCTCGAGGCAATGTTGCTCGACGAGCTCGCGCCGATCGCAGACATGTTCACGTCCGACGAGCCGCTGCGCGTGAACAAACACTTCCTCGGCACGGTGCACGGGTGCGAGACACACTTCCTCGCCAACCGTGAGAAACCGTTTGCCTGGACCGTGCCGATGGTGCGCGGCACGGTCGCCCACAAGGCGATCGAGTTGATGATCAATTGGCGCGGCCCGGTGGTTCCCGCCGAGCTCGTCGACGCCGCGATCACGAGCATCGTCGAGAATCCGCGCGAGTCGGCGGCCACATTTCTCGAGACGCTCCCGGCCCACGATCTGTCGGAACTGCGCGGTCAGACCGTGCAACTGGTCACGAATTTCGGTGATTGCTTCCCCCCGATCAAGCCCCAGTGGAGACCGATGGTGGAGTATGCGACGAAGTACTCACTCTTCGGCGGATCGGTGCTCCTCACCGCTCGCATGGATCTCGTTCTCGGGGCTCCCGGACGACGGGTGATCATCGACTTGAAGTCGGGCTACATCGGACCGAGCCACCGCGACGACCTCCGCTTCTACGCCCTCGTCGAGTCGCTTCGCAGCCGCCGCACTCCACGCCGGCTCGGCACGTATTCGCTCGAGAGCGCGCGCCTCGACCATGAAGAGGTCACGGAAGGTGTTCTCCAAGCGGCGGTGCGGCGCACCGCCCGTGGCATTCTGCTGATGGCCGACTTGGTTGGCAAGACTCGCCAGCCGGAGGTGCGTCCGGGCAGTCAGTGTCGGTGGTGTCCGCTCAACGAGACGTGCGAGGCAGGCATTGCGCACATGCGCATGCTTCACGGTGCCGACGACAACGACTGGTGACCACCGACGACGGCGTCACCGGCCGAGGTTGTCGGGAATGTGCGGACTCATGAATGCAAACGGAACGCCGATCCCTGCCGATGCGCGAACTGTCGCGATGGTGCGCCCTGGCTGAACCGCAGGTTTCGGAGTCGACAACGCATCACCTCCGAGACGGACCGTGATGTCGGCGGCGAGAGCGTCGATGTCGGCGACACTTGCCACCATTCCCCACAGCCGCGCGCCGGGTTCGGTGATGTGCGGACCAGAGATCACCTCGATCACTGTGTTTGCCGCCTTGTGGAAAGTCTGTGTGACGCCGTTGCCGAGTTCGCGCACGCGCCTGACGGGCAGACCCAGTTCGCGTTCAATTGCGGCACACGTGCGGCCGGCGTCGTTGGTGTTTACGACCACGTGGTCGAGCCCGACGACTGACGTCACCGCGAGCGGCGATGCAGTCGGACGCTCGGGCATCGACTCGACGAGCTCTGTCGGAATGCCGTCGATCTCGACATGGCCCGCGCGCCCCACCTCGAACGCCCAGCCAATCAGACCCAAACTGCCGCCGCGGACATGCACCTCCACGTCGGAGATCGCAAAATGGTCGTCGGCGCCTTGGAATCCGAGAGATTGCCAGGCTGCGATCTCGCCGCCGACAACGAGTGCGGCGAGTCGGGTCACTGGAGTGTCTGAGCGAATGTCAGTACGAATGTCTGTGGCTGGGTCAGCCGCGACCCATGTTGGGTCGCTTGCCGTGGTTCGCCTTCGACCGGCGCAGGCGCGCCTTGCGCTTCTTGGTCTTCTTCGACATGAAGAACGAGGCTATCGGGGCGGCGGCTGAGCGCCACAGCCCGTGTCACCCCACCGGCCGCCAACGAGACCGTCCCCCGGCGTAGGGATTCCCGCTCGCATCTGTCGTGGAGCAGACGTAGGACTTTCCGGTCTTGGAGACGCCCACCACACCAAGATCAGCCCTCCCGCAGAATGCCCCGGCCGTCACGAGTCGTGCATCGACTTTCGCCGGTGTCGTCGGCGCGCCGGAGGTCGCATCGGGACCACCGGCAGTGGCGACAACTGTGGTGGCGGGAGACGACCCACCCGGAGATGTCGAGCCGGACGGACTGGCCGCCGGCGAGGCCTCGCGCCCCTTGCCCCAGACCGCCACCGTTGTCGAGGCGCACTCTCCCTTGGCGAGCTTGGTGATGCGCCCGTGCTCGCTTTTGTCCATCGTGAGACCCCATCGAGATTTGATGGCGACCCAGTCAGCGATGTAGCGGCACCAGTCGGCGCGGTTCGGCGGCAACCAGTTGCTCGGGTCTTTGTCGCCCTTCGACCGGTTCACCGCCGACGTCACCGCGATGAGGCTGCGCGGGTCCGAAAGGTCGTTTGCGAAGGCGCGTCGTCGCGCCGCCGACCACGAATGGGCCCCAGAATCCCATGCCTCCTTGAGCGGGACCACGTGGTCAATGTCGAGTTCTGCCGGATCGGTGTGCGTGAGGCCGTCATAGGGGGAATACCAGTCGCCTTCGATCACCTTGCAACCGAACAGATCAACCTGTGCTCGGCTCAGAGACTCGGCAATCAACACGTCTTCTCGTGCGCTGCATCCGTTGCGGTCGTCGTCCGTCCAGTGTCGGAACAAGGTGCGCTTGTAGCCACTCGGACGCTCGCGAGCCACACGAACAGTGGCCACCGCGCGAGAGACGGAGCGGGCAGCGGATCCTTTCGGTGCAACGGTCGTCGTGGGTGACTTTCGCTCGGGGGTTGATGCGGCATCGGACGTCGACGACACAGGCGCCGCGGAGGTGCACGACACGGCAACCACAATTGCAAGCGACGGTAAGACCAACAGCCCGTGCCGCCGCGCGACCAAACGCTCTGTTCCCATCGCCATGGAGAGCAGGTTACGACGCGCCCGGAGCGGAACTGCCGTTCGACCACTTGGCACCCCAGTTCGACAACGCCGCAAGAGAGTGAGAGAGGTCGCGACCCATGTCGGTGAGGTGATACTCGTGTCGCGTGGGTTTGTCTTGGTACGCACGGCGTTCGGCGACACCGGCCGACTCGAGCGTGCGGAGTCTGTCGGTGAGGATGTTGCGCGCAATCTGCAGTTCGCGCTGAATCGACTCGAACCGCGTGTGACCGTCGAACAGCGCCTGCACCACGAGCAAGGTCCACCACTCGCCGATCACGTCGAGTGCGGCGGCCAGATCGGAGTCGAGGTGATCGAGTCGCTTTCGCTTCATGACCCGCTCAGAGTAGGAGATGGGTGTGTCGGGCGGCCGTATTTAGCCAAATAGAAAAAGCCAAATAGCGTCTGTCAAATGGCGGAGGATATTTCTCCCGCTGGGAATTCCTCGATTTCCACAAAAATGCACTCTCCCGGGCACACATCTGCCGCCTCGACCACCTGCTGAATGTGCCGAGTGGGCACCATCGCCAACGAACCGGACCCTCCGGGGTCGTTCAGGATCAGACCGTCCTCAACCACGTAGGCAATGCCGTCGTCGAGGAGCGTGAAGACCTCCGGGCAGTGGTCGACGCAGAGGCCGTCGCCCGTGCAGAGGTCTTGGTCGATCCACACCTTCATGCTGCGACCGCCCTCACGTCGCGACACGGTAGCGGGGGCACCCCATAACCTGACCGGCCATGACCCGCGCCACACCCGGAGAGGCCGCAACACCTCCCTCTGCTCCGCTCGTCCCCCATCGATGGGTGCGCCCCACCGGAGAACGCGACGACCCGTGGGCCTGGCTTAGCGACGCCGCCAACCCCGACACCATCGGCTATCTCGACGCCGAGAACTCGCACTCGGCGGCGTGGTTCGACCGGCATGCGGCGATCGTCGACCAGATCAACTCAGAGATCGTTTCGCGGATCATCGAAGACGACATCGCACATCCAGTCGAGCGCCACGGCTGGTGGTACACGGCCGAGACACGCAAGGGGCTCTCGTACCCAGTCCACACCCGTGGACGCAGTGCGGCGACGGCCACCGAGCACGTGCTCCTCGACGAAAATGTCGAAGCTTCCGGCCACGACTACCTCGCCCTCGGGGCTTTCGAGGTCTCGAATGATGACGCACTGCTCGCGTGGTCGAGCGACCACGACGGCAGCGAGAAGTATCTGTTGAAGGTCCGCGACATCGCAACAGGAGTCGACCTCGTCGACGAGATTGCCGGAACGAGCGCGGCCGGGATCGCATGGTCTGCCGACGACGGTCACCTCTTCTATGTGACCCCGGACGACGCGATGAGGCCATGGAAGGTGTGGCGCCACATGCTCGGGACACCGCCCTCCGACGACGTCTGCATCTTCACCGAAGACGACGAACGCTTCTTCGTCGGAGTCGACGCCACGCGTTCGGGCGACTGGATCGTGATCGAGTCGGGGTCGCGCACCTCCAGCGAGACATGGTTGATCGACGCGCGCGCACCCGAGGGAGACCTCGTCTGCGTGCGCCCCCGCACCGACGACGTGGAGTATTCGCTCGACCACTGGGGCGATCGCTTCATTGTGGTCACGAACCTTGACGCGGTCGACTTCCGCGTGATGACCGCGCCGCTCGAGTCCCCGGGCGACTGGGCAGAGTTCATCGCCCACCAGCCCGGAGCGCGCATCACGGGCTTCGACTGCTTCGACGGCTTCGCGGTGATGCAGCGCTGGGAGCAGGCGCAGCAGGTGCTCTCGGTGATCGACCGCGACGGGTCTGCATCGCCGGTTGAGATCTCTTCCGAGCCACACGAAGTCGAGTTGGAGGCGAACCCGAACTGGCACACCGACGGAATACGTCTCGTGCACCAGTCGCTCACCGTGCCCCGCACCGTCGCACGGTGGTCGCTCGCAGAGTGCACACTCACGACTCTCAAACAGACTCAGGTTCCCTCGACAGACCTCGCTCAGTACGTCTCGGAACGCACCTGGGCGACGGCCGACGATGGCACGCTCGTGCCGGTCGATGTCGTGCGTCGCCGGGACACACCGGTCGACGGCACTGCGCCGGCGGTTCTGTACGCCTACGGCGCCTACGAGGCCTCGATGCCGCCGTGGTTCTCGGTGGCAAGGCTTTCACTGCTCGATCGAGGCTGGGTGTGGGCGCTCGCACACCCGCGCGGCGGCGGGGAAATGGGCCGCCAGTGGTACCTCGACGGCAAGCTGCTCGCGAAGCGCAACACGTTCACCGACACCATTGCGTGTGCCAGGCACCTCGCCGCACTCGGCCTGTGCGACCCGGGGCGCCTGGCAGTGCGCGGCGGAAGCGCCGGAGGACTGTTGGTCGGCGCGTGCATCACGATCGAGCCGCGATTGTTCCGCACCGCGGTGGCCGAGGTTCCGTTCGTCGATGTCGTGACGACCATGAGCGACCCGTCGCTCCCGTTGACCGTCACCGAATGGGAGGAGTGGGGTGACCCGAGGTCGGAACCCCATGCTTCGTACATCGAGTCGTACTCTCCCTACGACAACACCGGTGACGGCCCGTATCCCGACCTGTATGTCACCGCCGGGCTGAACGATCCGCGCGTCGGGTTCCACGAACCGGCCAAGTGGGTCGCCAAGATCCGCCACCGGTCCCCGTCCACGTTTGTCGTCTTCAAGTGCGAGATGGGTGCCGGACACGGCGGTCCGTCCGGTCGCTACGAGCAGTGGCGCGACGAGGCGCGCACCCTCACGTTCCTCGTCAGCCGCACCTGAGCGAGCCGGCGCTCGACAGCCGGTCCCGGGACGTCACATTCCCGCGGCCGAGACGACCAACAGACCCATCAGGGCAATGTTTCGCAGCACGTCCCGCCACGACGGTGGACGCCGACGCACCGAGCCGAAACATGCACACGGAACCGTGCTGCCCGCGACGACCGACGCGAGAAGAAACGCCGTAAACACCAACAGCAGCACAGTCGACGCTCCGAGACTGAGCGGCGACGGATCGAGCGCGACGAGTGACGCGCCGATCACGATCTCCGTCGGCGGAACGAGCAAGGCGACGGCGGGCCACACCGACTGGGCGCGCGCATCGCGCATCCATCCTCGATAGTCGAGCAGCTTCGTCGCTCCGGCGACAGCAAGAGTCGCCCCCACGACCGCGGCGAGCAGGCGAGACACCATCGACGTGCGGCGCCGTCAGCCGCGATGAACGGCACTCGTCACTTTGCCGCGGAAGAACACCATCGCGTCGGCGACTCCGTCGGCGGCGCCCATCGCTTCGACATTTCCGACGACGAAGCAATGATCGCCGACCGTCGACTCAGACGCGATCGCGCAGTCGATCCACGCGATGCTTCCCTCGATGAGGGGCCCACCACCGGGAGCCGCCGACCACGGCACGCCGGCGAACCTGTCGTCACCTTCCTTTGCGAAGCGCCAGCAGATCTCCTCGTGCGCCGCGCCCAGCACGTTGACGCAGAACCTGCCAGACGAACGGATGGCCGACCATGAACGAGAGTTGAGCCCGGGAAAGAAGCCGACCAGCGGCGGCTCCAGCGACACCGACACGAACGAGCCGATCGTGATGCCGTGCGGAGTTCCCTGCTCGTCGAGCCCTGTCACGATCACGACAGATGTGGGCACGTGCCCCATCACGGAGCGAAATGTTGCGGAGTCGATCGATGCCACGGCACAACACTAAGGCGACAAAGTGCGCCTCACTGCACCCCGAATGTCCGCAGGGCGATTCGTCAGATAGAGACTCAGAGCGAGACGACGAGGCCCTCGGCGGCTGCGAACACGTCGGTGTCGCCGGCACCGCAGGGAACGAATCCGTCCAACTGGGCGTCGGTGCGCTCCGGGTCGTGGTGGAACAACGCGAGACGCGTGACCGAGCACGATGCGGCGAGAGCCACGGCGAAGTCCTGGGTGCAGTGCCCCCAGTGCGATTTCTTCGCAAATTCGTCGCGCGTGTACTGCGCGTCGTGGATCAACAGATCGGCATTCTCGGCGAGTTCCCGGACCGCGGGCGGCACGGCGAACGATCCGTCGACAGGCTGTTGGTGGTCGCTGATGTAGGTCACCACCCGTCCTTCGTGTTCGATCCGGTACCCGACGGTCGGCCCGATGTGCGGCACCGTGCGTACCGACACGCGGAATCCGCCGAGTGAGAAGTCGCCGTCGGTGACATCGCGGAACTCCACGTCGCCGGCGAATTGGTCGAGCGTCACCGGAAACATCGGCGGGTGAATGATGCGTCCCATCGCCTCGGCGAGCGATCCGTCGTCCTGCCTCGGTCCGTGGACCACGAATCGTGCGCCGCGGGTCAGCATCGGAGCAAAGAACGGAAGCCCTTGGACGTGGTCCCAGTGCAGGTGGGTGACGAGGGCGTTGCCGTCGAAGGCAGTCGAGTTCTCCGACGTCCACTGCCGCGCGAAGTACCGAAGCCCGGTGCCGAGGTCGAGCAACAGAGGTTTCTCTCCGTCGACCTGCACCGAGACGCACGCAGTGTTGCCGCCGTAGCGAGCAGTGTCGTCGCCGTGACATGGCGTCGACCCTCGCACGCCATGGAACGTCACTTTCATCGCACGATCCCCCACGCCCGAGACGCTACGAAGCATCTGCCGTGCTGTAAACCGCCAGCGCTCGTGACTCCTGTCGCACCAAGTACGGTGCCTGCATGGCACCACCCATCTCGACCAACAGCGGCACGGCGAACGGCATCGATTTCACGTGGCTCGAGTGCGGATCAGGCCCGTTGGCCTTGTGTCTGCACGGATTTCCCGACTCGGCCCACAGTTGGCGTCACATGTTGCCTGCGCTCGCCGACGCCGGATTTCGCGCCGTTGCGCCGTTTACCCGCGGGTATGCGCCGACATCCCTCGCGCCCGACGGCATGTACCAGACCGGTGCGCTCTCGGCAGACGCCAACGCGCTGCATGAACTTCTCGGGGGCGACGCCGATGCAGTGATCATCGGCCACGACTGGGGGGCCCCGAGCACGTACGGTGCGGCCTCCAGCGAGCCGGAACGCTGGCGACGCGTCGTCGGAATGGCGGTACCGCCCGGCGGTGCGATGGGAGCGGCGTTCGTGTCGAACCAGGATCAACTGAAGCGCAGCTGGTACATGTTCTTTTTCCAGCATCCGCTGTCGGACGTCGTGGTGCCGTCGAACGACCTGGCATTCGTCGACACGCTCTGGCGCGACTGGTCACCGGGATACGAGGGCGCAGCCGATGCGGAGAATTGCAAGGCGTGTCTGCGCGATCCGGCGCACACTGCCGCCGCACTCGGCTACTACCGCGCCACCCTCGGGGCCGGTCCCCGCGATGCCCGCTACGACGAGATCCAAGCCCTCGGTTCGGGGCCGCTCACCCAACCCACCCTGTATCTCCACGGCGCCGACGACGGGTGCATCGGTGCAGAAGTGGCGGAGGCCTCGCGGGCGATGAACCCGTGGTCGCGGGTCGAAATCGTCGAAGGCGCCGGCCATTTCCTGCAACTCGAGAAACCAGAGATCGTCAATGCACTCGTGGTCGACTGGGTGACTGCGCGCTAGCGAGGCATCGACACGACTCGGCCCGTCTCGCTCGCGAGCCCCTCCGACACGAGGGCGTCGATGAGCCGCGCGGCACGCCCGGGTTCAACACCCATTGCGGCCGCGAGTTCCTTGCGCGAGTGCGTGCCTTCGGCGAGAGCGCGCAGAGCTCGGCCGCGCGCCTGACGATCGGACCCCTCGAACGTGCCCTGTGGCCTGCTCGCTCCTGCCGATCCCGGCGCCGGATCGGGTCCTTCTCCGCGCCACATGCACGAACCGTGAGCGGGACAACCGGAGCAGTCGGGAGCGCGCGCCGTGCAGATCCGCGCGCCGAGATCCATCATCACCTGGTTCCATTCCCACGCGAGACCGCGCGGCACAAGAGCATCGGCGCGATTCTGCAGTTCGCGCGCCGACATCGAGATGCCGTCGACGCGCGACAGCACCCGCGACACATTCGTGTCGACGACCGCGACATCGCGCCGATGAGCAAAGGCGAGAACGGCACGCGCCGTGTAGGCACCCACGCCGGGAAGAGAGAGAAGCTCGTCGAGAGAGTCGGGAACGCGACCGTTGTGTGCGTCGACGATCGCGGCGGCGGCGAGATGCAGATTGCGGCACCGCCGCGGATAGCCCAGCCCCTGCCACAGCACGAGAACGTCACCGAGCGAGGCCGCGGCCAAATGCGACGGCGTCGGGTACTCAGCCGCGAATACCTCGAACTTCGGCAGCACGCGGGCGACCGAGGTCTGCTGCAACATGACCTCGCTCACCAGGATGAGCCACGGGTCCTCGGTCCGCCGCCAAGGCAGGTCGCGCAGAGACGAAGCACCCCAGTCGAGGAGCGCAGAGACGAGTCTGTCGTCGCGGCCTAGTCGGCCCACACGTCCTGGCCGTCGTAAGGACGGCGGCGGGCCGGTGCAAACTCGCGCTTCCACACCATGACGCGGCGGCGGAAATAGCACACTTCCTTGCCGTCCTGGTTGAAGCCCTTCGTCTCGACCGTCACGATGCCGCGGTCATTCTTCGACTTGCTCTCCTGCACGTCCAGAACCCGCGTCTCGGCGTGGATCGTGTCGCCGTGGAACGTCGGAAACTTGTGCTGGAGCGTCTCGACCTCGAGATTGGCGATCGCGGCCCCGCTCACGTCGGGCACGCTCATGCCGAGCACGAGCGAGTACACGAGGTTGCCCACCACCACGTTTCGACCCTGCACGCTCTCGCTCGCAAACCAGTCGTTGGTGTGCAACGGGTGGTGGTTCATCGTGATCATGCAGAACAAGTGGTCGTCGTACTCGGTGATCGTCTTTCCGGGCCAGTGCCTGTAGACGTCGCCGACGGTGAAGTCCTCGAGGAATCGACCAAAGGGGCGTTCGTGTGTTGCCATGGCGCAAGACGCTAGTCGGGGCGCTCAGATCCGTCCGTGTCGTCTGAATACTCCAGGTCGGAGGGACCGAAAGTGGGCATCGGAAATTGACCGGTGCGGTCGCGCGGCGCATATTGCTCGACCCAGTCGACGGTGCTCAGTTGGCGCTGTGCCTGCTCGGCCGCGACACGACCCAGGGTGGCGAGGCGATGCTTCCGGTCAATGGCAAACGGACCGACGCGCAACGACACATACGCGAGCCATCCGACGAGGATCGGCAACCAGTACTGGGCAACCCGGTACGAGATCACCCCCACCGTCGCTGTGCGCTGACCGAGACCGAATCCGACGAGCATCGGTATGTACACACCTTCGACAATGCCGAGTCCGCCGGGCGTGACGGGAATGACACTGAACACATTCGCGATTCCGAATGCGACGATCAATGCGTCGAGATCGAGCGTGCCGCCGAATGCTCTGACGAAGACCCACAGCGAGGCCATGTCGAGACCCCAGTTGACAGCCGACCACCCGACCACCCGCCACAGGAGTCGACGTTCGGTGGCCAGCCACTCGATGCGGCGACCGAGATGCTCCAGCACGTCGGCGGCGCGTTCGTCGTTGAACCTGAAACGTCTCGCGATCGCGCGTACGACGCGCTCGGAGCGCCCCTGTCCCTCGACGAGCCCGAAGATGAGGAACGCAGCGAAGGCCATCAGCAACACCCCGACGACGGCCGCAGTTCCGTAGAGCGGGTTCACTCCCCTGATGGGGATCGACACGATGAGACCGAACCACAAGATGAGGTTCAGGACCACGGCCGACCCGATGCCGGCGGTGGCGAGCGCGAACGCCGCGTCGGCCTTCGGAACCCTGCACATCGTGATCAACCGGTATCCGAGGGCGGTGCTGGCCGCGCTGCCTCCGGGCACGATGTTCCCGAGCGCCTTGGTGCTCAGCTGGATGCGGAAGAGACGGAGGATTCCGATGTGGTCGCCGTGCTCCACGAGGGCGGCGCGGGTCAGCATCGTGTATGCCAGAAGCGAGAACCCCTCGAGCGCGAGTCCGACCACGAGCAGGTACGGGTCGATCGTGTTGAGGTCGGCAACGGCATCGCGAAACCCGGGAATGAGGGGCAGAACGAAGAAATAGACGACAAACGCGGCGAAAAGGATTTTGACGGTTCGCGGCACCCGGGAGCGCTTTGCCGGTGTCGCCGCCGCCCCGTTTCCGCCCTCCGCCTCGCCTGTCACGTCCTCCACTCTTGCCCATCAGCGACCGAACCGTGGGGACAGGCGTCCCATTTCCCCTTCTGACACGGCGAAAAATGCCCTGCGCAGTGCGTCACATGACACTCGGTCAGCATTGGTGAGGGCACACACAACCCGTTGTAGCGTTTCCCACCATGACAGTCGCCCCCGACCTTCAGACCGCCGCCACCACGATCTCGACCTGCAGCGACATGGTTGCCGTCGCGATTCGCCGACTTGCATCGCTCGGTGGACCCGACAAGAACCAGACGCTCGCCTACGACGTCGCCCACGTCGCGGCCGCGGTCGAAACCGCGCGTTCGTTGCTCGACTACGGCGCCAAGGGAGACGACGAAGGACGAATTGCATGCGCGTTCACCGCCGACATGGTCCACGACTTCGTCACCCGGCTCGTCGGCCGCGAAAAACTGTGGGGAGTCGATGCCGCACGGCTGTCGTCGTCGGCCGAATTCGTCGAGACGTTCCGTGATCCGTCGTTCCTTGCCTCGCTCGCAGATGTCGCGGGACCGCGCCACCTGGACGGAGAGTTCGAGATGGTGCAGGACACCTTCCGTTCGTATGCGAACAAGGTCGTGGCGCCGAAGGCCGAGCATGTGCACCGGCACAACGCCGACGTTCCGGAGGACGTGATCTCGGGCCTCGCAGAAATCGGCGCATTCGGGCTCAGCGTCCCGGTGGAATACGAAGGGTTCAGCGAGGGCGGCGAGAGCGAATACATGGCGTCGGTCATCGCAACCGAGGAACTCTCGCGTGCCTCTCTCGGCATCGGCGGCTCCCTCATCACGCGGCCGGAGATTCTCACCCGCGCACTGGTCAAGGGAGGCACCGAAGAGCAGAAGCACGAGTGGCTTCCGAAGCTTGCGAGCGCCGAAGTGCTCTCCGCGGTCGCGGTGACCGAGCCCGACTACGGCTCTGACGTCGCCGGTCTCAAGACCACGGCCGTCGAGGCGCCCGGCCCGAAGGGCGAACCCGGCTGGCTGATCAACGGCGTGAAGACCTGGTGCACGTTCGGAGCCCGCGCAAACGTGCTGATGCTGCTCGCCCGGACCGATCCCGATCGCACCAAGGCACACCGCGGACTGTCGCTGTTCATCGTGCCCAAGCCCATCGGCGATGCACACGGATTCATGTTCACCCAGGACGGCGGCGGAAAGATGGAGGGTCGACCGATCGACACCATCGGCTACCGCGGCATGCACAGTTACGAGATCGCGATCGAGAACTGGTGGGTTCCCGAGACGAATTTGATCGGTGGCCGCGACGGACTCGGCAAGGGCTTCTACCTCCAGATGGCCGGCTTCGAGAACGGTCGACTGCAGACTGCGGCGCGCGCCGTCGGCGTGATGCAGGCCGCATACGAAGCCGCCCTTGACTACGCCCAGAACCGCGTCGTGTTCGGACAGCCGATCAGCGAATACGAACTCACCAAGGTGAAGCTCGGCCGCATGGCCGTCATCACGCAGGCATCGCGCCAGTTCTCCTACGCGGTTGCCGGCCTGATGGGCAAGGGCGAAGGCGCCATGGAGGCGTCGATGGTGAAGGCATACGTGTGCAAGGCCGCCGAATGGGTGACCCGCGAGGCGCTTCAGATCCACGGCGGCTACGGATACGCCGAGGAGTACCCGGTGAGCCGTCTCTATGTTGACGCCCGCGTGCTGTCGATCTTCGAGGGTGCCGACGAGACCCTGTGTCTCAAGGTGATCGCAAAGAACCTCTGCGAATCAGTCAAGTGACAATGCCGGCGATCGCGCCGATTCTCATGTGTGAATCGGCCAAGTGAGTAGGTCGGCGATCGCGCCGATTCTCAGGCATGACACCAGATCCGCCGCATCGTTGTGCGGGTCGACGAGCACCGGAACCAGTCCGGCGGCCGTCGCTCCTCCCACGTCCATGGTGACCGAGTCGCCGACATAGAGAATGCGCGACCTCTCGATGCCGTCGAAGTGCGGCAGCGCGTGGTCGAAGATGCGCGGGTCGGGTTTTGCGACGCCGACGATGTGCGAGTCGACGATGCAGCGCATCGCCGCGTGCGGCCCCTCTCCCACCTGACAGAGCCCGCTGCGCGCGAGAATCTCGGCGATCTGGCCTGACGCGTTGCTCACGACGCCGATCGGAACACCTGCGGTCGTCAGCGAGCGCAGTGCCTCGGCCGCACCGGGAACGGGATGACGCCACAGGTGCGCATGCCTCGTTCGCGACAGCACATCGGCCGCCGCGGCCACGTCGCGCTCGGGGACACCGATGAAACGCACATAAGCCTCGTTGTACTGCGACCAGTCGTCTTCGCCGACACCTGCTCGCGACTTCGCCGCCATGGCTCCGTAGTGGGCCCGAACGTGCGCATCGACATCGCGTGATCCTCCGTAGTAGGCGAGCGTTGGGGCCAGAACGGTCGGATCGGGCACGACCAGCACCCCACCTGCGTCGAAGAGCACCGCGTCGAAGCCGGGTTTCACGCGCCAGACCCTACGACCTACGCTTCTTCGCGTGCGTTCCCCCAAGGATTTCTTCAAGCCCCTCGCCGCCGGCGCGCCGGAGCCGTTGCGCGAGATTCCCTTCCGGCCGAGCCGGGTCATTCACTTCTTCCCGCCTCACAACGAGAAGATGGTGTCGAAGCTGCCCGAGACCATCCCGACCGTCGACGTCATTCTCGGAAACCTCGAAGACGCCATTCCGATGGCCGACAAGGAAGCGGCCCGTGCCGGTCTGATCGCGGTCGCCAACTCTCTCGACTTCGGCGACACCCAGTTGTGGACCCGCGTCAACAGCCTCGACTCGCCGTGGTTCCTCGACGACATGGTAGAGATCGTCACAAAGGCCGGCGACAAGTTCGACGTCATCATGATCCCGAAGGTCGAAGGCCCGGAGGACATCCACTACGTCGACCGCCTGCTCGCGCAGCTGGAGGCCCGCGCCGGACTGAAGAAGCCGATCCTCCTGCACGCGATTCTCGAGACCGCACGCGGCGTCGCCAATGTCGAAGAGATCTGCGGCGCGTCCCCTCGCATGCAAGGCATCTCGCTCGGGCCGGCCGACCTCGCCGCGAACCGCCGCATGAAGACGACGCGCGTGGGTGGCGGCCATCCCGACTATGTGGTGCGCGTAGACCCGCAGGGTGACGACTACCAGGGAGAGCGCCAGACGTTCCAGCAGGACCTGTGGCACTACACGATGGCCCGCATGGTCGACGCGTGCGTGATGCACGGTGTTCTCCCGTTCTACGGACCGTTCGGAGACATCAAGGACGTCGTCGCATGCGAGGACCAGTTCCGCAACGCATACCTTCTCGGCTGCGTCGGAGCGTGGAGCCTGCACCCCGTGCAGATCGAGATCGCCAAGCGAGTCTTCAGCCCCCGCGCGGAGGACGTCCGCCAGGCCCAGCGCGTGATCGACGCGATGGGCGACGGCACCGGTGCGATCATGCTCGACGGCAAGATGGAAGACGACGCGTCGGTGAAGCAGTGCAAGGTTGTCGTGGAACTTGCACGCCAACTCGCCGCGCGCGATCCGCACCTCGCCGAGGTCTACGGCTTCTGACGAGCGCCGCACGCACGACACCGCACAACGAAGGAGACACACCGTGACCGCACTTCGCCCTCGGCGCAGCGCCCTCTACATGCCGGCCGCCAACGAGCGCGCCCTCGAGAAGGCCAAGTCGATCGCGGCCGACGCGATCATCTTCGACCTCGAGGACGCCGTCTCTCCCGACGCGAAGGACGCTGCACGGGCACAGGCCGTGGCCGCCGCATCGTCGGGCGAATACGGCCGCCGAGAATTGACCATTCGCTGCAACGCGCTCTCGACACCGTGGGGCACAGACGACGTCGCCGCCGCGGCGCGCACGCCGATCTCGGCTGTCGTCATCCCCAAGATCGACTCTGTCGCACAAGTCGACGAAGTGTCGCGCGCACTCGACGCCGCGGGCGCTCCTTCCTCGATGGGCATCTGGGCAATGATCGAGACGCCGACCGCCATTCTCGATTGCCGCGCGATCGCGGCGCACCCGCGCGTTGCGGCCCTCGTGATGGGAACGAACGACCTCGCAAAGGAACTGCGTGCCGCCCAGGTGCCGGGGCGGCACGCCCTCGTGCCGAGCCTGCACATCGCGCTGCTCGCCGCGCGCGAATCGGGCAAGCCGATCCTCGACGGCGTGTACAACGACATCAAGAACGCCGACGGCTTCCGTGCCGAGTGCGTGCAGGGATCGGAGATGGGCTTCGACGGCAAGACGCTGATCCACCCGGACCAGGTGGGCATCGCCAACGACGTGTGGTCGCCGACCGAGGCCGAGGTCGAGCACGCCCGGCGGGTGATCGAGGCATTCGACACCGCTCTCGCCGAGGGAAAGGGCGTCGTGCAGCTCGACGGACGAATGATCGAGAACCTGCACGTCGACAACGCCCGCCGAGCGATCGCCATCGCCGAGGCAATCGCCGACCTCGCCGGCTAGCCGCGGCGCGGCAGAGACTTCAGAGCGTCGAACGGAAGAGCGCGACCGTGCGCTCCCACGCGGTTGCCGCGACTGCCGCGTCGTAGACCTCGGGGCGCGTGTCGTTGAAGAACGCATGGTGTGTTCCCGCGTACACGTGGAACGTCGCGTCCTTACCCTTTGCGCGCAGGTCGCTCTCGAGCGCACGTACGGCGTCGGGAGCGGCGCTGCCCCGGTCGTTCTCGGCGTAGTGACCTTCGACCTTCGCGGCGAGGGAATCCCAGTCGACCGGCGTGTCGGGACGCATCGCTCCGTAGAACGGCGCCGCGGCGGCGACAGCATCAGGACGCTGGCACGCGACCATCAACGTGAGTCCGCCTCCCATGCAGAAGCCGGTCACCCCCACCTTGTCGCGTCCAGTGCGCTCGCGCAGAAGATCGATTGCGCCGCTCAGGTCCTTTCCCGCGGTCGCGAGATTCAGATTCATCAACAACTTGCCCGCGGCGTCGGGTTCAGTCGTCACCTCACCGTGGTACAGATCGGGTGCGAGCGCCGTGAAGCCTTCGGCAGCGAACCGATCGGCGACTTCCTTGATGTGGTCGACCAGTCCCCACCACTCTTGGATCACGATCACACCCGGCCCCGACGTGCCGCTCAGGTAGCCCCGACAGGTGCCGCCGTTGCTCGCAAACTCCACCATCTCACCCATGTCGCACCGTTCCTTCTCGTGTCGCGCAGGTCGCGTCATTCATCAACCTAGACCGGCATCGGAGCGGTCAGCACTGCCGGAACAGTCCTCAGGGCAGCAGCGACCGTGTCAACTCGGGCGCGTTCGGCGGCACCGGCAACCCTCGCAACTCGGAGCCGTCGCCGTCTCCTCCGCGAGGAGAGAACACGCGGGTGACGAGCCCGTGCGGCAGCACGTCGACTCCAGCCGCCCACGGATCTGGTCGATCGAGCGAGATCCGCGACATGACCTCGAACATCGGCTGGGAGAGTCGCACGCCCGCCGCGGCGACCGCCCACACGGGTCGCCCGGCGCAGTAGGCCGTGGATGCGAGGGCGAGTGCACCTCCCGGCGCGAGGGATGCGTCGTCACCGACAGCGAACACCGGCAACACCACCACATCGCTCGAGGCGGCCGCCGTGCCTGAGCCCTCGGGCGCGACCAATTCACACGAGACATCGCGGCGCGAGAGCACCCGCAACATGTCCTGTCCGTCGCCGAGCGAGTCGACAACGAGCGCATGCACGGCGCCAGAGCGCACCAGCGCATCGAGCAGGTGGCCCGACCACCCGACGGTCGTGATGCTGTCGATGTCGGCGAGAGCACCGACGAGATGGCCGGCCGTGTCATCGTGCGACATCTCCGCGACCGCCGAGGTGATGTCGCCGCGCGGGTCGATCGATGTCACCGCATGCGCACAGATCGTCCACAGTTGGGCGTTCGAGGGGTGGTGCTCCACCAGTCGTCGTGCCGACACGAGGAGCGCAGGAGGGTCAGAGGTCACACCGGCAAGCGCCTCGGCGGCACCGAAAGCCACCTCGACCGGGTCTGCTCCGTGGGAACGTGCCACGTATCTGAGGTGCTCGATGGGGTGCACCTGCGTCACGCTAACCGAGGTCGTCTAGCCTGAAACCTCGTGGCTAGCGAACGACTCCCCGACCCGAACCTCGACCTCGTGCTGAGCCCCCTTTCGGGCGAGCCGCGCACATTGCGCGAGTGGCTCACCACGTTCCACCTGGCCTCGGTGGTTCTCGACCCCTACACCAACGAGAGTTCGTGGATTCTCGAGACCGCAGTGCGCGTCATGCGCCAGTTCTCGGGAGCGGCGGTTCGCGTGAATTTCGTCGTCACATGTGATGCCGACGATGCACGCACCTTCCTCGGCCCGTTTGCCGACGAATTCCTCGTCTTCTGCGACCCGGAGCGCACGGCTGTGAAGGCACTCGGTCTCTCCGAACTGCCGGCATTCGCCCTCGTACAGTCGAACGGCACCATTCCTGCCGCCGCCCAAGGCTGGAACCCGGCCGAGTGGAAACTCGTTGCGACAGAAGTTGCGCGCATCACCTCGTGGTCAAAGCCGACCCTGCCCGCACCGGGCGACCCGGTTCCGTTCCGCGGAACTCCGGCGCTTGCCTGAGTCGACCGCGAGACGCTCGCGGACGTGACACCTCGACCCGCCCCGACCGGCTTGCCCGTCGAGGACGCCATCGACGTGGTCTCGCACGCGCTCGCAGAGACCGGGACAGCCGTTCTCGTGGCGCCACCGGGTGCGGGCAAGACGACGGTCGTGCCGCTGAGACTGCTCGACGCGCCGTGGCTGGACGGGCGCAAGATCGTGATGCTCGAGCCGCGTCGTCTCGCGGCACGGGCGGCGGCACAACGCATGGCGTCGCTGCTCGGCGAAGAGGTCGGTGCGACAGTTGGCTACCAGACGCGAGACGAACGGCGCATCGGGCGCGGCACCCGAATCGAGGTCGTCACCGAGGGAATCCTCGCTCGGCGATTGCAATCTGATCCGTCGCTCCAGGGCGTCGGCCTGGTCGTGTTCGACGAAGTGCACGAGCGGAACGTGCCG
Source organism: Ilumatobacteraceae bacterium (assembly GCA_049442935.1). Lineage (GTDB taxonomy): Bacteria > Actinomycetota > Acidimicrobiia > Acidimicrobiales > Ilumatobacteraceae > UBA2093. Next base: position 1,118 of record JBMTOT010000010.1, on the reverse strand, counting down.
ACCGACCTCGGCCTCGCGTTTCTTCTCGATGCACGCCGCACGTTGTCGATCGAAGTTGCGGTGCTCGCGATGTCCGCCACGGTCGATGTCGACAAGTTCTCGTCGTTGCTGTCGCATGGCGGCCAGCCGGCACCCGTCGTGCGCTCCGTGGGTCGTCAGTACCCCGTCGATGTGCGTCATCTCCCCCGGCGACCCGACGATCGACTCGAAACTGCCGTCGCCGATGCGGTCGACATCGCTCTTCGCGAGTGCGAAGGGGACGTTCTGGTTTTTCTGCCCGGCATCGGCGAGATTGAACGGTGCCGCCAGGCGGTCACCTCGAGGCGCGGCGACGTCGTGGATGTCGTGCGGCTCGCGGGCGCACTTCCCACGGAGGAGCAAGATGCCGCCCTGCGTGCAGGGTCACGGCGGCGAGTGGTTCTCTCGACCGACATCGCAGAGACATCTCTCACTGTCGACGGTGTCGGCGTCGTGATCGATGCCGGCCTTGCGCGCGTTCCCCGACTCGACGTGCGCACAGGGCTGACAGCGCTCGTGACGGTTGCAACCTCGCGCGCATCTGCAGACCAGCGCAGCGGCCGTGCGGGGCGACTCGGACCGGGCGTCGCCTACCGCTTGTGGAGCAAAATCGAAGAGTCGACGCGACCGGCGCATCTTCCGGCAGAGATCACCCAGGTCGATCTCTGCGGCGTCGCACTGGAGATCGCCGCATGGGGCACGCCCGCCGACTCGCTGCCGTTCCTCGACCAGCCTCCCGCTCGGGCAATGGCCGGCGCGCGCGAGACCCTCTCGATGCTGCACCTCGTCGACGCGAACGGTGCCCTCACCGACGCCGGTCGCGCCGCCCTTGCCCTTCCGCTGCATCCGCGGCTCGGGGCGATGGTCGCACGCAATGCCGATGACCCGGTGACCGGGTGGGTCGCATGCCTCGTCGCGGCACTGCTCGAGGAACGCGACATCTTCCGGGGTCGACCCGGCGACCTACCGGCCGACCTTGCGTTACGGGTGCGCGTGCTCTGCGATCTCGACTCACACGACGCGACCGACCGTGGCGCGGCGCGGCGGACATTCCAGACTGCGCGCGGCATCGCGCGCCGCGCAGGCATCGCCGCGTCGCG
>JBMTOT010000009.1:0-39004 GCA_049442935.1 Ilumatobacteraceae bacterium | reverse complement strand
TCACAAAGCCGTAGATGCCCGAGTTCAGAACCACTTCGTCTCCCTCTGCGATGGCCGACTGGAGTTCCTGGGTCTCGCGCATGCGGCGGCGCTGGGGGCGGATCATGAGGAACCACATCGCGGCGAAGATGAGCCCGAAGAAGACCAGGCTGGTCGCCCATCCCCCACCTGTCGTCTCGGTCGTGTCGGCAGTCAGCAAAAGGGCGGAAGTCACGGATCGCGATCCTAGCCAGCAGACCCCGTTTGGCACCCTTCACTGTGCGCGCCACCGGAACGAACCGGCGGCATCAGCCCCATATCTGGAGAATTTCGGCCCGGAGCGCATCGAGCCGACGGTCGGCAATCGCTCGGCGCATGTCGTCCATCAATTGCAGAGTCCACGCGACGTTGTGGATCGAGACGAGGCGCGCCCCGGTGGGCTCACCCGACTGTGCGAGATGGCGGAGATAGCCGCGCGAGTGGGTGGAACACACCCAACACCGGCAACGCGCATCGAGAGGAGAGTCGTCGAGGGCGTGCCGTGCATTCTTCACCTGCACCTTCCCCTCCCATGTGAGCGCAGTGCCGTGCCGACCGAGGCGCGTCTGAAGGACGCAGTCGAACTGGTCGACCCCGAGACTCACCGCCTCCACGAGAGAGGCCGGGTCACCGACTCCCATCAGGTAGCGCGGGCGATCCGCGGGGAGAACGTCGATGCACGCGGCGATCGCCTCGACCATCTCTGCTCGCGTCTCACCCACCGACAGCCCCCCGATCGCGTAGCCGTCAAAGCCGACCTCCACCGTGCGTTCGGCGCTCTCTCGTCTCATTGCGGCACTCGTGCCCCCCTGCACGATGCCGAACAACGACTGATCCGCGCGGGTGTGCGAGTTCTTGGCGCGCAGCGCCCATGACGCCGTGCGCTCCAGCGCGAGTCGAACGGTCGCGTCGTCTGCAGGCAGCGACGTACAGACGTCGAGCACCATCTGGATGTCGGCCCCGATCTTTTGCTGCACGTCCACGGCCGACTCCGGAGTGAAACGATGCGTCGATCCGTCGTACGTCGACTTGAATGTCACGCCGTCGTCGTCGACGTGCGGATCGAGCGAGAACACCTGGAAACCACCCGAGTCGGTGAGCGTGAGACCGTCCCATCCGGCAAATGCTCCGAGCCCACCGAGCGATGCGATCGTGTCTGCACCGGGCCGCAACATGAGGTGGTACGTGTTCCCGAGCACGATTCGCGCTCCGAGATCTGCGTAGTCCCGGGCGCTCATGTGCTTGACCGCCCCGCGCGTGCCAACCGGCATGAAGCACGGAGTCTCGTACGCCCCGCGCGCGGTCGAGGCCGTGCCGGTGCGAGCGGAACCATCCGTGTGCTTGATCTCGAGCATCACCTCATGCATGCGACGCTCCTGGGTCGCTGGACGCATTCATGTCACCCGCGTCGGTTCCGGGAGCACGTCGACCGAGCAGCATGGCATCGCCGAACGACAAGAAGCGGTACGACTCGGCCACTGCATCACCGTAGATGTCGCGCCACTCGTTGCCGACGAATGACCCCACCATCAGGAGCAGCGAGGTTCGCGGCATGTGGAAGTTTGTGAGCAGGAAGTCGACGACCTTCCAGTCGTGGCCGGGCACGATGAACAAGTCGGTCCGCCCCTCACTGCGACCGGTCGCGGCCGCCGACTCGAGCGCACGAGCGGCGGTGGTACCGACGGCCACAACGCGCCTCGCCCGACGGCATGCATCCATCGTGTCGGGGGGAACCGAATACCACTCCGTGTGAATTTGGTGGTCGAGCGGGTTGTCGGCCGAGACCGGCTTGAACGTGTCGAGCCCGACGACCAGTTCGACACGCGCGAACGTGACCCCCCGAGCCTCGAGTTCGGCGATCAGCTCGGTCGTGAAGTGCAAGCCGGCTGTCGGGGCGGCAGCCGAGGCGGGGCGACGCGAGTACACCGTCTGGTATCGCTCGTTGTCGTCGATGACCCGCCTGATGTACGGAGGGAGCGGCATCTCTCCGTGTCGCTCGACGAAGTCGTCCGGGTTGTCGACCACGATCGTCACGACGAACGTGTCGCCAGCGTCGGTTCGTTCACCGACCTCCACGACAGGACGACCGAAGCGCGTGAGGGTCTCCCCGGTTCGCAGCTTTCGCGCCGGACGAATCATCGCTTCCCACTCCCGGTGTTCGGCATCGCGTGCCTCGAGCAGCAGCACCTCTGCCGCACCCCCGGTGCGCCTCTCGAGTCGCAGTCGAGCGGGCAGGACGCGCGTGTCGTTCACGACGACGACGTCACCCGGACCAAGAAGCGAGGGAAGGTCGGAGATTTTCAGGTGACGTCTCTCGCCGCGGACGAGCGACACCAACAAACGGGCCGAATCGCGCGGTTCGACAGGTTCCTGTGCGATCAGTCGCTCGGGGAGGTCGTAGTCGATCTCCGAAATGTGCACCCAGGCAGGCTACGGCGGTGCACACACCCAGGCGCGAGATCAGGATGTAGCGAGATGGTCGCGCGCGGCGTCCATCGCCACTCGACCCCGTGGAGTGCGCACAATGAGCCCCTGCTGGATCAGGAACGGCTCGTACACGTCCTCGATCGTCTCTGGTTGCTCGCCGACGGCGATCGCGAGCGTGGAGAGCCCTACCGGCCCCCCGTCGAACTGCTCACAGAGACTCCTCAGGATCGCACGGTCGACCTTGTCGAGCCCGAGAGCGTCGACCCCGAACACCTGCAGTGCCTCCGATGCGGTGGACGCGTCCACCGTTCCGTCACCGCGAACCTCGGCAAAATCACGAACGCGCCGGAGCAACCGGTTCGCGATTCGCGGCGTTCCACGGCTTCGCCGTGCGATCTGATCGGCTGCTCCCTCACCGAGAGGAACATCGAGAATCGTCGCCGCGCGTTCCACGATCTCGCGCAACTCGTCGGCGTCGTAGTAGTCGAGGCGCGCGACAAGTCCGAAGCGGTCCCTCAGCGGCCCGGTGATCATGCCCGTGCGCGTTGTCGCCCCGACGAGCGTGAACCCAGGAAGCGAGAGACGTATCGACGACGCAGCCGGACCCTTGCCGACCACGATGTCGATCTGGAAGTCCTCCATCGCCGGGTAGAGAATTTCCTCGACCGTGCGCGAGAGCCGATGAATCTCGTCGATGAAGAGCACGTCGCCCTCGGAGAGTTTCGTGAGGATCGCGGCAAGGTCCCCCGCCCGCTCGAGCGCCGGCCCACTCGTGACATGAAGTGCCGCACCCATCTCCGAGGCGACGATTCCTGCAAGCGTGGTCTTGCCGAGACCGGGAGGGCCTGCGAGAAGAATGTGGTCGGCTGCCTGACCACGTTGACGGGCCGCGCCGAGAACGATGTCGAGATGCTCCTTCAGCTCGCGCTGGCCGACGAATTCGTCAAGTCGACGCGGCCGAAGTCCGGCCTCCTCGAGGACCTCTCCGTCGGAGGCGGCACGCGGTTCGAGGAACTCATCCCGCACGGCGGGCCCCCAGAAGTGCGAGAGCATCGCGCAGCATCGACTCACTGTCCGATGCCGCGCCGAGTTGGCGCATCGTGTCGCGAATCTCGTCTGGGGAATAGCCGAGCGCCGACAGTGCTTCGCGCACGTCGGCCGTCGCCGACGTCACGCCACCCGACTCGTCGACGTGTCCGACATCGCGCCCCGCGAGACGGGTCTTCAACTCGATCATCAGGCGCTCGGCAGTCTTCTTGCCGACGCCCGGCACCACCGTGAGCGCGCCGATGTCGCCCGATGCAACGACCGTCGTGAGTGCAACCGGGGAATAGGTCGACAAAATCGCCATCGCCATGGCCGGCCCGACCCCGTGCGCACCGAGCAAGTCGACGAAAAGAGCCTTTTCATTCCTGTCGAGAAAGCCGTACAACTGCTCGGCATCTTCTCTGATGTGATGGTGCACGTGAAGAAAGGCCGGCGACCCGGGTTCGAGTTCGGCAAATGCCGATGCGGTGACGCCGCACAGGTACCCGACACCCGCGACCTCGAGCAGCACCGTCGAGGGTTCATGACGCTCGAGCACCGTTCCGCGGAGACTCCCGATCATCGTCCACTCCCGGCAGTCGCTATCGATGACGCCACCGCGGCCCTGAATGGGGCAACTGAACAGTGACACAGGGCAATCGCCGCGGCATCGGCCGCGTCAGCGGGTTTCGGGGCGCGATCGAGGCCGAGCCGCCGTTGCACCATCTGGGTCACCTGCGCTTTGTCAGCACCTCCCCACCCGGTCACGGCGCTCTTGACCTGCGACGGGGTGTACTGCACCACCGCACATCCGGCGGCGGCGGCGAGAGCAAGCACGACTCCCGAGGCCTGACCGACACTCATCGCCGTGCGCACGTTGTTCTGGAAGAACACCTGCTCCACGGCCACGGCGTCAGGCGTGTGCTCGTCGAGCAACGAGGCAATCTCGGTGTGCAACTCTCCGAGTCGCACCGGCAGATCGTCTGACGCCGAGGTGCGCACCACACCGAGTGCGAGGGCTTCAACTTGCTGGGGTCCGACCGATCTCAGCACCGCATACCCGCAGCGCGTCAGGCCAGGATCGATACCGAGCACCACGCTCCCGTCTCGCCCCCCAGCGGGCCTCGCCGATACGAACATATGTTTGACTCTACCCCTGCCGACCGCCCTGCCGGGGGTTTTGCAGGGTCAGAACCCGCCGTGATCGTCAACTTGCGGCGCGGACGGCCTCCACCAGTTCTTCGACCGGCCTGAAAGTGAGCCCGGCGATTGCCCTGTGTGCGTATCGAATCACCCCGTTGGCATCGACCACGAACACGCTCCGCCGCGGAAACCCGAGCGGCCCGACGGTTCCGTATTTCGTCGCCACGTCCTTGTCGACATCGGCCAGGAGGGGAAACCCAAAGCCATGTTTGGCGGCGAACTTCTCGTGGCTGTCGAGGTCTTGTGCCGAAATCGCAAGCACCTGTGCCCCGACATTGTCGAATGCCGAGAGCTCGTTGCTGTACGACGTGAGCTGCTTGGTGCAGACCGCCGTGTCATCGCCCGGATAGAAGACAACCACGACGGGTTGCCCCGCGTAATCGGCGAGCGAGTAGTTCCGCCCTCCGGTGCCCGGCAAGGTGAAGTCAGGAGCACGGTCGCCCGGCCCCACCGCCATCAGCCGACCTCCTGCATCATCGACTCGTCGATGTCGAAATTGGCGTAGACGTCCTGCACGTCGTCGTTGTCCTCGAGGGCGTCCATGATGCGAAGAATATTGCGCGCATCGGCCGAATCGGCGACTTCGACGGACAACGAGGCGACCATCGTGTTCTCAGCGGCCTGAACGGCCACGCCCGCCGACTCGCGAGCAGCGCGCACGTCCCACACCTGCGCCGGATCCGTGAGCACCCGCCACGAGGCACCATCGCGCTCGACGTCGGCGGCGCCCGCCTCCAACGCGGCCGCCATCGCACTGTCCTCGTCGATGGACCCGTCGACGATGATCACGCCTCGGCGAGAGAACTGCCACGAGACGGCGCCGGGCTCGGCGAGCGACCCGCCGAACTTTGTGAAGATGCTGCGAACATCCGAGGCGGCGCGGTTTCGGTTGTCGGTCAGCACTTCAACCAGCATCGCGACGCCGCCGGGGGCGTACCCCTCGTACATGATCGCTTCGTAGTTGGTGCCATCGTTGTCGCCGATTCCGCGCTTGATCGCTCGGTCGATGGCGTCTTTGGTCATCTGCGCGGCCTTCGCCTTTTGCACCATCGTGCGGAGCGTGGCGTTGGCGTCCACATCGCCCCCGCCGGCGCGCGCGGCTACCTCGATCTGGCGCGCGAGTTTCGCGAAGAGTTTTCCGCGGGCTTTGTCGGCCGCACCTTTTTTGTGCTTGATGGTCGCCCATTTGGAATGACCCGACATGGCTACACCGTGTCCTTTCTCGTGCCGGCGCACGACACGCCGCTCAAGGCGGCGAAACGTTCGTGGATGCGCGTGTCGTCGGTCAACTCCGGATGGAACGACGCGGCCATCACGTTCCCCTGCCGCACCCAGACTGGTTCGTCACCGAGGCGTCCGAGCACCTCGACGTCGGGACCGACCCGTTCTATGCGCGGCGCCCGGATGAACACCGCGTGGAAAGGCCCCTCGTGCGTGTCGATCTCGGTCTCGAACGAGTCGATCTGCCGCCCGAATGCGTTGCGGCGCACTGCGACGTCGAGTGCGCCGAACGACGTCTGGTCGTCGCGGCCGTCGAGCACCTCCGACGCAAGCAGAATCATGCCCGCACATGTTCCGAGCACGGGCATTCCTCGGTTGATTCGCTCTTCGATCGGCGCGGCGAGATTCGCCGATGCGATCAACTGCGACATCGTGCTGGACTCGCCGCCAGGTATGACGAGGGCGGTCACGGCCGCGAGATCGTTCGGGCTGCGCACCTCCAAGGTCTCGCACCCGATGCGCGAGAACGACTCAGCGTGGGCGGCGAACGCCCCCTGCAGCGCGAGAACTCCGATCACTTCCACCTGGAGGCCTCGAATCCACCGTGGTCACCATCCGCGCCCGGCAAAACGCTGTTCTGGAATCAACTCATCGATACCGATTCCGGTCATCGGAGCACCGAGACCGCGGCTCACCTTGGCCAGCACGTGCGGATCGCGGAAGTGCGTCGTTGCCTCGACGATTGCCTTTGCACGCGGAGCAGGATCGTCGCTCTTGAAAATTCCTGATCCGACGAAAACGGCCTCGGCGCCGAGCTGCATCGCCAGCGCGGCGTCGGCCGGAGTGGCGATTCCACCCGCACAGAAAATCGGCACAGGAAAACGGCCGGTCTCTGCGAGTTCCTGCACGAGCGGAAGCGGGGCCTGCAACTTCTTCGCCCAATCGAACAGTTCGGCCGAGTCAGCCTGGGTCACCTTGCGAATGTCACCGAGAATTGAGCGCAGGTGTCGCACCGCCTCGACGATGTTGCCGGTTCCGGCCTCACCTTTCGACCTGATCATTGCTGCGCCTTCGGACACTCGGCGCAATGCCTCGCCGAGGTTGGTGGCGCCGCAGACGAACGGAACTGCGAACGAGAACTTGTCGATGTGGTGTGCTTCGTCGGCGGGCGTGAGCACCTCCGACTCGTCGACGAAGTCGACGCCGAGAGCCTCGAGAATCTGTGCCTCGACGAAGTGGCCGATGCGCGCCTTTGCCATCACCGGAATACGAACTTCGGCCTTGATGCCCTCGATCATCTCCGGGTCGCTCATGCGCGCCACGCCGCCGTCGCGACGAATGTCGGCGGGCACCCGCTCGAGAGCCATCACCGCGACAGCACCCGCGTCTTCGGCAACTTTCGCCTGTTCCGGCGTCACCACGTCCATGATGACCCCGCCCTTCAACATTTCTGCGAGACCCCGCTTGACACGTTGGGTCCCGTGGGACGAAGCACCGTTGACGGATCCACCGTTCGAAGACATGGAATCAGCGTACCGACCGCCCTGCGTGACGAGCGGCGGAATTCGGGGCCCCGAGAAGCCCCGTCAGCGCGCCGAGGCGATGACCGACGTCAGAGTGCCGGCCACTTCACGGTCTTCGGATCGACGCCCGGATCGACCTGAGCGAACACGTTCTTGGACGCCACCTCAATCCAGGAGTTGCCCGGCGTCAGCCGCACGACGGCTCCAGCCGAGTCGCGAAGCGCGTAGGGCTGCTCACCCTTCAGGCGCGACCAGGTGACCGGAATCACGGCACCATCGGTCAACACGAAGCCGGTGCCTTTCCCCGTCGTGTCGGCATGCGGGCTCTTGCGGTCAGCCTTGCTTCTCACGTACGTGTGGTAGAGGACCAGAACGTTCTTGGCCGAGATCTGGGAGCCATCGGCCTCGTGCGGCTCGAGTTCACCCTTCGAGTTCTGCATGAACCTCACGAACGAGCCCGTGGTCGCGTCCCACTTCCAGTACACCTTGATGCCGTACATCTGAATTTTGCCGCCGTCGACAGGAACAGCCGTCGCCGGACGGGCATCGCTCGGTCCGCGATACACGAACTGCTGCACGGGTGGCGCCGAACCCTCCGGAGCGAGCGTCCACAGGTCGGTCGTCTTTGCGTACAGATTGTGCGGCGCCTTGCGGGTCTTCTCGCGGTAATAGCCGCCCTTGCCCCTCGATGCCGAATGGCCGACGTTCACGAGCGTGCTCGAGTTCACCGCCTTGGTGACGCGGGCGTTGCCGCCGCTCCAGGCAAACAACGGCTTGTTCATCGACGCGAGCATGTCGATGTCCTGGGTGCGGCCGGAGCGAATCGGCCCCACTGGGTCGCTCCCCTGGCTGTGGAACACCGCCGCAAAGCGCGTGATCCCCTCGACGTTCTCCTCGAAGACGAGATCGGCCTTGTTGAGACCGGTCTGCGGTCGGGCAGACGGGTGGTTGTCGATCTTGACGACGATCGCGACGCGCTGGGCGGTTGCCTCGTCGCTCACCGGGAGACCTGTGAGCGGATAGACCGGACCGATCTCCGGAGTGCCCTCGGGCACCGTGGTGTCTCCCTCCGCGACTGTGTCCCCGGTTGAAGATCCGCCGCCGCACGCCGCCCCGACGAGCGACAGAAGCGACAATGCGACGAGTGCGCGACGAGTGCGAAGAGTGACCATCTTCAGATCTCCTTGCAGAGTGCGATGCGGTCCGCCAAAGGCGGATGGAACGCTTCCACACTAGGAAACCCCGGACGCTGAGTGGTGTCATTGCCCGGCGCAGCGAACCAGAGCGGTGCAAGCGACGCCGGGAGATCTGACTGCGCCGGATCGCCCCGGAACGCCTGCGCTTTCTCCAGCGCAGAGACCATGGCAGGCGGATACCGAGTCGCTCGACAGGCGGCAACATCCGATGCAAGAACGAATGCGCCGTCCACGACGCGAGCCCGAACCGACTTCGCCAATTTTCCGAGACCCACCCTGGCGGCCGCAGACGACCACGCGAGAACGGTCGTCACCAGCGCCGCGTCACCCGATCGGACACGAAACAACAGATGTGCAAGCACGGCTTCCGACTCCATGCGGTCCCACGAGGTGACAGCCCCTTCGGTGACGACGATCACCGACGATCCGTCCCCCGAGGCCACGACCAACGCACACGGCGCATCCCCTGCGCACACGAAAAGCTCGGGACGCACCACCCCCGCGACCAACGACAGACCATCTGTCAAGTTGACCAAACGTGCGTGACGAACAGGGTCGGCCGGTTGCGCGGAGAAGCTCGCCAGCAGCGTCGCATCACCCGCGGACGTTGTCGACCTCCACCATGCCGCGGATGCAAAAGCCACAACCAGTGTCGCAACCACCGACGGCACGAGTCCGGCGAGGGCGAACAACCCCACGAACACGACAAGGGCGGGAACAGCCACGACCGCGAGACCCACCCGACGGAAATAGCCCGACCGGAGAGCAACGGTTGCCGCCGGATCGCCGCCTGAGACGCCTGTCGTCTGTGCAGTCTCGGTCATGGTCGGTGGTGCTCCCTCTGGCATCTCGTCGAGGTCACGACCTCGGCGCGCGCGACCTGCGCAGCAGCCTGTCTTCGAATCTCTTCAGCATACGCGGCATGCCCACCGCGGTGAGGTTGTCCGACTCCATCGCAAGCGCGCGTTCGTACAATTCGACGTACCGATCGGCGAGAGATTCCATCGAGAACGATTGCGAGTGCTCAAGACCGTTCGTTGTCAGCCGGCCGGCCAGACGGGAGTCCGTAAGGACCCGCGCGAGAGCCGACGCGAGGCCACGAACGTCGCCGGGCTCGACGAGCAGGGCGTTCTCGCCGTCTGTGGCGACGTTCAGGTAGCCGTCGATGCGACTCGCCACCACAGGCGTTCCCGCGGCCATCGCCTCCAGAAGCACGACCCCGAACGACTCGCCGCGCAACGACGGTGCACAAAACACCGATGCCCGGCTCAGACGGTCGAACTTTTCGTCGTCGTCTATTCGGCCGAGCCACTCGATGCGACGGTCGTGACCGAATCGAAGTTTGAGATCGGAGGTCTCGGGACCGTCGGAGGCGACCCACAACTTCACGTCGTCGGGCATCAAGGCAAAAGCCTCGAGGAGGACTCCCAGTCCTTTTCTCGGTTCGTGTCGGCCGATGAAGAACACCGCGTTCTCGACGCGCGGCGACAAGCACTCGTGGTGCCGACCCAACTCGATGCCGTTGAACAGGACCTCGTACTCTCCGCCGATGTACCGGTTCGCCAGTTCGACGGCGTCCTTCGACACCGCCACACGAATGTCGATGCGGTTGGCGATGCGCGTCAGCTGCCGCGAGAACGCCCGATATGCGCCGGAGTCGCCGGCTGAGTGGAACGTTGCAACCACCGGAGCCATCTTGACGAACAACGCAGTGAGCGACGGCCCCGGAACGAGCGGTTCATGGAGATGCACCACGTCGAATGCCTCATCGTTCAGTGCCCTGATGGTGCGAAGGGCCGCTGACGCATCCGGTGCCAGTGGTGCAACGGAGCCGTTGATCGACGTGGGGAGGCTGTTGCCGAGCGGAGTGACGAATGGGTCCGGCGGCGGTCCGTCACACGGGCCGAGCACTCGCACCTCGTGCCCCTTGGCCCGCAAACTTCTGGAGAGCCCGAGAACTTGCTGCTGAACCCCTCCGGGAATGGTGAGGCTGTAGGGACTCACCATCCCGATGCGCAGCATGCGAACTACGGTACCGGCATGCCAGCTGCACAATCGTCCTTTCGCCCCGCCCTCAGCATCGTCGCGACGTCGGGCAAACGCCGCGCGATTCTCGACCTTGCCGTCGAAGCCGAACGACGCGGCTTTGCCGGTCTCGCATGCCCGAGTCTCGGGGGCACGATGGGGCTGTGCGTCTCGCTTGCACACGAAACGACGACGATCCCGTTCTGGACTTCGATCCAGCCGATCTACTACAGCCACCCTGTTGAATCGGCGAACACTGCGGCCCACATCAACGAGATCTCCGGTGGCCGATTCCGATTCGGCGTCGGAGTCAGCCACGGACCGGTGGTGCAACGACTCGGAGTGTCGACGGGAAAGCCGCTCTCCGACATCTCCGACTACGTCGCGGCGATGAAGGCCAACGAGCGCTTCGGCGGCGCACTGCCGCCGCTGTGGTTGGCGACGCTCCGCGACAAGATGCTGACGCTCGCGGCGGACGTCGCAGACGGCGCCGTGTGGGCGAATGCGTCGCTGTCGCACATGGCCGCCCAGCTCGACCGCGTTCCCGCCGCTCGACGCGACGGATTCGAGCTGTGGAACATGGTGCCGGTCGTGATCGACGACGACGTCGACGCCGCGCGTGCCGTCAACCGCAAGACGCTGACCGGCTACGTCTCGCTCCCGAACTACCGCAACTACTGGCGTGCCGCCGGTTACCAGGAAGAGATGGACGCGATCGAGTCGGCGTTGAACGCAGGGGACAAAGACCGCGTGACGTCTCTGATGACCGACCGCTGGCTCGACGACAGCACGATCAGCGGCTCGGCCGGCGCCGTTCGCGACCGCCTCGAAGAATGGTCGTCGACGGGTGTTCAGCCGATCGCGGTCATGTCGTCCACCTCGGGCGGACAGGCCAAGGCAATCGGAGAGTTGTTCGCCGCGTACGACTCCTGACGCTCATTCGTGTGCGCCGTCGACCGGGCCGCCCGACCAGCCGGGATCGCTCGGCCAGTTGGGCTGGAACAGGTGCCATTGATCCGGTGCACGCCGGATGAGGAGCTCTAGTTCTCGCGCGAGGAGCGCGGTTCCATCGTTCACGTCGTCACGGAGCCTGCCCCGGCGCTCGAGTGCCAGCGGCGGACGCACGACCGCGTGGTGACCGTCGACTTTCTCGGTGAAGTACACCGCCGTCGGCAACACCGCTGCTCCGGTGCGCAGACCGAGCATCGCCGGTCCGGCCGGCAGGGTCGTTGCTTCACCGAAAAACTCAACCGAGATGCCGTTGCCCGCGATGTCACGGTCGCAGAGCAGACAGACCACCTCGTTGCGTGACAGAGCGGCCGCGACCTCACCTGCCGCGGTCGGCCCGAGCGGCACGACGTTCATGCCGAGGTTGCGGCGCAGCGCCGTGAACCATTCGAACAACTCCGGCGGCTCGAGCGCCTCCACCACGACGGTGAGTCGGTGCCCCTTGTCCCCCATCCACCGGCCGGCCCACTCCCATCCCCCGAGGTGGGGCAGAGCCAAGATGACACCGTTGCCGGCCTCGAGACCTCGCTCAATGTTGTCGAAGCCGTCGACACTGAACATTCGATCGACGTAGCGCCGCGAGAGTGAAGGAAGCCTGAAACTCTCCGCGTAGTACCGCAGATAGCTGTCGAAGGCGCGCTGCGAGGCGCGGCGAAGGGCCAGACCGCGTAGTGCCGGGTCGACGCGACGGAGATGACGCTCAATCATCTCGCGCCGTCCGGGCTGACTGAAGGCCACCCCGGGTGCAAGAAGCGTCAACGTTCCGCGCGCCACCGCAGCGGGAGTCGCACGAGCCACGAGAGATCCCAGCCGGTAGCCGCCCACCGTCAGGGCATCGGTGAGTCCGCCGACAATCGGTCGCTGTTCTGCCATGGAACCCGGCGTCACCCGTGCCGTTGACGGCGGCGCTGGCGCGCATGCACCGACAACTGTCGGCGCGACGCGCGGGCACTGTGGCGGGACAAGCGGCGAACCTGACGCACTTCGCGTCGTGCGAGCGTGAAGGCCGAGACCTCCGCCTGTTTCCACACCTGGACGAAGCGCTGCACGGCGGTCATCACGGTGAGAGCGAGCATCAGCCACATGATCGGGAGCAGGAGAACGTCGAACAGCAGACCGACGCAGAGCACGATGATGCGCTCGGCCCGCTCCATCAGTCCGCCCTTGGCGTACAGACCGAGAGACTCCGCCTTGGCGCGCTGATACGAGATGAGTGACGACGCCCCCATCACGGCCATCGGCAGGAGGGCGACGTGTGCACTCTCCGTCGAGGCGAAATGCCATGCGACGCCGCCGAACAGCAGAGAGTCGGTGAGTCTGTCGACCACCGAGTCGAAGTACGCACCGCGCTGGCTCGCAGAGTCGGAGGCCTTTGCAACGGCTCCGTCCAACAAATCGGGTACCGCGGCCAAGATCACGAGAAGGAGACCGACCTGCAGCGCACCTCGGGCGATGGCAACCGCGGCGGCCACGGCGAACACGATCCCGAGAACTGTCAGATGGTCGGCGGTGAGGCCTGTTCGGCGGATCGCCGAACCGACCGGACGCACAGCCCGTTCGATGGGTGTACGAAATCTCCCGTCGAACATTGCCGAAACGCTAGTTGACGTCAGGCTGCGGAATCGTCACGCGGGTTGTCCTCGACGAGAACCTCGACGACTGCGCCGTCGACAGCGTCGATCAGGACGAGTCCGCGCCGCACGGGAGGCTCCTCCGTCGAGTAACAGAAAATTCGCCACGTGGGCCGGCTGCGCGCTCCTCTCCAGACCTGCTGAGCCGACGCATGACCGACCGCGAATCCGACTGCTCTGGTGGCGCGCACGAGCGCGTCGGTCTCGTCGACCTTCATTCGCCAGCCGCTCGTGATGCTCATCACCGACGCAAACCCGAGGATTCCCGCGGCGACCGCGAATCCCGAACCCACTGTCCCCCGGCCCCCGTCGCGCTGCGAAATCCACGCGGCGAGACACGCGGCGGCCGCCACTCCGTAGAGAACGCCCGGAATACGTCTCCGGCTGTTGTCGGGAAACTCGTGGGGAGCGACATTGTCGACCGCGTTGAGGTCGTCGGGGAGGACATCTCTGATCTCGTCGCTCATCGTGAAGTTCCTCTCTGTTCGTCCCGATCGGCGCGCGCCGGCCATGCGGCGCGGAGACGCGCGGCCGACTCCTCGAGCGGCTCGGGCAAGGTGCGGGTGTTCGCAACGGCAGTCATGAAGTTCGCGTCGCCCTCCCATCTCGGCACGACGTGGACGTGGAGGTGCTCAGACACGCTTCCGCCGGCAGAGGCACCGAGATTGATTCCGACATTGAGCGCCGTCGGACGATGCGACGTCTTCAGTGCGGTCACGGCGTCGGTCACCGTTGCCCACAGCTCAAGGGACTCGTCCTGTGTCAGGCTCTCGAGATCGGCCACTTCCCGATACGGCAGCACGAGCAAATGCCCCGAGGCGTACGGGAACGCATTCATGATCACGAACACAGTGCGCCCCCGGTGGACGATGTGAGCCGCCACGTCGTCGAGACCCGACTCGAGGATGCGCGTGAATACCGATCCGCGGCCGTTCTTCGACACGGCGTCCGACAGGCCGTCGTTGTGTCCGCGAACGTACGACGATCGCCAGCCGTTCCAGAGACGATCGAGGCTCACGCGTGCACGTCCGTGCTGGCGGCCGCGACTTCCGCCGCCAGCCGCGCAATGAAGACTTCGAGCGGGACGTCCCGCTCCACCTCTCCGCCACGGGGATTGTCGCCGACCGTTCCGGCCGACACGTCGGAGTCGCCGACCACCAGCACGTGCGGAATCTTCTCGACCTTGGCGTTCCTGATGCGCTTTCCCAACTGTTCGTCGGACTCGACGACATCGACGCGGAAGCCCTCTTCCCGCAGACGCGACGCAACCGACGCGGCGTACTCCTGGTGCGAGTCGGCAACCGGCAGCACGCGCACCTGCACGGGTGCCAACCACGTCGGGAACGCGCCTGCGTAGTGCTCGAGGAGGACGCCGAAGAACCTCTCGATCGATCCGAACAGCGCGCGGTGCAGCATGATCGGCCTGTGCATGGCCCCGTCGGCCCCGCGGTACTCGAGATCGAATCGCTCGGGGTTGTTGAAGTCGGCCTGGATCGTGCTCAATTGCCACTTCCTGCCGATCGCATCGCGGACGTCGATGTCGATCTTCGGACCGTAGAAGGCGGCGTCGCCGTCCTTCACCTTGTACTCGAGCCCGTGGCGATCGAGCGCCTCGCGCAGTGCGGCGGTGGCCTTCTCCCAGATCTCGTCGGAGCCGACCGACTTTTCGGGATCGCGGGTCGAGAGATTGAACTCGAAGTCGTCGAACCCGAATCGACGAAGGACAGAGAGGACGAAGTCGAGGAGAGACGCGATCTCGTCGGCCATCTGCTCCTCGGTGCAGAAGATGTGGCTGTCGTCCTGCGTGAAACCCCGGATGCGAAGGAGCCCGTGGAGCGTGCCAGCCCGCTCGTAGCGGTACACGTTGCCCAGTTCGAACAACCGCAGCGGAAGTTCCCGGTAGCTGCGCTGGCGGCCGCCATAGATGAGGCAGTGCATCGGGCAGTTCATCGGCTTCATGTAGTAGGTGCCGTTGTCCATCTCCATCGGCGGATACATCCCGTCGGCGTAGTAGCCGAGGTGGCCGGATTTTGCGAACAAGTTCGCGTTCGCCAAATGCGGCGTGTAGACGAACTGATAGTCGCCTTCGAGGTGCCGCTGACGGCTGTAGTCCTCCATGATCTTTCGCACGATCGCACCCTTCGGGTGCCACACCGCGAGACCGCCGCCGAGTTCGGACGGGAAGGAGATGAGGTCGAGTTCGTTCGCCAAACGGCGGTGATCGCGCTTGGCCGCCTCCTCCAGCCGGTGCAAGTGTTCCTTCAGCGCCTTGTCGCTCTCCCATGCGGTGCCGTAGATGCGCTGGAGCATCGGCCCCTTCTCGTTGCCTCGCCAGTAGGCACCAGCGACCTTCTGAAGCGCAAAGTGCCCGAGTCGACCGGTGCTCGGCACGTGCGGCCCGCGACATAGGTCGACGAATCCGTCCGAGTTCCGGTACACGCTGACCGTGCCGCCGGCGGCAGCGACCTCGCCGGCATCGTTCGTGTCGGCCTCGCCGGAGGTCACGCGACGAATGATCTCGCACTTGTAGCGCTGGTCCGCGAAAAGCTGGAGTGCCGAGTCCGGGTCGACTTCCGACCGTACGAAAGGCTGATCTGCGCGCACGATCTCGCGCATCTTGTCCTCGATCGCGGCAAGATCGTCGTCGGCGAAGGTGCGCCCGCCCGGCAACTCGAAGTCGTAGTAGAAACCGTCTTCGATTGCAGGCCCGATCGAGAACTGCGCGCCGGGAAAGAGAGCCAGGACCGCCTGGGCCAGGACATGGGCCGTCGAGTGGCGCAGCACATGACGCCCGTCATCGGAGTCTGCGGTGACCACTTCGACTGCGGCTCCGTCTGGCAGCGCACAGGACAGGTCCACTTCCTCTCCGTTGACCTTCGCGGCCACCGCCGCCTTTGCGAGTCGCGAACCAATGGAGGCAGCGAGGTCGGCCACGGTGGCACCGTCCGCCAGTTCACGGCCGGATCCATCGGGAAGTGTGACAGTGACCTGCGACATGGGTGTCAAGTGTACGGAGCCGCCGCGCACAGACAGGGCCCAATTGCCCCGGAGCCATGCCGCGCGGGTTGCAACCGGAGGGTCGACGCTACTTGCCGCTCGACACCGAGTCTTCGCGCCCGATGACCCCGGTCTTGGTCGTGATCGACTCGGACCGCTTCGATGCATACACGTTCCGGTACTGCTGCCCGGTCAGTTCCCGGATCTCGAACATCAACTCGTCGGTGATCTCTCGCAGAACGAGGTGATCATGCTCGCGGTCGGCGTACCGCGCGAGGTCGATCGGACGCCCGACGCGGAATGTCACCTCGCGGAAGAACTTCGGCATCACCTTGTCGGGCGGCTGAATCTCGCGCGTGCCCACGATGCCCACCGGAATCAGCGGACACTGCATCTTGAGAGCAAGTCGCGCCGCGCCCGTGTGACCCTTGTAGAGCATTCCGTCGCGGCTGCGCGTCCCCTCGGGAAAAATTCCGAACAACTCGCCGCGCTCCAGAACCTTCTCGGCCGCATCGAGTGCGGCCGTGCTCCGCTCTCCGCCGGAGCGGTCGATGGGGATCATCCCGAGCATCGGGAAGAGCCGCCGGGTCTTCCAGTCGTCGAGATACTCGGCCTTGCCGACGAAACTCACGTTTCGTCCTGCGAGCAACATGGTGAAGGCCGAGTCGAGAAAACTGATGTGATTCGGACACAGCACAGCGGGCCCGGTCGACGGAATGTTGTCGAACCCCTCCAGGCGGAAACGCCACAGTGCCCTTGCGATCGGACGCAGCACCGCACGTGCCCGATGCTGGGCCTTTCCCGCACCCGAGTACATCGACGCAGACGCGTGTTTCGGGTCGTAATCGGGCGCCATGCGCGCGCACAATAGCCACCATTCTCCGACCGGGAAACAGGTCTGGCGAACTTTTCACCGACGTGTGACGAATGCAACTCTGATGCCGATTCTTGCCCCGTCAACGGGGGCCGAGGGGACGCCCGAGAATCACCCCGAGAAGTGCCGCCGCCTCCGAGACGTCGACTCCGTCGGCGGCCGCGGCATCGATGAGTGCCATGCAGCGCGGGGTGTCGAGGTCGTCGTCGAGAGCCTCCCGGACCGCAGCGACGAGGTCGGTCTGCCGACCTCCCGCCGAGGCATGCCATGCCTCGAGTCTCGCCGCGTTGCGCGGCATCAACGCGTCGTCCCACGACCACTCGACGCGATACCGGTGCTCGAGAACCGCGAGACGAATGGCTCTCGGGTCCCACTCGGTTCGCAGTGCATCCACGAACACGAGGTTGCCGAGGCTCTTCGACATCTTCTGCCCGTCCTTGAACACCATCGCAACGTGCATCCAGTGCCGCACGAAGGGTTCGCCCGTCGCGGCCTCCGACTGCGCGCGCTCGCACTCGTGGTGCGGAAAGATCAGGTCGCTCCCTCCGCCGTGCAGATCAATCGTCTCGCCCAGTTCCCGCAGCGCCAGCGCCGAGCACTCGATGTGCCAGCCCGGACGCCCCGCACCCCACGCCGCGTCCCACGACGGTTCGTCGTCAGCCGACGGGTGCCACAGGACGAAGTCGAGCGGATCACGCTTGTGCGGGTCGTCGACGTTTCCGCCGCGCTGCCTCGCCAGCGACACCATCGTTTCTCTGTCGAGTCGCGACACGGAGCCGAACTCAGGGAACTTCGACACGTCAAAGTACACCGAACCTCCCGACTCGTAGGCGAACCCGCGCTCGAGGACCATGCCGATGAAGCCCCTGATGTCGGGAATTGCCGACGATGCGCGCGGGGTCGCATACACGGGAAGCGCATCGAGCGCCTCCATGTCGCGATTGAAGCGCGCTTCTTCGCCCGCGGCGAGATCGAGGTAGTGCACGCCGAGTTCGCGCGCCTTGGCGAACAGCGGATCGTCGACGTCGGTCACGTTGCGGACGCAGCGAACCTCGTGCCCGAGGTCGATCAGTCTCCTCTGCAGAACGTCGTAGAACAGAAACGTCGCGGCATGGCCCAGGTGTGTCGCGTCATAGGGCGTGATGCCGCACGTGTACATCGTGACGAGAGGCCCCGGTTCGAACGGCACGACCTCACGACGCGCCGTGTCATAGAGACGCATCATTGCGGTCAGGATGCCGCCCTGGGATCTGCCTTGATCCCCGTCAGCTTCGGCGCGACGCGGGTCTTGTAGCGCACATTGAGCTGCAGCAGCACCGCAGTGAACGCCTCGATGGCCGTGGCGTTCGACAACTCTCCCGCGTCGAGGGGCCGGACACCGGGAATCCGCGAGGCGATCTCCATTGCGATGCGCGTGGCGTCGGCGTCGTCGGAGCAGATGAGCACGTCACTGTCGATCGGTGCGCCGAGATGGCCGAGTTCCTTGGCGGGCAGGTGGTGGAATGCCGCAACGACACGGCACTGCGGCACGGCGGCCTGCACGTGGGCCGCCACGCTCCCGCGCGGCGGAACCAAGGGCTGGAATTCGTGTCCGACCCGCACCAGGGCGTTCGCCATTGAAATCACGACCTTGCCCTCGAGCAAGCCGACGTGCTCCTGTGCTGTCGTGGCCGCTCCGTCCCACGGCGTCGCGAGCACGACGACATCACACGCCGCGGCCGCGGGGTTGTCCCCCGCGTGCAGGGCAAGATCAAGATCGGGCCACTTCTCCCGGAGGCTGTCGCACACTTCGAGGGCCCGGTACCTCGACCGCGATCCGATCACGACCTCGTATCCGACCGACGCCAGACGTGCACCCAGCGCGCTTCCCGCCGGTCCTGTTCCTCCGAGTATTCCGATTCGCACCCCGAGAGCCTTACACACAGAGGTCGCCCGCACTACGGTCGAGGAAATGGGGCTCCTTGACGGCAAAAGAATCGTGGTCACGGGCGTGCTGACGGATGCATCTCTCGCATTCCGGGTCGCCCAACTTGCACAACGTGAGGGCGCACGTGTGGTGCTGACAGGAGCCGGTCGGGGCCTGTCGCTCACCCAGCGGACGGCGAGACGACTCGACGAACCGTGCGCAGTGTTCGAGTTCGACGTCACCAATGCCGACCACGTGACATCGGTCCGGGATGCAGTGGCCGCCCATCTCGGCGGTGTCGACGGAGTGCTGCACTCGATCGGCTTCGCCCCGGAGGTGTGCCTCGGCGACGACTTCCTGGCGGCACAGTGGAGCGACGTGTCGGTCGCCGTCGAAGTGTCGGCGTATTCGATGAAGACGCTGGTGGACGCCTTCGGTCCTCTGATGGAGAGCGGCGCGTCGATCGTCGGACTCGATTTCGACAACCGGGTCGCATGGCCCGCGTACAACTGGATGGGAGTGGCCAAGGCGGCACTGGAATCGGTGAACCGATACCTCGCAAAGGAACTCGGCCCGCGCGGAATTCGCTGCAACCTGGTGGCGGCCGGACCGATCCGCACGATGGCCGCAAAGTCGATTCCCGGATTCAAGCTGTTCGAGGACGTGTGGGACGACCGTGCGCCACTCGGCTGGGACATCAACGACTCGATGCCGGTCGCGAAAGCCGTCGTCGCGCTCCTGTCTGACTGGTTCCCCGCCACCACCGGCGAGTTGATCCACGTCGACGGGGGCTACCACGCCATGGGTGCCTGAGGCGTGCCGAACAGACTCGGCGACTCCACGTCGCCCTATCTCCGACAGCACCGCGACAACCCCGTCGACTGGTGGACATGGTGCCCGGAGGCATTCGACGATGCGAAACGGACCGGTCGACCGGTGCTTCTCTCGGTCGGGTATTCGGCGTGCCACTGGTGCCACGTGATGGCCCACGAATCCTTCGAGGACCCCGAGACCGCCGCGATCATGAACGAGTTGTTCGTGAACGTGAAGGTCGACCGCGAGGAGCGACCCGACGTCGATTCCGTCTACATGGATGCCGTCCAGGCGCTCACGGGCCGCGGCGGCTGGCCGATGACCGTGTTCCTCACACCGGACGGCGAGCCCTTCTACGGCGGCACCTACTGGCCCCGCGAGCCGTTCCAGCGCCTGCTGCGCGCGGTCGACGATGCGTGGAGAAACCGTCGCGACGAGTTGCGCCAGAACGTCGACACCCTGGTCGAGGTGGTCTCGCGAACCGCACGGGTGGCTCCTTCACAGTCGTACGACGCGGTCGAGCTGATGCGCACCACTCTGTCGAGCCTGGCTTCGTCGTTCGACGGCACGTGGGGAGGCTTCGGCGCGGCTCCGAAATTCCCGTCCACGTTCGCGCTCGACCTCGTGCTGCGCGCTCATCTCGAGCGTCGAGACCCAGAGACGGAGCGAATCGTTCTCACGTCGCTCGACGCGATGGCCTCGGGAGGAATGTGGGACCACATTGGGGGTGGATTCGCCCGCTACAGCGTCGATGACCGGTGGCTGGTTCCGCACTTCGAGAAGATGCTCTACGACCAGTCTCTGCTGCTTCGCATCTACGTCCGTGCCTGGCAGGTCTTCGGGCACGATCGGCACCTGCTTGTCGCCACCGAGATCGTCGACTATGTGCTCGAGTGTCTCGCCCTTCCCGCCGGCGGTCTCTGCTCTGCCGAGGACGCCGACTCTCTCGACGAGCACGGCCATTCGGAAGAAGGAGCCTTCTACACCTGGACTCCCGCCGAGGTGCGCAACGTGCTCGGCGAGGGAGCCGACGACGCGATGGAGTGGTGGGACATCAGCGGCGCGGGGAATTTCGAGGGGCGCTCGATTCCCAACCGACTCGACGCACGCGACGGAGGCGTTCGTCCCGCCCACATCGAGGGGGCGCGAGCCGCGCTCAAGAGTGCGCGCGCACAGCGTCCGCGGCCCGGACTCGACGACAAGGTTCTCACGGAATGGAACGCGATGTTTCTCGCATCGTTGTGCGAGGCAGCCGCCGCCGCGGGTCGACGCGACTGGCGCGACACCGCGGAGAGAATCGGCCAGTTTCTCCTCGACCACCTTCGCGCACCGAACGGCCGGTGGCACCGAAGCTGGACCGCGCTGCCTGCGCCCACGGCGTCGCACACCGCCGTCGCGCACGATCTGGCACAGGTCGTCGACGCAATGACCCGGCTCTACGAACTGACAGGCGGCCACCACTGGATCAATGCGGCCCTGTCGGCGGCGGACCAACTAGTCGAACATCACGCAGACGACGAACACGGTGGTTTCTTCACTGTCGCCACCGATGCCGAACAACTCGTCGCACGACAGAAAGACCTGATGGACAACGCGACGCCGTCGGCGAACTCGGCGGCGGCGGCCGCTCTGCTTCGGCTCGCAGCACTCTCCGGCCGCGACGACCTCCGAGAACGGGCGCACGACACGCTGCGCCTTCTCGCCACGGTCGCGCCTGCGGCGCCGTCTGCCTTCTGCAATGCCATGGGGGTCGTGCACATGGCGACAGAAGGCATCACCGAGATCGTGATACCGGGAGCCCGTCCCGACCTTGTTGCGGTGTGCCGCGAGAAATGGCGCCCGAACACGGTCATCGCGCACGGTGAAGCGCTCATCGGTCCCCTCTGGCAGGGACGCACCCAAGGAAACGCCTACGTCTGCCGCGACGGTGCGTGCCGACTGCCGGTGTCACAGGTCGCCGAGCTGCGCGACGAACTCGCCCGGTCGTGCTTCGGAGGGTGACACAACCCTTCTGACGCCTGGGGACTGTGCGGCTCACCACTCTCGGCGGCGGATGATCTCCGACGCCGTCCGTCGCGGTCTCTCGGCGCTTCTGCCCCGGCGCTGCGCACCGCCTGTTCTGTGCCCTGCGACGATCACCCCGAGGATCTCCACGCGCTCGGGAACGCCGAATTCGCTCCTGATGGCGTCCTCGTTGGAATGGGCGAAAAAGAGCGCGCCGAGTCCTGCATCTTCGAACGCGAGCAGGAGCACCATCGTGGCGAACGAGGCATCGATCGTCCAGTACGGAGCCGGCCAGGCATCGAGTGACGCGCCGAGACCCGTGGAAGTCTTGTCAGGCTCGGAGTAGCGCTCGAGATACGCCTCCGGATCCGCGGCCACGATCGCAAGGAACGGAGCTCGCAGCAGCCCGGGGAACGCGAACCCCGCGCGCTTCGGGCCGGGAAGCGCAAGGTTCCAGTAGCGCTCGGTCTCGGACCCTTCCAGGACCAGCAACGACCAGCCCTGTGACTTGCCCGCGCTAGGTGCTCGCGACGCAAGGTCGACGCAGTTCCGAATGACATCGGCGTCGATCGGAGCATCCGTGAATGAACGCGCCATTCGCCGGCGCCGAACGACCTCTGCGAGGTCCATCGATCAGCCGCGTGCGCCGAGTTTGACGAGGCTCTCGGCCATCGTCCATCCGTGGACGATCAGGGCGCCGCCCTTCTTCGCATTCACGCCCTTGAACATCTCGACGATGTCTGCCACGATCTTCTCGGGCTTCGACGATTCATGATCGATGAAACCGCTGTGGCCGGCCGTCTTCACGACGAACGACTGCTCGTCGTAGTTCGAGTCGACACCGAATCGTTTCGCCAGACGCCGACCCCAAGCGCGTTCCTCGCCCACCGCACGATGGCCGTTGCGCGGAATGATCTCTGTCAGCGCCTTGAACGCCTCCATCGCATCGGGAGTGACGAATCGACTGCCCACCACCACGTCTTCATCAGGGAACGCCATCAGGGCCCGGTGGTACGCCTCGGCCATGAGCCCCTTGAGCACCTGGTCGCGCTTGGACGATCGTTTGATGGTCATCAAGCCGATCAGAACGCAAGGTGTTCCGCCGATTCGCTCCAATGTGGAGAAAGTGACTCCGTGGACCTTGCCGTCGACTGTCGCAATCGTGCAGAGGACCCAGTCCTCCTTGGCCTTGAGGAAGGCTCCCTCGCCGAATGCTCCCCCGATCGAGCACATCTCCTCGATCTGGGACTCGGCGAGAGCACTTGAGTCTTGGGTTGTCACCACCAAGGTCATGTCTCGTCGTGCTCCCGTCTTTGCGTCCGTTCGGGGAACCGAAATCCGGCTCCGCACGCCCCATTCTGCCATTTCAGGATGGAAAATGCCGAAGCGAATCAGATCACCGACACCGAGCCCGACCCGAACACCACCCGCAGCGGGCCGATCGCCTTTTCGAAATCAACTCCGTGGCCGGGGCCGAGATCGAACACCTTTCCGCCTGCCAGCACGATTTTGCACGCAGAAGCCCCCGGAAATTCGGCGATGATCCGCTTCAGTTCGTCGATGCGTTCCATGGTGAGACCGGCGGGCAGGGTGATCTGAAGCTCCGGAATTCGTGCGTGCAAATTCTGCGGGACCGAGATCTTCTGGGCAACGAAACTCGCCGGTCCTTCGTCGCGCTTGTTGAGACGCCCCGAGACGGTGACGATGGTGTCTTCTGCCAGAAGATGACCGAATTCGGCGAGGGTCCGGGCGAACACGGTGACTTCCACTGACCCGTCCATGTCTTCGAGCACGAACGTGGCCATACGGTCGCCGCGACGTGTGTAGCGCGGACTGAAACTGGACATCACGCCACCGATGGTCACCATGCCCGCCTCGCGTTCGGCGAGGTCGGCAATCGAGACGTCCACCAGCCTGCGCAACGCCGACTCGGCCCCCTTCAACGGATGATCGGAGATGTACAGCCCGAGCATCTCTTTCTCGTGGCGTAGCTGGTCGGCCTTCGCGAACTGCACGTCGGGAATCGTCACTTCGTCGCTCCAGCCGCCGTCGCCCGTGTCCTCGAGTTCGCCGAACAGCGACATGACACCCTTCTCAGCCTCTCTGCGCCGTGTCACGGCCTGATCGATGACCGACTCGTGGACCGTCAGAAGTCCGCGCCTCGGGTGACCGAGAGAGTCGAACGCTCCGGCCTTGATCAGAGACTCGACGGCGCGCTTGTTGAGAGCCTGTTCGGGAACGCGCTTGGCGAAGTCATGGAACGAGGTGAACGGGCCGCTCGCCTCGCGTTCCTCGATGATCAACTTCACGAGGCCCTCGCCCACGTTGCGAACGGCAGAGAGTGCGAAGACGATCTTTCGTTGACCGTTTTCCGTGTCGGGTTCGAAGTCCGACCGCCCCATGTTCACGTCGGGCGTCATCACTTCGATGCCGAGTGCGCGCGCATCTGCGAGATGTACTGCGGCCTTGTCGTAGTTACCCTTCACCGACGAGAGCAGGCAGGCCGTGTACTCCACCGGGTAGTGCGCCTTCAGGAACGCGGTCTGGTACGTGACCAGTCCGTAGCCGAATGCGTGGCTCTTGTTGAACGCGTAGTCGGCGAACTTTCTGATCACGCCGAACAGATATTCACCGAGATCGCGGCCGTACCCGGTCTTTTCGCAGCCACCGACGAAGGACTCCTCCTCCTTCTCCATGGCCTTCACGTCCTTCTTGCCGCATGCCTTCCGCAGGTTGTCCGCCTGCGCGAGCGTGTAGCCGGCGAACTTCTGCGCGACGCGCATCATGCTCTCTTGGTACACCATCAGCCCGAAGGTGTCATGGAGCAGGTCGGCCGCCTCCGGGTGGAAGTACACCGGATCCTTTCGCCCATTCTTGATCGCGGCATAGTCGTTGTGCATGTTCTCGCCCATCGGGCCGGGCCGGTACAGAGCGAGAACCGCGCACACATCCTCGAACTCGGTCGGCTTCATCGACCTCAACAGCGCCCGCATGGGCGGCGACTCAAGCTGGAACACACCGATCGTGTCGCCGCGACCGAGCAGAGCGAAGGTCTCGGCATCGTCGAGCGGGACGGAGTCGATGTCGAAGGAGGGATCGCGGCGGCGCCTGATCATCTCCACGGCGTCGGAGATGACGTCGAGATTTCGCAGGCCGAGAAAGTCCATCTTCAGCAGACCGAGATCTTCGACGCCGTGCATTTCGTACTGGGTGACAATCGGCGCCTCGTCGATGCCCAGGTCGCTCGTCGGCTTGCGCTGGATCGGCAGGTACTCGGTGAGAGGCTTGGGCGTGATCACGACGGCGGCCGCATGAATGCCGTCTGACCGCTTCAGCCCCTCGAGCCCCATCGCCACCTCGACGACCTTCTTTGCGACTTCGTCGGTTTCGACGAGGTCCCGCAACCCCTGCGCCTCGCGGTAGCCGTCGGCATGGCGTTCGTCGAACTCGAGGCAGTACTGAAGCGGAGTGTCGCGGCCCTGGTTGAGCGGCGGCATGGCCTTGGCGATGCGATCCCCGACCGCGTACTCATGCCCCAGCACCCTGGCCGCGTCGCGCACTGCATTGCGGGACTTGATGGTCGCGAACGTGATGATCTGGGCCACGTGGTCGCGTCCGTACTTCTCGGCCGCATAACGGATCATCTGGTCGCGGTACCGGGAGTCGAAGTCCATGTCGATGTCTGGCATGCTCACTCGCGACGGGTTCAAGAACCGTTCGAAGAGCAGGTCGTACTTGATCGGATCGAGGTCGGTGATGCGCAGGCAGTACGCCACCGCACAGCCCGCGGCGGACCCGCGCCCCGGCCCCACCCTGATGCCGGCTTCCCGCGCGTATCGGATGAGATCCCACACGATGAGGAAGTAGGCCGAAAAGCCCATGTCGTCGATGACCCTCAACTCATATGCGAGGCGTTCGACCACGTCGGGAGGAAGCGCGTCTCCCCAGCGCATGCGGGCGCCCTGACGTGCAAGATGGGCCAGATACTCGCCGGCGGTGGCGAACCCGTCGGGCAGGGGAAAGTCCGGAAGTTGGTAGCGGCCGAACTCGAGGTTCACGACCGCGCGTTCGGCAATCCAGAGAGAGCTGTCGCATGCCTCGGGCAATTCGGACCAGAGACTGCGCATCTCAGTCGCAGTCTTCAGGTAGTGCTCGTGCCCATCGAACCGGAAGCGATCCTGGTCGCTCATGAGAGCACCCGTCTGAACGCACAGCAAGGCGTCGTGCGCTTCGTGGTCCGAGCGCTCGACATAGTGAGAGTCGTTGGTGGCGAGCAGAGGAGCGCCGATGCGCCGTGCCAGCTCGACGAGTTGCGGATTGGTCGACCGCTGGTTTGCAATACCGTGATCTTGGAGCTCGACGAAGAGATTGTCCTTGCCGAAGATGTCCTGCAGCCGGGAAGCCTTCTCGACGGCCCCCTTCTCGTCACCGCGCAGGAGCGACTGCAGCACGTGACCGCCGAGGCAGCCTGTGGTTGCGATCAGACCGGTTGCGTGGCGTTCGAGCAGCTCCCAGTCGACGCGCGGCTTGTAGTGGTACCCCTCGAGAAACGCAAGGCTCGACAACTTGATGAGATTCCGGTATCCCTCGTCGTTCTCAGCCAGAAGGGTGAGGTGGTAGTACTGCTTCCGCCCGGCGTCGTCGGCTCCCCCGTTGTCGTCGAGTCGACCGCGACGCACGATCCGCTCTGAACGATGGTCGTGAGCCATGTAGGCCTCGGTGCCGATGATTGGTTTGATGCCGGCCTTCGTGCACTCCTTGTAGAAGTCGATGACCCCGTACATGTTCCCGTGGTCGGTGATACCGAGCGCGGGTTGACCGTCACGGACCGCCTTCGACACGAGCTCGTCGAGGCGCGCCGCTCCATCGAGCATCGAGTACTCGGTGTGGACATGGAGGTGAACGAACGACGACGACACCTACCTCCACCTCCTTGCATCTCTCGCGGCCCCACCCTGCGCCCTCGCCCGGCAACGGGGCACGAAGTCACAGCGGTGTGATTTGCAAAAGTACCACTGGGGTGGGTCGCCGGCCTCGGCCACCCCCCGCGCGGCGGCAGGTCAGAGGTATGTGCCCCCGGGACCGCCCGAATTGGGATTTCCCTGTCCCGGAATCTGGCGCATCTGCTCAATCTGATGACGAGCCGCCAACTGTTGGGCGAACAGAGTGGCCTGGATGCCGTGGAAGAGCCCCTCCAGCCACCCCACCAACTGCGCCTTCGCGACGCGCAATTCGCCCTCGCTCGGAACTTCGCCGTCTTTGAATGGGAGCGCAAGCATGTGCAGTTCTTCGGCAAGATCGGGAGACAGCGCAGTGGCAATCTCGGTGATCGAGCGGTCGTAGATCTCTGCCAGACGCTCGCGGCTGGGCTCGTCGAGCGTCGTGCCCCGCACTTCCTCGAGCAACTGGCGCACCATGGCTCCGATTCGCATGACCTTTGCGGGCTCGGTCACCGATTCAGTCCCGACCGTCTCACTGCTCGATGTCGACTCGACGACCTCGGCACCGGTTACATGCGTGGGGGTTACTTCCGACATATTCCTAGTCTGCCCGTTGTCACCGAATTTCGGCCACGCAATGGCTCTGCCGCCATCTCGAGCGAGTCATCGCGTGCCACGCGCAGCAACCAACGGCACCAACACCTCGTCGGGTGTCATCGAACCGTGCCGACACACGAGCGAGAACGCCGACGGCTCGTCGGGGTCGTCGAAGCTCACGTTCTCTCTCGCAACGAGCGCCACGTCGCCCATCCTGCGGGCAACGTGAGCCGGAACTCTCGGCCCGAACCAGCCCTCGTCGATGACCTGCTCGCGAGAGACCACCCAGGCAACGTCTTCATGCACACGGGCGGCCTCCGCGAGGCTCCGTTCGCATCCGTGCCGCGCGTGCAACCAGCGAAAACGTCCCTCCCCCGACTGATGATGAACGAGCGGCCGAATGGTTGCTTCGAGCTGAACGATGTTGTCGCCCACGTGCACCTGCCCGTGGTCTGCGGTCACGAGCACCGCGCAGTCGGAACCGAGCGAGTCGACGATGCCAGACACGAGGTCGTCAACGAAGCGAAGTTCGGCGTCGTAATGGGCACCGAAGCCACGATCATGTGCGATCTTGTCGAGTCCGTCGTAATAGGCATAGACGAACGACTCGCCCGACTCAATCAGACCGGCACATGTGACCGCGATGCTCGACGGGGCTTTCCAGCCGTGATGGCGAGCACCTGACATGTGCGCGTCCGTGAATCCGCTCCTCTCGAGATCGGCCCTTCCCACGACAGGTACCCGCATTCCGAGGAACGCAGGGCACGCCTGGACCGCACCCGGAGGGTGAGTCGTGCGGCGGTCACCGTGTGCATCGGCCCACCGCAACGTGTTGAGCACCGTGTCCCCGATGTCGAGGCGATATCCGATGAGACCGTGCTCGGCGGGCGCGAGTCCTGTCGTGATCGAGGTGAGCGCAGTCGCCGTGGTCGTCGGCGCGACTGTCGTGATCGCACGACCGTCCATTGACGCGAGGCGTGGCGCGATTGCCTCTCGATCCCGCAGTTGGTTCCACCCGAGTCCGTCGACCACGAGGAGAACCACGGCGTCCGCGGCTCGCACCGGTGCGGGGAACCACTCGGGAACCTGCGCAGTCCCGGACGGCGACAGCATGGAAGGAACGATCGACGACACACAGTCGGCCCCATAGCGGGGCAACATCGGCACGGGAACCTCCACAGTCACAGTCCAGCACCTACGATGAGAGCGTGCGAGTGTCGACCCGAGGTGACTATGCCTGTCGGGCACTGCTGTCGCTCGCGTTGCACGCCGACGAACCAGGGCCGACCGCAGTGCGAGACATTGCCGAGAGGACCGGTCTCCCCCAGCCCTACCTCGAACAAATCCTCCTCGCCTTGAAAGGTGCCGGGCTCGTGCGCTCGAAGCGGGGCGTCGGAGGCGGCTACGTGCTCGCGAAATCTCCCGAGGACATTCGACTCTCGGAGATCATCTCGGCCGTTGACGGCCCGATCACGCTCGGCGATTTCGGCAAGCCCCACCAAGAAGGCGCCTGCGATCACGAGGGACAGTGCGTTCTGCTCGCGATCTGGGACGTCGCCGCCCAGCACATGCGGGAGCATCTCGAGTCGTACACGCTCGCATCGATCGCCGCCGCCGCCACCGGGCAGGGCGAGTGGCCGAAGGCTGACTTTCATCATCACTGATCGTCTCCCGGGGGCAGATTCCTCCTTGACGTGACGAGTGGTCGTGTTCATTCTGCTGCGTCGAGCAAATTCAGCACTGCGGCCATGTCGTCGGGCACCGCCGACTCGACGACGAGTGTCTCACCAGTCGTCGGGTGAACGAACTCGAGGCGACGTGCATGCAGCATCGGCCGCGGGGCACGCAATGCGGACCGCGCTCCACCGTATGTGGCATCGCCAACCACTGGATGCCCTATCGCGGCCAGATGCACCCTGATCTGATGGGTTCGCCCCGTCTCAAGAGTGCACTGCACCGTGCTCACCTCGGGTGCTTCATGGCGCAAAATCAATTCGACATGGGTGCGCGCCGACTTTCCGTCACGCGTGACGGCCATCTTGGTCGGGTCCCTCGGATCCCGACCGATCGGCGCATCAATGACGCTCGACGACGACTCGAGGTGCCCCCAC
Organism: Ilumatobacteraceae bacterium; assembly: GCA_049442935.1. GTDB lineage: Bacteria > Actinomycetota > Acidimicrobiia > Acidimicrobiales > Ilumatobacteraceae > UBA2093. Next base: position 9,484 of record JBMTOT010000009.1, on the reverse strand, counting down.
ACGAGCGCGAGATATTCGCGCCCGACATCGCGCGCGGCCAATGCGGCAACAAGCGCCTCATGGGCGCGAGATGTGCGGGCCACGACCAACAAACCCGACGTTCCGACGTCGAGACGGTGAACTATTCCGGGCCTGAACGACTCCCCGACGTCGGCGATCTCCGGGTACCTCGCGAGAAGTCCGTTGACGAGAGTTCCTGAGTCGTGGCCGGGCGACGGATGCACGACGATCCCCGGGCTCTTGTCAACGACGATCACGTCGGCGTCTTCGTGCACCACTGTCACATCGACTCCCGGGTCTGCAGACGGCGGCGACTCCACGGGAAGATGCGCAAGGTCGACGGAGACCGACTGCCCCTCGCGCAGGCGCACCTTGCCCGAAGTCTCGACCACGCCATCGACGGTGGCGCCTCCCGCAGCAACGAGAGCCGATGCGGCCGAACGCGACACGTCGGTGATCAAGGACACGATCCGGTCGAGGCGCTCACCTGCGAGCGCGGCGGGAATCACCTCGTCGATCATCGCTTCGACTCCGCATCACCCTCGGAATCCGCACTGCTCGGACTGTCCGTCGACACGAGTGACGACAGCACCAGCAGGACTCCACCCACCGTGATTGCACTGTCGGCGATGTTGAACACCGGAAACCACTGAAAATCGATGAAGTCGACAACCCGGCCGTTCATCCGACCCCCCTCCCGGAACAATCTGTCGACGATGTTTCCGACCGCGCCTCCAATGATCAACGACAGCGCCCATCGTGCCGTCGATGACTCGGCCTTGTGGAGAGTGACCGACAATGCGACGACGATGCCGATCGCAGCCAGACCTATCCACGGACCCCAGCCGGTCCCGGTGGAAAAAGCGAAGCCGCTGTTGTACCCGAGCGCGAGCCGCAGAGTCCAGAAGACGTCGATCACGTGACCGTCCCCGAGTGTCGACACCGCCCACGATTTGGTCAGTTGGTCGCCAACGACCACTGCGAGAGCAAGCAACCCTCCGCGGGTGGTCGTCTTCACGAACGGTCGTCGATCAGCGGGTGATGCCGCCGGCTCGCTCCGTCACGAGCTCGGTCGCCCACGGAATCGCACGAAGGCGGTCACGCGGAATCGGGAAACCCGACACTTGGGAATAGCCATACTCTCCGCGCTTCAGACGATCGAGGGCAGCGTCGATGTCCTCGACGATCTGTCGGGCCTGGGCCACGAGCACGAGATCCTGCTCACGCTCCACGACCAGCGTGTCACCCTCGCCGCCCTCCTCGTCGAACTGCACGTCGCCCATCTCGCCGTCGGCGATGAGTGCGTTCGCCTCATCTTCGAGTCTCGTCGCCTGGCCGGTGTGCTTTGCCCGCTCCTCGATCAGCAGGGCGCGCTGGGCAAGAAGGAAGTCGATGTCGAACTCGTTCGTCGACGTCACACCGTCGCGCTTTTCACCCTTCACGATCGCGGGAGGCTTTGGGGGCTCGGGCTTGGGCTTGCGCGGCAACGGCGGGGGCATCATCGGCCTGGCCGCCGCCTCGGCGGCCGCCTTCTCTGCCGCGGCACGTTCCAGCGCCTCCTGCTTGGCTCTGATCTTCTCGGCCGCGATGCGCTCTTTCTCGGCCTTTGCCGCGGCCTTTGCCTTCTCCCGCTCGAGACGCGCCTTTTCGGCCGCCTTCGCCTTCTCTGCACGAGCCTTGGCTGCGGCCTTCTCCCGCGCTTCCTTCTCGCGCTGGCGTTCGCGCTCCTTGCGAATGCGTTCCTTTTCCTTGGCGGCCTGCGCGCGCTCGCGTTCCTTGGCCTTCTTCTGTGCCTCCTTGGCCTTCTTCACCGCGAGTCGCTGTGCCGCGATCTTCTTCGCCTCTGCAGCTTTCTTGGCGGCCAACTTCTTCGCGGCCTCGGCCTTCTTGGCGGCCAACTTCTTTGCCGCCGCAGCCTTGGCGAGATCGGCGCGCTTCTTCTTCTCGAGCGCGGCCTTCTGCGCCGGCGACAGTCCAGCCTTTTTCGCAGGAACCTTCTTGGCCGCCACCTTCTTTACGCTCGGCTTCGTGGCCGAAGCGGCCTTCTTCGCTGGGGTCTTCTTGGCGGGCAATTTCTTGGCGGCCACCTTCTTCGCCGGAGCCTTCTTGCCCGAAGCGGCCTTCTTCGCCGGAGCCTTCTTGGCGGCCGCCTTCTTCGTGGGAGATTTCTTCGCCGGCGCTTTCTTTGCGGGAGCCTTCTTCACCATCTTCTTCGTCGCCATCGTCTCTCTCCGTTCTCTACGCCACCGGACCCGCGCCGAGTGACCGGCTCCGATTGCCCCGAGAGGCTACGACACGGGAGTGCCACAACCAACGACACGTGGTCCACACTCAATCGTGACGCGACACCCGCACGCCGACTCGTCCGCTCTCTATCTCGAGGGTTGCCTCCATCGATTCATCCCATGCAACCGACACCGCCAGGGTCTCACCTGCCACGAGGGGCATGTGCTCGTCCACTCTGCGACGGATCAGTTCATCTGCCGAGAGGAAAAGCTTGATTCGATCAGAGACGGCAAGCCCGGCATCTCGTCGAGCCTGCTGCACCACTCTCACCACATCGCGCGCGGTTCCTTCAGCCTCAAGCTCGTCGGTCACTTCGACGTCGAGAACCACCACTCCGGAACTCGTCCCGAGCGGCGCGCTGGCCTCGCCGGGGCGAGCCACCAGACGCATCTCGTATTCGCCAGGGCCGAGCGACTCTCCCGCGACGAGAACGGAGTCGCCGTCGCGGGTCCAGTCGCCCTTCTTGACAGCTGCGATGACCGACTGGGTCTTCGCGCCGAGACGAGGACCGATGACAGCCGGAACCACCTGCAACTCGCGGCGTGCCGCAGAGTCGACATCCGTCGTGAGGACCACGTCACGAACGTTCACTTCGTCCCGCACGATCGACACAAAGGCGGCCAGCAACTCCGCCGTCGGCGACGCGATCGTCAGAGTCGCAAGCGGAAGGCGCACGCGCTTGCCGTGTGCCTTGCGCACCGAGAGCGCGGCCGAGCATGCGTCGCGAACCGTGTCCATGGCCTCCACGAGCGGTGGGTCATCGGGAAGGCCCTCGATCGTCGGCCAATCGGCGAGGTGGACGCTTCCGCCGACGAGCCCACGGTGAATCTCGTCTGTCACGAGCGGCAGCAACGGCGCAACAAGACGAACGAGACGCACCATCACCGTGTGAAGGGTGTCGATCGCATCGGCATCTCCCTCCCAGAATCGGTCCCGGCTGCGCCTGATGTACCAGTTCGTCAACACGTCGACGAACGACCTGATCTCGGCAGACGCCCCGAAGAGGTCGAGTTCGTCCATCTGGACGGTCACCGTCTGGATCGTCGCACGAAGCTTGGCGAGGACGTAGCGATCGAGCACGTTCGCCGAATCGGTGCGCTCACGGCCGCTGACGCCCTCGGCATTCGCATACAACGAGAGGAAGTACCACGAGTTCCACAGCGGCAGAAGCACCTGCCTCACCGCCTCGCGAATGCCCTGCTCAGTCACCGAGAAGTCGCCGCCTCGGAGGATCGGCGACGACATCAGGTACCAGCGCATCGCATCGGCGCCGTGCTCGTCGAACACCCGCATCGGATCGGGGTAGTTCCGGAGACTCTTCGACATCTTCTGTCCGTCGTCACCGAGCACGATGCCGTGACTGATGCAGGTTCGGAATGCGGGCCTGTCAAACAGAGCCGTGGCGAGCACGTGCATCGTGTAGAACCAGCCGCGCGTCTGCCCGATGTATTCGACGATGAAGTCCCCCGGGAAATGATCGTCGAACCACTGCGAATTCTCGAACGGATAGTGAACCTGGGCGAAGGGCATCGAGCCGCTCTCGAACCAGCAGTCGAGAACCTCAGGGACGCGTCGCATGGTCGAGCGGCCGGTCGGATCGTCGGGGTTCGGTCTCGTCAGTTCGTCGACTGCCGGACGGTGCAAGTCGACGACGTCGACTCCGAAGTCGCGGGCGATCTCTGCATAGCTGCCGTACACGTCGACGCGCGGATACGCCGGATCGTCGCTCTTCCAGACCGGGATCGGCGACCCCCAGAATCGGTTCCTGCTGATCGACCAGTCGCGCGCGTTCGCCAGCCACTTCCCGAACATGCCGTCCTTCACGTGCCCCGGCACCCAGGTGATCTCCTGGTTCAACTCGACCATGCGCTCCTTCACGCGCGTGACCTCGACGAACCACGACGAGATCGCCCGGTAGACCAGCGGCTGGGCGCATCTCCAGCAATGCGGGTAGGGGTGGTCGTAGGTCTCGTGCCTCAGCACCACGCCGCGATCCTTCAGGTGCCGGATGACGAGCGGGTTCGCATCGAACACATGCTCTCCCGCCCACGGCTCGACCTCCGAGGTGTAGCGACCGTGCTCGTCCATGGGGCACACCGTTGCGATTCCGGCCTTGGTGCACTCGTTCTGGTCGTCTTCGCCGAACCCGGGCGCCATGTGCACCACCCCGGTGCCCTCGTCGATCGTGACGAACTCGGCACCGAGCACCTTGAATGCGTTCTCAGCGTCGGCAAAGAACGGAAACAGCGGCTCGTATGAGAGTCCGACCAGATCCGCGCCCTTCACGGTGCGGACTGTTTCTGCACCATCGAGTTCGCGTTCGTATGCGGCGAGTCGCCCCTCTGCGATCAGGTACCGGTTTCCGTCGGGATGCGCCACGACGGCGTAGTCGATCTCCGGGTTGACCGCCAGTGCGAGGTTCGACGGCAGCGTCCACGGCGTCGTCGTCCACGCGAGGATCTTCTCCCCCGTCTCGAGTTCGAACGCCACCGTCAAGGCCGGGTCCTGCCGGTCGCGATAGACGTCGTCCATGCGGGTCTCGGTGTTCGACAGTGGCGTCTCACATCTCCAGCAGTAGGCCAGAACCCTGAATCCCTCGTAGATGAGCCCCTTGTCCCACAGCGACTTGAACGCCCACATGACGCTCTCCATGTACGGCGCGTCGAGTGTCTTGTAGTCGTTGTCGAAGTCGACCCAACGCGCCTGGCGAGTCACGTATCGGCGCCACTCGTCGGTGTAGCGCAGCACGCTGACCCGACACGCATCGTTGAACTTGTCGATCCCGAATTCGGTGATTTCCGGGTGCCCCGAGATGCCAAGTTCTTTTTCGGCCTCAACCTCGGCCGGCAGACCGTGACAGTCCCACCCGAATCGCCGCTCGACCCTGCGCCCGCGCATCGTCTGGTAGCGGGGCACGACATCTTTGACGTAGCCGGTGAGCAGGTGCCCGTAGTGCGGCAGACCGTTGGCGAACGGCGGTCCGTCGTAGAAGACGTACTCGTTCGCACCGCCGTCGCCTGCCTCCCTGGCCGTCAGAGACTTCTCGAAAGTCCCTTCCGCCTCCCACGTGGCGAGAATTGCCTCTTCCAGGCGGGGGAAATTCGGTTGCGGCTCGACGTCGGGATAGGGCACGCGCCAAGGCTAGGCGCGGTGCGAGTCGCCCAGACGGCTCACTGACCGAAGACTAGGCGTGACGCGGGTCGCCCGGACCACTCAGCGGCAGAGGATGTTCTGAAGAATCATGATGCCGATCAGCACCACGACCGGCGTGAAGTCGAACATCCCGAGAGGCGGCAGAACCCTCCGCACGGGGGCAAAGACCGGCTCGGTGAGTTGGTGCAGCACCCCGACAACCGGAGCGAACGGACTGCCGTGCGACACGGGAAAGAAGGACGCGATGGCACGGGCAATGATCACAAGCGTGTAGAGCTCGAGCAATGCACAAACGATCGACATGACGACTCAGTAGAGATCGTGCGAGACGGCGGGCTTCAAGAGATAGACGCCCGTTGCGACCTTCTCCATGGTGCCTCCCAGTGCAAAGCACAGTCCGCTCGCGAAGTCGATGATGCGGCGGGACATCTCGCGCTCTGCACCTTCGAGGTTCACGATCACCGGCACTCCGTCCTTGAAGTGCTCCCCGATCTCTTGCACCTGGTTGAAGCTTCGCGGCTTCACGGTCACGGTGTCGCCGGCCGCAGGCACGGCTCGCACCGTCGATCCTGTGCGGGGCGCACCAACCGGGCGCACCTGGATTCCCGACGAATCGTCAGGGCGACGTGCCGCTCCGGTGTCGTCGACACGCATCGGCCGTGGGCCGGGCCGAACAGTCTCGGATGAGTACTCGGGTTCGATTCCGTGACGAGCGACCGGATCGGCGGCCCGTGGCGCGCGTGCAGGTCGCTCGTACTCGGCCGACATGTCGTAGTCGTCGTATGACTCGTCGCCGCTGAGGCCGAGATAGTCGAGTGCGCGCCGGAAAATCGACATGGCTTCAGGCTAACCCAGTGCGGCGCGCGGTTGTGGGAGGTCCTTCATGTTCGCGACCCGAACAACGCAGAACCGAGCCTGATGATGGTGGAACCTTCCTCGACCGCGGTCTCCCAGTCGTCTGACATTCCCATCGAGCAGTGGACGAGACCGTGCTCGTCGGCGAGGCGGCGCAGGGTGCGAAACGACTCCCTGCATTGCTCGGCTGATGCCCCTGTCGGGCCGATCGTCATCAGGCCCTCGACGCTCAGCCCGGCCGCCACGGACGCCTCGAGAAGGCCTCCCAGGGCCAGAGGCTCGCAGCCACTCTTCGATTGCTCTCCGGTGGTGTTGACCTGAAGCAGCACCCGTGCGGGGGTCACACCGGCGCGTCGGCCGATCTCGGCGGCCAGACTCGGGCGGTCGACCGTCTCCCAGACATCGACGAGTCCCATGAGCGACCGAACCTTGTTCGACTGCAGTCTCCCGATGAAATGCACCGGCATCCCCGGCGGGAGGTCCGGGGCCTTGGCGAGAAGCTCCTGGGCGTAGTTCTCGCCTATTGCTTCGCATCCGGCACCTGCTGCCGCGGCCGCGGCGTCGACATCGAACGATTTCGTCACCGCGACAAGTGCAACCGGACGCTCCGTGAGTTCGCGCACGCGCTTGCGCACCGACTCGACGCGCGCCACCACCTGCTGGACATCGATGTGTCTCGGCATCTTTGATGCCGGCTTCCCTACTTCAGAAATGACGGAACGTCGAAGTCGTCGTCGTCATCGGGCGACAACGGATCGTCGTCGGCAAAGATGTCACGCACGTTCGTCTGCGGACGCGATTCGCCGCGCGACGACGTCCTCGTCCCGAACGACGAGTTGGCCGCGCCGTCCCAGCGCTCGAACCCGGCGGCGATCACCGTGACCTTGATTTCGTCGCCCATCTCGTCGTCGATCACCGTTCCGAAGATGATGTTCGAGTCCTGGTGGGCGACACCGTGGACGACCTCTGCCGCGGCATTGACCTCGAACAGGCCCATGCTCGAAGGACCGGTGATGTTGAGCAGAATGCCCCTCGCACCGTCGATGGCGGCCTCCAGCATCGGGCTCGAGATCGCGTCCTTGGCCGCGATGACGGCCCTGTTGTCGCCCGACGCGACACCGATTCCCATCAGTGCCGACCCCGCATTGGTGAGGATCATCTTCACGTCGGCGAAGTCGGTGTTGATGAGACCCGGTGTTGTGATCAGGTTGGTGATACCGGCGACGCCCTGCAACAGAACCTCGTCGGCCATCTTGAAGGCGTTGACGAGCGAGGTCTTGTCGTTTGCGACCGTGAGCAGACGATCGTTCGGAATGACGATCAACGTGTCGACTTTTTCTTTCAGCCGCTGAATGCCGTTGTCGGCCTGAACCGCGCGGCGGCGTCCCTCGAACTGGAACGGACGAGTCACCACGCCGATCGTGAGCGCGCCGGCAGTCTTTGCGATCTCTGCGATGACCGGTGCCGCGCCGGTGCCGGTGCCGCCGCCCTCGCCCGCGGTGATGAAGACCATGTCGGCCCCGCCGATCATCTCTTCAATCTCGTCGCGGTGGGCTTCTGCGGCGGCACGGCCGACCTCGGGATCCGAACCTGCTCCGAGCCCGCGCGTCAGTTCGCGGCCGATGTCCAGCTTGACGTCGGCATCGCTCATGAGGAGGGCCTGGGCGTCGGTGTTCACCGCCACGAATTCGACCCCGCGCAGTCCGGCATCGATCATTCGATTGACGGCGTTGACTCCGCCGCCGCCGACGCCGATCACTTTGATGACGGCGAGGTAGTTCTGTGGTGATCCGGCCATGGGCCAATACCTCCGGTCGAGGAGCCAATTGCGTGTTGCGGGACAATGTTTCCACACAGAACGCCGAATTGGTGGCAATTCGAACAACTGACCCCTCAGCGGGTCTGAACGGCCGGCTCCCCGGTGGAGACATCAACAACCGCAAGGGTTGCCGGATCTTGGCGACGAAGCAGCACCACCACCGCGACGAGCTTGTCCTGGAGACCCTCTGGCGGCCCGAACCGCACGACGGTGCCACCGTCGAGAAGCATTGAGAGCTCGCCGCCGCGCGACAACTCGAGTGCCGTCACGACACTGGAGATCTCATCGGGCAGGGCCAGCACCAACTGCGCCGCGGCCCGATACGCCGAATCGGCGACCGCGCCGGCGTCGAGCGACGGGCCCGCCCCCCTCACCTGCAGATATTTGGTCGGCCATCCGTCGAGAACCGCGATCACATGGCCCCGCGCATCGACGATGCGGGCCTTCTGGTCGTCCCCCGCGTACCACACGACCGGTGTCCGCTCCGCCACCTCCACTGTGGCCCGACCGCGCCAGGTGGTCGTGATTCGCACCTCTGCGACCCACGGGTCATCGAGCATCAACTGACGGGCGGCCGCCGTGTCGACGGCGAACACCGACGCCCCGTCGAGCCTGCTGCGCACTTTCGACACCGTGTCGTCGGAGGTGTACACGACTCCTTCGAATGCCACCGACCGAATCGCGAACAACGGCGAGGCAAGAATCGCCGCTACTGCGACGACCGACCCCGCGGCAACCATCGTGATCCGGACCCACTTGATCTGACGGAGACGCCGGCGGCGCTTGCGTCGACGCTCACGGTCTTCTGCCCGGTTGACGGGAGCGTCATCATCGATGATCAGGACGCGACTGACATCGGCGGCGTCCCGAACCTCGGGCTGTGCCGAGTCGTCGATGATCTGTACGACTCCGTCACGGGCCGCGAGAAGCGGATCCACCGGAAGCGGCGCGACGCTGTCGAGTCCCGGATCGCCGATCTCGAGCACCGGTCGCTCACCTGAGTCGCTGCTCGCGGCGGTGACGCCCGTCGCGGACCCCACCGGGAGCGTCGCACCACCTGTCGTGTTGGGGCCCTCCGCGGAGGGCTCGGTGTCGTCGAGAGTCGCCTCGTCGACGGCCGTGTCGACGACGTCGTCGGTGTCGACAACTTTCGGTTCGTCGGATCCGGACACGCCGCCGGCCGCGGCGTCGGTGAAGAGAGGTCGCGGTGCGTCACCGGTGACGTCGCGCTGGCTCGGTCGCACGATCTCTCCGGTCGCGTCGGTCGTGACGACAGGTGGCGGCGTCGGACGCGGCAGGGTCGCCGCGGCGGCCACGAGCGCGCGTCCCATGTCGGCGGCCCCGGAACGCTCGAAGGGATCGGCACGACCG
>JBMTOT010000008.1:0-40747 GCA_049442935.1 Ilumatobacteraceae bacterium | reverse complement strand
TTCTTTCGTGAGTCGACGGTGACGAAGATCAGTTCAGGTCGAACCGATCAGCGTTCATCACCTTGGTCCACGCCTTGACGAAGTCACGGACGAACTTCTCCTTGTTGTCGTCCTGGGCGTACACCTCGGCGTACGAACGCAGGATCGAGTTGGAGCCGAACACCAGGTCGACACGGGTGGCCGTCCACTTGACCGCGCCGCTCTTGCGGTCGCGGATCTCGTAGAGGTTGTCGCCGGTGGGCACCCACGAGTAGTTCATGTCGGTGAGGTTCACGAAGAAGTCGTTCGTGAGCGCACCGACCTTGTCGGTGAACACGCCGTGCGTCGTTCCGCCGTGGTTGGTTCCGAGCACGCGCATGCCCCCCACCAGCACGGTCATCTCCGGGGCGCTGAGACCCATGAGCTGCGTGCGGTCGAGGAGCATCTCCTCGGGGGTGACGATGTAGGTGTGCTTCTGCCAGTTGCGGAAGCCGTCGTGCAGGGGCTCGAGCACTGCGAACGATTCGACGTCCGTCTGCTCCTGGGTCGCGTCGCCGCGGCCCGCCGCGAACGGCACATCGACCGAGATGCCGGCGGCCTTGGCCGCCTGCTCCACGCCGACGTTTCCACCGAGCACGATGATGTCGGCGAGGCTTGCACCGACCTGCTCGGCGATGCCCTGCAGTGCACCGAGGACTTTCGAGAGGCGAGTGGGCTCGTTGCCCTCCCAGTCCTTCTGCGGGGCGAGACGGATGCGTGCGCCGTTGGCGCCGCCGCGCAGGTCGCTGCCACGGAACGTGCGGGCCGAGTCCCACGCGGTCGCGACGAGCTCAGAGACCGAGAGACCGCTCTTGGCGATCAGCTCCTTGGCCTGTGCGACGTCCCACCCGGTCTTGCCTGCCGGAACCGGGTCCTGCCAGATGAGGTCCTCAGCGGGAACTTCCGGGCCGATGTAGCGAGTCTTCGGGCCCATGTCGCGGTGGGTCAGCTTGAACCATGCGCGCGCGAAGGTCTCGGAGAAGTACTCCTGGTCATCGCGGAAGCGCTCCGAGATCTTGCGGTACTCCGGGTCGATCTTGCAGGCCATGTCGGCGTCGGTCATCATCGGCATCACCCGGATTGAGGGATCCTCGGCGTCGACGGGCATGTCCTCTTCGGCGATGCCGATCGGCTGCCACTGCGGCGCGCCCGCCGGGCTCGTGGTGAGTTCCCAGTCGTACTTGAACAGCAGGTCGAAGTAGCCGTTGTCCCACTTGGTCGGGTTCGTGGTCCACGCACCTTCGATGCCGGAGGTGACCGAGTCACGGCCGATCCCGCGAGTCTTGTGGTTCATCCAGCCGAGACCCTGTTCGTGGATCGGGGCTCCCTCGGGCTCGGCATCGAGGTTGTCGGCCGAGCCGTTGCCGTGTGCCTTGCCCACGGTGTGACCACCGGCGGTGAGGGCCACGGTCTCTTCGTCGTTCATCGCCATGCGGCCGAAGGTGACGCGCATGTCCTGCGCGGTGCGCAGAGGGTCGGGGTTGCCACCCACGCCGGTCGGGTTCACGTAGATGAGGCCCATCTGCACAGCGGCGAGCGGGTTCTCGAGAGACTCACGGTCGGCACCGTCGCCTTCGTAGCGGCCGGCATCGAGCCACTCCTTCTCCGAACCCCAGTAGATGTCCTTCTCCGGGTGCCAGATGTCTTCGCGGCCGAACGAGTAGCCGAAGGTCTTGAGACCCATCGACTCGTATGCGACGTTGCCGGCAAGGATCATGAGGTCTGCCCAGCTGATCTTGTTGCCGTACTTCTTCTTGATCGGCCACAGCAGACGACGGGCCTTGTCGAGGTTGGTGTTGTCGGGCCACGAGTTGAGCGGAGCGAAACGCAGGTTGCCGGTTCCGGCGCCGCCACGTCCGTCGGCGATTCGGTAGGTGCCGGCTGCGTGCCATGCCATGCGGATCATGAGGCCGCCGTAGTGGCCCCAGTCGGCAGGCCACCATTCCTGGCTGGAGGTCATGAGGTCGTTCAGGTCCTTCTTCAGCGCCTTCACGTCGAGGGTCTTGACGGCCTCGCGGTAGTCGAAGTCCTCGTCAAGCGGGTTCACCTTCGAATCGTGCTGGTGCAAGATGTCGAGGTTCAGGTTGTTCGGCCACCATGCGGTCGCCGACATGTTCTCGTGCACGTTGGCCGTGTGGGCCACCGGGCACTTGTTCTCTTCCGTCATGCTCATGTTGTTGTGTCTCTCCTGTTGTTGAGGGATTGTTGTGTGTTGTGGTTGGGTCACACCGCCGCGCGAGCGGACGTGTGACAGGTCGGACAGATGCCCCAGTAGGTGACATCTGCTTCGTCAATCGCGAAACCATGCGAATTGCTCGCGGTGAGGCACGGCGTGTGCCCGACCGCGCAGTCGACGTCGGCGCCGTGGCCACACTCGCGGCAGATGACGTGGGGGTGGTTGTCGCCGACGCGCGTCTCGTAGAGAGCAGGGGAGCCGATCGGCTGGATGCGACGCACGAGACCGAGTTCGGTGAACGAGTTCAACGTGTCGTACACCGACTGTCGCGAAATCGCGCCGATCTCTGAGCGTGCGGTGTCGTGGATCGCATCTGCAGTCGAGTGCGGACACGCCGCCGTGGCTCGCAACACCGCCAGACGCTGGGCCGTGACATGAATGCCGTGCGATCGCAGCATCTCTTCGGGAGTCGTCATCACGCGTGGCACCCTAGCGGAGTTCTGGACTGAGTACAAGGTATGAATGTGTAAAGATATCCACAGGTTCAGCCGTGATGTCTGCGCCTTAGCCTTGGAGACCTGTGACAAAACTCCCGACTGCCGCTTTTTCCATCGCGCTCGACTGCCAACTCGACAATGTCCCTGGCAGTCTCGGGCGGCTCTGCACCGCCATCGGTGACGCCGGTGGCAACATCGGCGCTCTTGACGGGTTCGACGTGCGCGGGCCGGTGCTTCGGCGCAGCCTGATCGTCCACTGTCGCGACGAAGAGCACCAGCTCAAGGTCGTCGACGCGGTGCGCACCCTCGACGGTGTCACTCTCATCGACTGGTGGGACCGGACATTCCGCATGCACGAGGCCGGCAAGGTCCAGGTGCTGTCGACTGCGCCGGTGAACGACCGCGATGATCTCTCCATGGCCTACACGCCTGGCGTCGCGCGCGTGTGCACGGCAATTGAGCACGACCCTGCGCTTTCGCACACCTACACCATCCGCAAGAACACGGTCGCGATCGTGTCGAACGGAACCGCCGTGCTCGGGCTCGGCGACATCGGACCCGAAGCCGCGATGCCTGTCATGGAGGGCAAGGCGCTTCTGTTCAAGGAGTTCGGCGGGGTTGACGGTTTCCCGGTCTGCATCAACGCCCGCACCGTCGACGAGGTCGTCGACTTCGTGCAGCGCATCGCGCCCACCTTCGGCGGCATCAACCTTGAAGACATCGCCGCGCCCGAGTGCTTCGAGATCGAAGAGCGCCTGCGTGCGAGCCTCGACATTCCGGTGTTTCACGACGATCAGCACGGCACGGCCGTGGTGACGCTCGCGGCGCTGTGGAACTCGCTCAAGATCACCGGCAAGAAGATGGAGGACCTCTCGGTCGTCATTGCCGGCATCGGCGCGGCCGGTGTCGCGATCGGCAAGATTCTCCTGAATGCCGGGGTTGGAGAAGTGGTCGGCTGCGACCGCGTTGGCGCCATCTACACCGGGCGCGGCGAGCTGAACTCTGCCAAGGAGTGGTTCGCCGCGAACACCAACCACTCGCGAAAAATGGGCACCATCGCCGATGTCATGCGCGGCGCCGACGTGTTCATCGGCGTGAGCGGACCCGATCTCATCACCGCCGCCGAAGTGCGCTCGATGGCGGCAGACCCGATCGTGTTCGCGATGGCGAACCCGAACCCCGAGATTCGCCCCGAACAGACTGACGGACTCGCCGCCGTGATGGCGACCGGTCGCAGCGACTACCCGAACCAGATCAACAACGTGCTGGCATTCCCCGGCATCTTCCGCGGTGCACTCGATGCACATGCGACCGACATCACCGAGAACATGAAGATCGCCGCCGCCGTGGCGATCGCCGAGTCGGTCGGCGACGACGTGCTCTCGCCGAGTTTCGTGGTGCCGTCGGTGTTCGATCGTTCTGTTGTCGATCGCGTGGCCCCGGCCGTGGCGGCCGCCGCGGTCGCAGACGGTGTCATTCGACGCTGACCTTTCGGCCCGTCGGGGCCGCCATACGGGATAATCTCGCCCGCTGATGGGGGCAGGCACTGGTATGCGACGTCTCGCCGTGCATCTGGCGCTCTGGACCATTGCGCTCTCGCAGCCGATGCTCGGGCTCTACGGCGACAACCTGGCTGTCTTTACGAGCGCACGCGCCGAAGGTTCGACCATTCTCTGGTTCGCGGTGCTGGTCGTGTGTACGCCGGCCGCGGCGATGTCGATTGTCGATCTCGCGGTGGCTCGCATCGCGCCGCGCGCATCAACCGGAGTCCACGTGGGGCTCGTCTTCGTCGGTGCGTGGGTGGCGACCTCGGTGATCATGCGCTCGGTGTCGCTCGGTATGTGGCCGCTCGATGCATCAATGACGGCGACACTGGCGGCGGCGGCGACCTGGATCTACGCACGGTGGCGCGTGATGAGGGAGTGGTTCGGGTTGATGGCACTGCTTGCGCCTCTCGTCCTGGTGGTGTTCGTTGCATCGGCGTGGTCGCTTCTCGCCCCGGGTGGCCCAGGTGGGGTCGCCGCGAGCACGGTCGCCGATGTCGACGTCGTGTGGATCCAGCTCGACGAGGCGCCGCTGTTCCCGCTCGTCGGCGGCGACGGGGCGATCAACGAGAACCGTTTCCCCGGCTTTGCGCGCCTCGCATCGGTGTCGACCTGGTACCGCGATGCGGTGTCTGTCTCGCAGCGCACGTCGGTTGCCGTCCCGGCGATGCTGACCGGGCAGGAGCCCGATTATTCGCGCCAGCCGCTGCTCGCTGACTACCCGCGAAACATCCTGACGCTGGTGCGCGACGTGATGGATCTCGACGTCGTCGAGGAGGCGACGCGACTGTGTCGAGGAGGCTGGTGCGACAAGGGGGTCCCTGATCCGATCCCACGCGCATCGTTCGCCTCGATCGTGCGCGATGCCGCCGTGGTTGCCGCCCACACCGCTCTTCCGGAGGGGCTTCGCGACCGTCTCCCCGCGATAGACGAAGGGTGGGGAGGATTCGGGGAGAACGCGCTCCGGGGTGGCGGCGAGAATCTCGTCGCGCGGTCTTTTGAGCAGGGCGGAGAGCGGATCAACCGCTCGCCGACCGGTCACCAGAGCCGACTTGAGCATTTCCAGGCGCTTGCCACGCGGCAGGCCGAGTCGACATCGCCCACGTTCCGGTTTGCTCACCTGCTGTTGCCTCACCGGCCGTGGTTGCTTGCGCCTGACCAGAGAATTGCCAGCAAGACAGACTCCGACTACCGACCGGGCACTCTCGTCGACAAGCGCCGCGATGCCTATCAGTCGCTTCTCAACCAGTACGCAGCCGTTGATGTCGAGGTCGGTCGTCTCGTCGAGCAACTCTCGCGAACCGACCGTTGGGACAACACGATGCTGATCGTCACAGCCGACCACGGCATCACGTTCGTGCCCGGGGCATCTGCGCGCGACGAAGTCGATGCCGACAACTCCGCCGCCGTCGACGACGTCTACAGGGTGCCGTTGTTCGTGAAGTGGCCGGGCACCGTCGCGCCTCGCGTCGACGATTGTCCTGTGACGGTGCTCGACATCGTGCCGACCGTGGCGAGGCAACTCGGTGTTTCGCCGGACTGGTCGCTCGCCGGACGCGATCTTGCCGGTGCGTGCGGCGGTCGCGCGGGGCGCACGGTGACCTGGATCGAAGGTGCATTCCAGCATGAATTCGGGGTCGAGGCTCTGCGAGAGCGCGTGGCGTTCTACGACGCGTGGATCGATGCCGACGGCTCCGTCGACGACATCGCCCGCACCGGGCCATACGGATCACTCGTCGGAACCCCGGTGCCCGACGACGCACCGACCTCGAATGACGTGAAGTGGACCCTGGCGAACTCGGATGCGTTCACCCGCGTCACCGACGGTCGTTTCGGTTCCGTGCCGACGCGGGCGACGGGGTTGATCACGGTGCGCAAGGACTTCGCCGACGACGAGGAGATATTGATCGCAGTCGACGGTCGTTTCGTGGGGGTGGTTCGCGAGGTTGCCGGACTCGGAGCGTGGCGCACGACCCTGTACTCGTCGTCGCTCGCGTCGCGGTTGATCGGTGCCGGTGGACATGAGGTGTCGCTCTGGGTCGTGCGCGGAGCCGAGTCGCCGCAGTTCACGCGATTGGGTCCGGTGTCGCGATGAGGACGCCCGGCCGAATGGCCCGCGCAGAGGCGGCACGTCGGGCGACGGTCCATCTCGCACTGTGGACCGTTGCCGTCACACAACCACTTCTCGGTCTCTACGGCGACAATCTCGCAGTGTTCACGAGTGCAAAGATCGACGGCCCCCCGGTTGTCGTCTTCGCTGTATTGGTTGCACTGGTTCCGGCGCTCGCCGTGGCGTCAGTCGATCTGTCGCTTTCTGTGGTGTGGCCGCGGGCATCTGAGGCGATTCACCGCACATGCGTCTTTGCGGGCGCGTGGGCCGTGGCGTTGCTCGTCTTTCGGTCGGTGAGCGCCGGGCCGTGGATCGTCGACGCGGTCGGCACGGGACTGCTCGCGGGGCTTGGCGTGGTCGGCTACGTCAGGTGGAGACCTCTGCGCACGTGGGTGTCGTGGACGTCTCCGCTGTCGCTCGTCGTGCTGGTTGCGTATGTCGTCGCTGTTGCTCCGGTGGCGTGGCCCCCGGAACCGGGACGTCCGGGCGAAGGGCGCGGCTCTGCGGCGAATGTCGTGTGGATCGTTCTCGACGAGGCTCCGCTGTGGCCCTTGGTCGCGTCGGGCGGATCAATCAATTCCGAGCGGTTCGGGGGGTTCGGGCGCCTTGCGTCGACATCGACTTGGTACCGGAACGCCGCAACATCGTCGTCGCGAACAATCGTCTCTGTGGCGTCGATGCTCACCGGGCGAGAACCTGACTACTCGCGCCAACCGGTGCTCGCCGATCACCCCGACAACCTGTTCACGAACGCGTATGGGGCCATGGACCTGGACGTGCTCGAAGAAGCAACTGCACTGTGTGCGGGCAGCTGGTGCGAGCGCGACGAGGAAGAGGGAACCGAGACTGCTCTTGGAACCTCGGCGTCATTGTCGTCGTTCGTGCGCGATGCGACGGTGGTGCTCGGGCACACGATCCTTCCGCGTGCTCTGCGCGAGTCGCTGCCCCCAATTGACGAAGGCTGGGGAGGATTTGCTGGTGGAACGCGTGCTCCCTCTGCTGGGGCCGGAAATGGTGACGGTGATGATGAGCAAATCGGTGTTCTTCCCGACAATCGCGCCCGACTCGAGCACTTGGAAGAAGTCGGGCAGGTCGTTGCGCGAGCTGAACGACCGACGCTCGCGTTCGCCCACGTGATCGTGCCGCACCGGCCGTGGGTGTTGGCTCCCGACCAGCGCATGTCGACGACGCCGATTCCCGACATTCGTCCGTCGACGTCGGTCGACCGACGACGCGACGCCTATCAGTCGATGTTGAACCAGTACCTCGCGGTCGACGCCCAGATCAACCGGCTGATGGACACTCTTGAGGCAGCGCCCAACTGGGACAAGACAATGGTCGTTGTCACCGCCGACCATGGAATCACGTTCGTGCCGGGCGTCGGTCACCGCAGGACTGATCCGTCTGCGCCGGGAACCATCGACGATGTTTTTCGGGTGCCGATGTTCGTGCGATACCCGGGGCAGCGCACGGCCGAAGTGAACGACTGTCCTGCGCTCTCGCTCGATCTGTTGCCGACGGTTGCCGAGGCGACGGGGCTCACTCCGGGGTGGAACCCTGACGGGGTCAATCTCGCATCGACCTGTCCGACGCGCGCGACGCGCCCTGCGACATGGAGCGACGGCGCGACAACACTTGCCACCGGAATCGACGGCCTTATGGAACGGGTGCGCTGGTACGGCGACTGGGTGAACGCCGACGGCACCGCTGACGACATCTACCGCATCGGCCCCTATGGCGCTCTCGTCGGAACGCCCGTGCCCGACTCGGCGCCGATCGACCCCGGCATTGAGTGGTATCTCAACAACGCTGATGCCTTCGCGAATGTATCAGGAGAGCGGTACGGGATCGTGTCGACGCGCGCCGTCGGACGCATGACTGCACGTCGACCGGTGGCGCCAGACGAGGAGGTCTTGGTGGCCGTTGACGGTGTCTTCGTCGGCATCGTGCGAGAGGTGTCCGAACTTGTGCCCGGTCGCCGCACCTACTTTGCGGCCTCGCTCATGTCTCGGCTGATCGGTGCTGGCTCACACGAGGTGTCGCTGTGGTCGGTGCGAGGCGGGGCGGCGAAACCGGTTCTCTCGCGGCTCGGCCCGGCGACCAACTAACCGTCAACTATCACTGACATTCTCGTCGCCCAGATGCGTGCAGTGTCAACGACGTCGGTGGCTCCGTCATCGACGAACCAGGAACAGAAAGGTCAACCATGACACGCAAGAATCTCGCCGCTCTGGCGGTTGCATGCGGTCTCGCGCTGGCGGCGTGCGGCGGCGATCAATCATCAGACGACACATCGGTCTCGATTCCCGACGACGCCACGACGACTGTTGCGCCCGATGACACTGCTGATGCCGACAATGTGTTGCTCGCCGTTGCTTTTCTCGAGATCGGCGATGTTGATACAGCGCTGGCCGAAGGGTTCGTCAACCCCGACGAGGTGGACGCCGCGGCGCAATCGGTCGGCGAAGGGACGCTCGACGGCTGGATCGAGATGGCTGACGGACGCTGAACAGCTGGTGCGCCGCTCTCAGCGTGCTGCTGAGTAGGGGAGCCAGGTTCCCTGTTCAAAGTCGTACAACTTGCAGGCTTTCGCGGCGCGGAAGTAGGCCCGCAGCGACATGCGCGAACGGCGCACGGTGTCGGGGAACGCGGCCTCGATTGCATCGGTTGCAGCCGGCAGTTGGTGGAACGGAATGCGCACATCGACGTGGTGCGGAACGTGCACGAAGATGTTGTGGAACCACAGCCAATTCACGAGCCGCGGCATCTCGAGCACTGTGGTTGATTCCATCTGCCCCTTGAACTGACTCCACTCGCGGCGCGGCCACCAGCGAATCGACGGATCAACATGGTGCACATACACGGTCCACCCGATCGTGTGCACGAACACCAAGAACGGCACGATCACGAGTTTGATGGGCAGCCACACCGCACCGACTGGGCCACCTTGAAGTGCACCGACGACGGCGAGTGCCGCCGCGGCGGCCCCGACGATCGATCCGAGCGCGATCTTGTCGCGGATGATCTGGCCGCGGTGCTTGCTCTGTCCGTTGAAGCGCCACATCTTCTGCCACCACACGGTGCGCAGGTAGTAGATGCCCGAGCCGAACCACGACCATTCGATGCGGTGCTGGAGCCGAGCGCGACGGGAGAGTCCCTTGAAGTCATCGACGGTTGCGGGGTGCCACACGAAGTCGAAACCTTGTCGAGTGGTGTAGCCGTGATGAATGCGGTTGTGTCCGAGGTCCCATGCGGCCTCGACATGAATGCTCGGCACCATGCACACCCGGGCGATGAGGCGGTTTGCGCGCGGCGATGATGTGAGTGCACCGTGTGATGCGTCGTGCCCAAGAACGAACAGCCCGGCAACGGCGAACCCGGCGGCAACCCACAAGAGCGTGATGCTCCACCATGAACTCGCGATGGCGAGCGCGGCGATCGTGACCGCATAGATCAGCCAGGCACGAACCAGCGCACGTGCCGCGGGCGCGGTCGGGCGTTCGTAGCACGAGTCAGGAATGGCCTCGCGAACGGTGTTCAGCGATTCGCCGCGCGGGCGTGGGGAGAGGACCTGCTCAGTGCTCATCCCCACACCGTAGGCGAAACAGCACCTGCCTACCGACCGGTAGGGAGGTGCTGTTCGACACGCCATGAACTGGGAGGGAAATGTCATTTGTGGGCATGTCGCCCGTGAAGGTTGTCGGGGCCCCGGCATGGCTACGAGCCGCCGGTCAGGACGTGCTCTTCGGTGGACGGATGATCAGCTCTTCGATGTTGATCTCGATCGGCTGGGTGACCACGTACTCAACCGCGCGAGCAACGTGCGTGACGTCGCCGAAGGTGTCCGGCATCGCCTGCTGGATCTGGTCCAGCTGCCCCTGCGGCAAACGTTGCTGATCGTCGAAGGCGACCTTCTCGATCCCTGCCATGGCCGCGACGCCTGCGACCATGTTGCTGTCGATGTGACGAACGAAGTTGGTCGCGAAGACCCCCGGCATGATCGACGTGGTTCGAATGGCGTCACCCTCGAGTTCCTTGCGCAAGGTGGTGTTGATGCAGTTGACGGCGTGCTTGGTGGCGCCGTAAACCCCGCTGTCGCGTCGTGTCGCACCGACCGACGAGATGTTGATGATGTTGCCCTCCGAGTTGGTGGCGCGCATGGCTCGGATCGCGGCCTGGCACCCCACGGCGAGTGCGAGAACATTCACTTCGAGCATGGCCCGCCACATCGCGGGGTCGCCGTCTGCGATCGTCGTCCCGACGTCACCGAAGCCGGCGTTGTTCACCATCACATCGAGGCGCCCCGTCGCATTCGCAGACGATGCGACCCACTCGGCGAGTCGTTCGAGATTTCCGAGATCGAACACGGCGACATCGGCTTTGCCGCCGGCGCCGCGAATCTTTGATGCGGATTCCTCCATCGGTTCGCCAGTGCGTCCCATCATGAAGACGTGGGCACCGAGCGAGCCGAGATGCTCGGAGATTGCGCGGCCGAATCCGCTGGATGCGCCGGTGACGCACACGGTGCGACCCTCGATCGATCGACTATTTGTCATGTTTTGCTCCTTCCGTTCGGCTCTGACATTTCATCTACAAATTGTCAGGCAAGGTCAGTCTGACATTTCGATCCAAATATGTCAAACTGTTGTCGTGAAGACTCTCGAGGCAGCCCGTGACCAGAGGATCGAGGAGATTTTGAGGGCTTCGATTCCGCTCTTTGCACAGCGCGGGTATCGGAAGACATCGATGGCAAACATCGCCGATGCGGCGGGTGTGTCTCGTCCGGCCCTCTACCAGTACTTCACAGATCGAGCTGACCTTTTCGCGGCCGCATACGTGCTCCTGCTGGAAGAGGCGACTGATGCGGCCCTGGCTGACTTGGCATTGCCGGTGTCTCTTGCGCAACAACTCGACGGATATCTCCAACGAATTTCCGGCGACGGCTACGCAAGGCTCTCGGCAACCAGATTTGGGGACGAACTTCTCGAGGCGCGTCACCAGTTTGCGGCCGAGGCAGCCGAGGCGGCACTGAAGCGCGCCCACAAAGGTCTACGTGACCATGTCAGGACGACGAATTCCGACCAGCGATCTCAAGACCGCGCGTTTGAAATCCTTACGCTCTCAACAGTTGGGCTCAAGCAAGATCAGCCCACGCCGGCCGCCTATCGCCGCCGGCTTACATTCCTTGCAGAAGCTGTTGCTCGCGCATTGCAATGAGTGGAGCTGGGGGGAATCGAACCCCCGTCCATCAGGCGCCGGACCAGACTGCTACGACCATTCCCGGCTTCGACGCTGACGCAACGTCATCGGCGGGTCGACTGCCCCGAGGGGCCGCGCACCATCTTTCTGGTGGGTCATCGGTCTTTCCCGACGCCAGCTGTCTTTCCCGCCGTCATCCTCCGCTTCTGTTGCCGGGCTGCGGTGGATCGGCCCCGTGCGCCATTGCTGGTCACGATGTCTCTCAACCGTTATTAGGCGGCGAGAGCGAACTGCTCGTCGGCAATTCTTTTGGTTGCCCCGTTTAGCGAGTCTGAGCAACTCGGGTCGCACTCTTGAACGACGGACCTGCTGTCGAAACCTGTCAGCCCCGTGATCGGTTGTGTACCCGAAAGTGTACGGCACGGGTGGAGCGATCGTGGCGGGTGGCGCCACTACCGTCCGTGTGCAATGGATTCCGCTCTCCACGATGTGTTGAAACTCGACGGATGGCTGGCGTCGGTTGCCGAGGCGATCACTTCTGTCGGCGTGACTGAGGTTTTCCTGCCGACGTCTGCCGTCATCGGACTCTGGCTGTGGCGTGTCACGCGTTCGTGGCATCTCGGTCTCGTGCCGCTCGCGGCCTCGTGGGTGACAGCACTGCTCACATCGGGCCTCAAGGATGCATTTGGTCGTGGGCGCCCAGCCGGGGCAGAGACACTCGGTGTTGTGTCTGCCGCGTTCCCGTCGGGGCATGCGTCGAATACCACTGCGTTCGCGCTCGCGACGGCACTTGCTGTCGGAGTGATCTGGCCGATGCGGGCTCGCCAGGTCATCTGGGTCGCGGTCGTGCTGTCGTTCGTCATGGGTTGGACACGCCTCGCTCTCGGTGTGCACTGGGCGAGCGATGTGCTCGCCGGGTGGGTGCTCGGTGCCACTGTCGCACTTGCTGTGTTCAGGCTCGCGCGCCGATTGTCGTCAGATGTAACGACCTGAGTCACATGCCCTTGCGCTGGCGACCAAGTGCACGCTCGATCTCGCGTTTGCTGTCGCGCTCGGCAATTGCCTGTCGTTTGTCCTGACGCTGGCGGCCGCGCGCAAGAGCCAACTCGACCTTCACGCGACCGTCGACCAACCGGAATGACAGCGGAATAAGAGTCAGGCGCTCACGCGCCACGCGCTCGGCCAGTCGCTCGATCTCGGTGCGGTGCAACAGCAACTTGCGGGCTCGGTCGGGCTCGTGGGCGCCGACCCCGACGGCAAATTGATATGGCGCGATGTGCACGCCGTCGAGCCACACTTCGCCGTCGATGATGCGTGCATAGGCGTCGGCAATCTGCACCTGGCCGCCGCGCAGGCTCTTGACTTCGCTTCCGTGCAGCACGATTCCCGCCTCGACCACGTCGAGAATCGCGTAGTCGTGGCGTGCTTTGCGATTGCTCGCCAAGATCGCGTTCGGAGCCTTTGCCATAGGGGTGTTTGAGCGTACCGCTAGCGTGAAAGGCGTATGTCCGTCGCATCGACGCTGTCTGTTCCCGCGCAAGCGCTGCGCGAGATGGCATCGCTTGCGTATGCGACGTTTCCCGAGGAGTGCTGTGGGTTGCTCGTGGGTGACCGAGCAGAGTCGCGCGTCGAGCGATTCGTTCCGGTCACCAACATCGCCGCGAGCGCGAAGGTCTACACCCTCGACCCGAAGGAGCACCTGCGGTGCGAGCTCGCCGCCGAGGCCGACGGGCTCGAGGTGATCGGAGTCGTGCACAGCCACACGCACACTGAGCCGTACCCGAGTCCGACCGACATCGCCCAGGCCCCAGATCCGGGCTGGCACTACGTCATCGTCGGGCTGAAGCGCGGCACGCCCGAGACACGGTCGTACCTCATTGTGGGTGAGACCGTGACGGAAGAGACGATCGTCCCTCTCTGACAGGTGTCATCAGCCCCGCAGCTGTCGACTTTCTGAGGGGGTGACATCAGGTCTGCGCAGGGCTACAATTCCGACAGGAATTATCGGGAATAGCCCGTTCACGGTTCTGGTTGACCTTCATGGATCGGCCGGAGCAGTCGGGTCAGATGCGCCGAGGAGGTGACGATGTCAGTAGCAGGGATTCGCCCGAGCGGCGGCTCAGTCTTCGTGCACCAGAGTGCCCTCGACCTCATCGGCAACACCCCGATGGTCGACGTCTCGAACCTCTCACCGAACCCGAACGTTCGCCTCGTCGCCAAACTCGAGAGCCAGAACCCGTTCGGCTCGGTGAAAGACCGCATCGCCAAGTCGATGATCGAAGAGGCCGAGCGCACCGGTCGACTGGTGCCCGGTCAGCGCATCGTGGAGCCGTCATCGGGCAACACCGGTATCGCTCTCGCCGCAATCGCGCGCATGAAGGGGTATCCGATCACCATCCTCATGCCGACCTCGGTGTCGGTGGAGCGTCGCCAGATGCTCGAGGTGTTTGGTGCCGAGATCATTCTCACCCCCGGCGAAGAGGGCTCGAACGGTGCCGTGCGCCGCGCCCAGGAACTCGCCGCCCAGCACCCCGAGTGGTGCTTCCTGTATCAGTACGCCAATGAGGCGAACCCGCGCGCGCACTACGAGGGCACCGGGCCGGAGATTCTGCGCGATTGCCCGGAGATCACGCATTTCGTCGCAGGTCTCGGCACGTCGGGAACGTTGATGGGCACCGGCAAGTACCTGAAGGAACAGAACCCTGACATCAAGGTTGTCGCCGTCGAGCCGCCGCTCGGTGAGCGCGTCGAGGGGTTGCGCAATCTCGACGACGGCTACATCCCGCCGGTGTTCGAGAACTGGCACGGCCGCGACCTGCTCGACCGAAAGCGCGTGGTGCGCCCGCGAGAGTCGATCGAATGGACGCGTCGTCTCGTGCAGGAGTGCGGCATCTTCGCCGGTATTTCGTCTGGCGCATCGCTCGCCGGAGCCGTGAAGGTGGCGAGCGAGATTGATGAGGGAACGATCGTGTTCATCGTCTGTGACGGCGGCTGGAAGTACCTGTCGACCGGCGCGTACACCGACGACCTCGATGCCGCAGAGGCCAACGCCGAAAAGATCATCTACTTCTGAGCCGTCTGCAAGACCGGTCAAGCGTGACGCCGACCGACTAGACAAGAGCGCATGACAAGACCTGACGGGCGCACCCCGGATCAGTTGAGACCCGTGTCGTTCCAGCGCGACTTCACCGAGATGTCGGCCGGATCGGTGCTCGTGTCTTTCGGGCGCACGCGCGTGCTGTGCACGGCATCGATCGACGAAGACGTGCCGCGGTGGATGAAGGGCTCTGGCAAGGGCTGGGTCACCGCCGAATACTCGATGCTCCCCGGCTCGTCGCCCGAGCGCGTCGATAGAGAAGCCGCAAAGGGCAAGCAGAGCGGGCGCACCGTCGAGATTCAGCGCCTGATCGGTCGCTCGTTGCGCGCATCGTGCGACATGTCGCTCCTCGGAGAACGCCAGGTGGTCGTCGACTGCGACGTGCTCCAGGCAGACGGTGGAACCCGCACCGCAAGCATCTGCGGCGGCTACATCGCGCTGCACGACGCACTCACCCGGCTCGTGCAGTCGGGGGCGGTGCCGACGCATCCGCTCCACTCACTGTGCGCCGCGGTGTCGGTCGGGGTGTGCGGCGGAACTCCGGTGGTCGATCTTCCGTATGTCGAAGACTCGACGGCAGACGTCGACATGAACGTGGTCATGTTGCGTCCGGTTGCCGGCGGCGAGGCCCGCTTCGTCGAGGTGCAGGGCACCGCCGAGGCGATGTCGTTCTCGCGCGGCGAACTCGACCAGTTGCTGGCGCTCGCCGACTCTGGTCTCGGGCGCATCTTCGACCTGCAGACGCAGCTGCTTGCCGAGCCGCCGTCCGCGCGCTGACGCCGGGGCTCTGATGCGCATCTGGTGTGCGAGTGCGAACCCGCACAAGGTGGAAGAGATTGCGCGCCTCATGCCGCACGGCGTCGAAATGCAGCCCCGACCGGCTGACGTCGGCGACATCGACGAAGATGCGCCGTCGCTCGAGGGCAACGCCGTGCTGAAAGCCGTCGAGATCGCGAACCACGTGCACGGGTGGGCGATCGCCGACGACACCGGACTGGAGGTCGCCGCGCTCGGGGGAGAGCCCGGTGTGCGCAGTGCGCGATTCGCAGGCCAACCCCCGAACGACGCGGCGAACCGGGCACTGCTGCTCGAACGTCTGCAGGGAGTCTCTGACCGATCGGCGGTGTTTCGCACCGTGGTGGCACTGGTGAACGACAAGGGCGAGATGCACTTTCTTCGCGGCGAATGTCGCGGGGTGGTCGCCGATGCCGAACGCGGCGGGAACGGTTTCGGTTACGACGCTGTGTTCGTGCCCTCCGACGGCGACGGACGCACGTTCGCCGAAATGACTTCGGCAGAAAAAGATGCCGTCTCGCACAGGTCGCGCGCACTTGCGCAGCTTCCCGGTCTGATTGATCGTCTCGCCGGGCGCGCCTGAGCGCCGTCTGACCGCCGAGTCACCAGCCGCGCAGGTCGATCGGCCACTCGGCGATGATCTCGCCGCGCGAATCAGACACCCAGGCGCGCTCGTGCATCGCCATCGTCGGGTCGATGTGCGCAGGTGCCACGAACACTCTGTCACCGACCTTCGGTGCGGGGGTTTCCTCGAGGGCCGAGAAGGTGATGTGCTCGTCGGAGCAGAACCAGACCTTGTGGCCGTCGACGGTCGGATCTCCGTGGTCCATGCCGAGCGACTTCAACCCGACGTCGGCGACGGCCCACTTGGTGTTCGCCGAGATGACCGTGCCGACAACCCAGGCGGCCTGGACAAACGGCAGCCCGAGCGTGGCGTAGTGCGAGTCCATGAGTGCATAACTGCCCGCCTGCACTTCGGTGACCGCCGTACTCTCGAACAAGTCGTACGTTCCGGTGCCGCCTGCAGACACGACATCGGTGCCGGCGTCGTCTGCGGCAAGCGCAAGCGTCGACATCGCCTCGGCAACCCGGGTCGCGCGCTCGACGCGATCAGCGACCATCATCAGGTGTCCCTCGTAGCCCATCACGCCGCGCACGGTCATGCCGCGAGCACGGGCCGAGTCGGCGAGACGGCCGGCGTCGCGCGGGTCGCACCCGCAACGTGGCAGGCCGACGTTCACGTCGACCATGACGTTCCTGATCCCCGCGCGCTCGGCCGCGCGGAGCGTGTCGTCAGAATCGACGGCGACTGTCACGATCGCGTCGTCTTGCGCCGCGGCAAGAGCACGCAGGCGCGACATGTCGATCGTCTCGTTGGCAAGGAGAAAATCGTCGCCGACGCCGGCGGCCACCATGCCGAGGATCTCCCGCGCGGTCGCGCACGTGAACGAGGTGTGGCCGATCGCTTCCTGCTCGGCGGCGAGTCCGGTGCATTTGTGGGCTTTCACGTGCGGTCGCAAGCGCCGTCCGGCGTGAGTTGCACTCATGGTCGCGAGGTTGCGGCGCACAAGCCCGATGTCGACCACGAGGGCCGGTGTCGCGAGGTCGTTCACGTTCATGGTGCCGGTGGAGGGACTCGAACCCCCAACACGCAGGACCTAAACCTGCTGCCTCTGCCAATTGGGCTACACCGGCGGCGCTGTGAAGGGTATCTCTCGTCGTGAGCAGGGCACCGTGGCCGTGCGTGCGGGTGGCAGACTTGACGACGTGACTCTTGCAGACCCAATCGATGCCGCCCTCGGCTCCGCTCTCGACCAGGCGGTGCTCGCCGAACAGCTGGGACTCGCCACGAGCGTCGTCGACGAGGCATCGCTTGCGAACAGTGCAAAGCGGTTCGCCGCCCAGAAGATCGTGCTGCCCACCTTCGCCGAGCTCGCCGAGCCCTCGCGCATTCCGGCAGCGGTCACGGAAGGCGTCGACAAGAACGCGGCCGACCCGCGGAACCTCTTCCGCGTGCACTGGTACAACGACCTCGACGGCAATCGGGTGGAGGTGCCCGACCACGTCGTTCTGCCGCCGTCGCTGACTGGAGTCGAGTCGCCGATCATCGTGGTCTTCGGCGACAGGTTCCCGATGATCACGGCACACAAGGTGCTCGCTGCGTACTCGTGCTTCGCGCCCCGAGTGATCACCGGCCAGTTCGACCCGACGCGTCATCGCGCGGTGTGGCCCTCGACCGGAAACTATGCCCGCGGCGGTGTCGCCATCAGCCGTCTCATGGGGTCTCGCGGCGTGGCCGTGCTGCCGGCCGGCATGTCGAAGGAACGTTTTGATTGGCTCGACAAGTGGGTGGTGGAACCCTCTGACGTCGTGCGCACGCCCGGAACCGAGAGCAACGTCAAGGAGATCTACGACGCCTGCAACGAGATGGCGAAGGACCCCGGCAACTTCATCTTGAACCAGTTCGCCGAATTCGGGAACCATGTCGGCCATTACGAGGTGACGGGCCGCGCGCTCGCACATGTCTTCGAACACGTGCGCGACAACGGACACGCCGGGATCCGACTCGCCGCGTTCACGTCTGCCACCGGGTCGGCGGGCACGATCGCCGCGGGTGACCGACTGAAAGACCTCTACGGCACGACGATCGTCGCGGTCGAGGCGCTCGAGTGCCCGACGATGCTCGAGAACGGATTCGGCGAGCACAACATCCAGGGCATAGGCGACAAACACATTCCGCTCATTCACAATGTCATGAACACCGACGTCGTCGCCGCGGTGTCCGACGAGGCAACCGACGAGTTGGATGTGCTCTTCAACACTCCGGCTGGCCACGCGTACCTGGCCGAGCGCCACGGCGCCGACCCGGCGCTTCTCGACCACCTCACGCACATGGGATTCTCGGCCATCTGCAACGTGCTGGCGGCGATCAAGACAGCGAAGCTCCTCGGTTACGGCGCGAACGACGCGATCATCACCATCGCCACCGACGGCGGTGCGCTCTACCCGAGCGAGCGCATCAAGACGCTCGCATCGCGATTCGACGACAACTTCGGCGAAGTGGAGGCCGCAGAAGTGTTCGGTCGTCACCTGGCCCACGTGGGCACCGACAACATGATCGACTGCACCGAGCGCGACAAGAACCGCATCTTCAATCTCGGCTACTACACGTGGGTCGAGCAGCAGGGAACGCCGGTCGAGATCTTCGAGGCGCGTCGGTTGCAGTCGTTCTGGCGCGCCGTGCGGGCCCATGCCCCCGTGTGGGACGGGCTCATCGGCGAGTTCAACGCGCGCGTGGCCCTCGAGGGCTGATCGGGCACGACGGAGAATCGCCGACATGTCAGTGGCGCCCGTCGTCACAGGAATGCGATGCGCGGTGTGTTCTGCCACCGTGCCGATCGGTGAGCCGCTGTCGTTCATGTGCCCGTCGTCGACGGCGGCAGATCGTCGCCACGTCCTCGTCTTTGAGTCGCGCACGGAGCCGTTCCGACCTGCGGCACATGCGAACCCGTTTCTCGCCTACAGACGGTGGCTGGCCGTCGATGCGTTCGGCGCGGCACTCGGCCTCGACGACGAGACACGAGAAGGTGTGATCGCCGATCTCGACGCGCGCATCGCCCGGGTCGCCGGAACGGGGTTCGTGCGCACGCCGATGCGCCGCGCCGATGCGCTCTCGACTGTTCTCGGTTTCACTGCCGACGGGGGAGTGTGGGTGAAAGACGAAACGCACAACGTCGCCGGCTCCCACAAGGCGCGACATCTGTTCACTGAACTCGTGCACCTCGTGATGGCAGAGCGAGCCGGCGCCGTGCCGTGGCGCAATGCGGCATCACGGCCGGCGCTTGCGATCGCCTCCTGCGGAAACGCCGCGATCGCTGCTTCGACGTTGGCCGCGGCCGTCGACTGGCCGATCGCGGTGCACGTGCCGGTCGCCGCCGACGAACCTGTGCTCGAAACTCTCGCTGGTCTTCGCGCCGACGTCAGAGTGTGCGAACGGCGCACGGCCGACCCGGCAGGTGATCCGTGCGTGCTTCGTTTCCGCGAAGCAGTCGCCGATGGTGCACTGCCGTTCGGCGTGCAGGGAACAGAAAACGCATGGTGTCTCGACGGCGGACGCACGATCGGATGGGAGATGACCGATCAGGCAGAAGCCGACGGGCGCATGATCGACCGTGTGTTCGTGCAGGTGGGGGGAGGCGCATTTGCCGCATGTGTCGGTGCGAGTTTCGCTGCAAGCGGCGTGCACCCGCGTCTCCATGCAGTGCAGGCCGAAGGATGTGCGCCGCTCGAGCGGGCGTGGCGCCGGGCACTGGAAACCGGTGGCGCGACGAACGTCGGCAGCCGCTGGAGAGACTGCATGTGGCCGTGGGAGTCGCCGTATTCGTTCGCTGACGGCATTCTCGACGACGAGACCTACGACTGGATCGGCGTTGTCGAGGCGATGGCCTCGACCGGCGGGTCGCCCGTGGTCGCGCGCGAGTCGAACATTGTCGAGGCATTGCGACTGGCGCGGGAGTTCACTGACATCGATGCAAGCCCGACCGGCACGGCGGGTCTCGCGGGGGTGTTGGAGGCGCGCGAGTCGATCGCCGACGACGAATGCGTCGCAGTGGTCTTCAGCGGCGTTCGTCGCTGATTCGAGCCGTCAACCGGCCTGGGACTCCACCTCAACTAGGCCGCCATTGTCGACGTCGTAGACGAAGCCGCGAATGTGGTCCTTGTGCATCACGAATGGGCTCACGCGAAGCCGTGCCATCGACTGGCGAACATCTTCGTAGGGGTCGGCGTATGCTTCCAGCGCCCACCATGGCTTGACGCCGGTCTCGATCTCGATCTCGCGCTTGAATCCGTCTTCTGTGATTTTCTGGAGCCCGCAGCCGGTGTGGTGCACGAGAATGATCTCGCGCGTGCCGAGAAGACGCTGAGACACAACGAGCGAGCGCACAACATCGTCTGTCACCACTCCGCCCGCGTTGCGCATGATGTGGGCGTCGCCGTGCGCGAGGCCGAACATCTCGAAGATGTCCATGCGGCTGTCCATGCATGCGACCACCGCGAGACGGCGCCGGGGCTCGGCGGCGAGGCCCTGATCGGCGAAGTGCTCCGTGTATCCGAGGTTGTTGCGAAGAAGCTCGTCTGCACTCGGGGTGAAGGGGGTGTCGCGGGGCACGGTGCCATTGTTGCACAACCGGTAGCCTCCATCTGCATATGACGAACCCGGACTTCCCCGTGGCCCTCGATGCCGGCGGCGACCCGCGCGCCGACATCTTCACCCGCTTGCTGAAGAACCGGGTGGTGATGCTCGGAACCGACGTGAACGACGACATCGCCAACCAGATCTGTGCCCAGTTGCTGTACCTCGAGGGAGAGGACCCGAACGCCGACATCTGGCTGTACATCAACAGCCCCGGTGGTTCGGTGACGGCCGGCATGGCCATCTACGACACGATGCAGTTCGTGTCGTGCGACGTTGCGACCGTGTGCATGGGGCTTGCCGCGTCGATGGGTCAGTTTCTCCTCACGGCCGGCGCCCCCGGAAAGCGGTACACCCTTCCGAATGCGCGCATCATGATGCACCAGCCGCTCGCCGGGCTCCGCGGGCAGGCCGCCGACATCGCGATCCAGGCAGAGCAGCTGCGATTCACGAAGCGCCGCATGGCTGAACTCATCGCGCACCACTCGGGCCGCGCCATCGAAGACATTCAGGCCGACAGCGAGCGCGACCGCTGGTTCACTGCCGAGGAAGCCAAGGAATACGGCCTCGTCGACAAGGTGATCGTGCGCCGCGGCGAAATTCGCTGACTCAAGGCGCCGTCAGGGCGCCGGTGGCTCGGTGCCGTCGGTAACGACAGAGTCGGTCGGTGCATCTGTCGCAGGGTCGGGAGCGGGAGCAGTCGTCGGCGGCGCAGTGCGCGGCGGTGCGATCTGGAGTCCTGTCGCCACGTCGACTGCGCACGTGCTCATCACCCAGTCGCGGACGGCGACCGCCGCTGAATTCGAGGCATACGACTGGTCGGCCAGTTCTTGGACCGCCACGGGGTCGGTCGGGTCGACGCGGCTTGCTGCCCTGAAGAGATCCGTGACCGTCTCCACGTCGCGCTCGATCGCGAGCGGCGATCGCTCAAGCAGGCGTTCCCAGCGCGAGACCAGCGCTCCCACCTCGTCGCCGGTCGTGGCCGGTGCCGCGATCGCCGGAAGTTCGTTGGCGAGCTGACGACAGAAGGCCGTTCCGGTTCTCTCGGGCGACGAACATGCGGCCACCGCGACCAGTGCGAGCACCACGGCGGACCGTGCGCGACGTGGAGAGAGGCGCGCACACATCGTCTGCGATTATCCCACCTCGCACCCCCGGAGGGTCCGCATGTACGCAGCCGTCAACACCGCCACGCTGTTCGGAATCTCCGGCCGGTCGACCACCGTCGAGGTACATGTCGGCAACGGACTTCCCGGTTTCACCGTCGTCGGACAGCCCGACGAGGGGTGCCGCGAGTCGCGCGACAGGGTGCGGGCGGCGATGCTCTCGAGCGGTCTCGAATGGCCGAACCGCCGCGTCACGGTCAACTTGGCAGTGCACGGCGAACGGTCCGGCGACAGAAGCGGAGGATCAGGGCTCGACCTCGCGATCTGCGTCGGGCTTCTGGTGGCGACGGGGGTGGTCCATGCGGAGCGCACGTCGTCGCTCGCGCTGCTCGCAGAGCTCGGACTCGACGGAAGCCTCCGGGCTGTCGCGGGTGCCGCTCCGCTCGCGGCGGCCGTGCGCGATTCATGCGTTGTGGTCTCGCCCGACTCGGCCGCCGACGCCGCACTTGCCAGCCCGGCGCGGGTCGTTGCGGTGCGCACGCTCGCCGAATTGGTGGCGGTGCTGCGAGACGGAGAGCCGTGGCCCGTCGAAATAGGTCGTCCGCCGCAGTGCGACGAGGAGCCGTTGCCCGACCTGCGCGATGTCAGAGGCCAGACACTGGCGCGCACGGCACTCGAAGTGGCGGCCGCCGGGTTTCACCATCTGCTGATGATGGGTCCGCCCGGTGCGGGAAAGTCGATGCTCGCATCTCGTCTGCCGGGCATTCTTCCGTCGCTCACCGAGACCGAAGCTCTCGAGTGCGCCATGGTGCGCAGCGCCGCCGGCGAGCGGCTGCACGGTCTTCCGACGTCGCCGCCGTTTCGCGCGCCGCATCACGGCGTCTCGATGGCCGCAATGGTGGGTGGCGGCACGGGGCGCGTGCACCCGGGCGAGGTCAGCCTCGCGGCGCACGGCGTGTTGTTCCTCGACGAGATGGGTGAGTTCGCACCGTCGGTGCTCGACGCCTTGCGTCAGCCGCTCGAAGACGGCACGGTGCGCGTGGCGCGCTCGGGAGTGTCGGTCGAGATGCCTGCGCGCGTTCTGCTCGTCGGAGCGAGCAACCCCTGTCCGTGCGGGGGAGGAAGTCCCGGTGCGTGCAGATGCACGCCGTCGGCGCGCGAGCGGTACCTGCGCCGGTTCTCCGGGCCGCTTCTCGATCGCTTCGACATTCGCGTCGCACTCGCGCGCGTCTCGGCAGACCACATGACCTCGCCGGCAACGGGTGAGTCGAGCGCCGACGTCGGCTTGCGGGTCGCCACCGCTCGCGCCCGCGCGGTGGAGCGGCAGGGAACACCGAACGGATTGCTCGCCGCATCGCTCGTCGACGTTCATGCACCGCTGGCGGCCGATGCACTCGAATGGCTGCGGCGGCAGCTCGACGCCGGGCATCTGTCGGGGCGCGGGTATCACCGCATCAGGAGGGTGGCCCGAACGATCGCCGACCTCGCGGGCGACGACGGACCGATCACGTCGCACCATGTGGAGGCGGCCGCCGCTCTGCGCACCGACCTCGTGCCGACGCTCGAGAATCGATGACTCGCGACTCGGGCTCTGTGGCCGCGGCCGCGCTTGCAGGGTTGCCCGGCATCACTCCCGCGCGCTTGAGGAGGTTGCTCTCGGCCGGTGATGCGCTCACGGTGGCCGAGGCGATCGATCGCGGGTCGGCGCCCGCGACGGGAATTGATCCTCACCTGTGGTTCGTCTGGCGAGCCGACATGGCACGTCTGCTCGCAGACATGCCCGAGAAGTGCGCGCGAGCCGGAGTGCAGGTTCTGACGCATGCCGATGATGCGTACCCACTGTCTCTGCGAGGAGATCCGTTCGCGCCGGCGGTGCTGTTCGTGCGCGGATCGGTCGAGGCACTCACGCGGCGTCGCGTCGGAATTGTCGGCACACGATCGGCGACGCGTGCCGGGCGTGCATTCGCCCGCGACCTTGGCGCGCAACTGGCCGATGCCGGCGTGTGCGTGGTGTCGGGACTCGCGCGCGGCATCGACGTCGAGGCTCACGACGGAGCGCTCTCGATCGCGGGTGCGGCGCCCGTTGCAGTCGTCGCGTCGGGGTGCGATGTGGTGTATCCGCCCGAGCACTCATCGATCTGGCAGAGAGTGTGCGAGACCGGGGCTGTCATCTCTGAAGTTCCGCCCGGCACGCGCCCCGTCGCGGCGGGGTTTCCGCGACGAAACCGCATCCTCGCGGCGCTGTCAGAGGTGCTGGTGGTGGTGGAATCGCGGTCGAGGGGCGGATCGATGATCACGGTCACCGAGGCGAACAAGCGCGACGTGTGCGTGATGGCGGTGCCGGGTTTTCCGGGTGCACCCGCGAGCGAAGGCACGAACGCCCTGATCGCAGACGGGTGTGCGCCCGTGACACGCGTCGACGACGTCCTTGCCGCGCTCGGGCTCGACACGAGGCGGGTGTCCGGGTGGTTCGACTCACGTCGGGCTCCAACTGCCGACGAGGCCCGCGTGTTGGCCGCGTTTGCGCGACGTCCGCGAACGGTCGACGAACTCGGTCTCACCCTCGGTGTGACGGCGCTCGACGTCGCGGTCGTGCTCGGCCGTCTCGAGAGTGCCGGGTGGGTGGCGTCGTCTGATGGCTGGTGGGAGGCGCTGGTCGGCGCGGCGTAGCGATGAACGTTGCGACGTTCGGCAACTACGGTTGTGGCCATGGGTGCGGCGGAGCGTTCTCGTCGACCGATCAGGTCCGACCCGCGTGCTGAGTTCGACATCGACCGTTGGAGTCGAAGTCTGCGCAGCGCGCCGGCGGCCCGCAGCGTGCGCATCGCCGATGTTCTGAACGCCGCAACGGCGATGTCGGCGGCCGGCCACACGCGCCCAGAACTCGTCGACGCCGATGCGGTGCGCCGCTGGGTGGGGGAGATGGAAGAGCTCGGGTGCACCGTCGAGACCGTCGAGAGGCGGCTCGCGGCGCTGTCGTCGTATTTCCGGTGGTGGGTGCGAACGCACCGCGCCGCGCGCGGCGAGTCGCCGCGCACCGACCCGACCCGCGGCGTGCGCTCGACCCACGAGTCGTCGTGCGTCGACTGCCGAGAGCGCCGTGAAGGCCGACCGTCACGCTGCGACGTGCGCGACGCGCGGCTCGCTGAATGGATGATTGCCGCGTGGGAGTCGTCGCTGACGGCGTCGGCGGCCAACACGCGCTCGTCGTACCGCCGCGACGTGGAGATGTTTGCCGAATGGATGCGCGAGTCGGGTCGTGGAATCTCGCCCGGAGATGTGGACAAAGGTCTCGTGCGCGACCACCTGGCCCAACTTTCCGATGCCGGGGCCACGTCGCGAACCGTCGCACGCCGCATCGCCTCGTTGCGGAGGTACTTCACGTGGGCGGTGCGAAACGGCTCGGCCGATGCGGACCCGACCGCGTCGCTGCACACTCCGGCGGCCAAGGGACGTCTGCCGCGCCCGATCGATGCAACCACTGTTGCCATGATCATCGAGTCGTCCGACCCCGGGGCTCCCGAGTGGCGGCGTCGACGCGACCGTGCGGTGCTGGAGGTTCTCTACGGAAGCGGTCTGCGCGCCACCGAGGTGTGCGATCTCACGGTTCGGTCGGTCTCGTCGGACGGCGCTGCTCTCACTGTGATGGGCAAAGGGTCAAAGGAGCGCATGGTGCCGCTCGGGGTTCCGGCTCGCGAGGCGATAAAGGACTGGTGCGAGGTGCGCGACGAGGTCGCTCTCGACGGCGCCGACAGGTTGTTCCTCGGTGCGCGCGGAGGTGCGCTCGGGCGCCGCGAGGTCGCGCGCATTCTCGACGACGCATGCGAACGAGCCGGCGTGCCCGGCGGGTCGCACCCGCACGCGCTTCGTCATTCGTTCGCCACCCATCTCATGGACAACGGCGCCGACACGCGCTCCATTCAGGAGCTGCTGGGCCACAGCGATGCGTCCACGACGCAGCGCTACACCCACGTGAGCAAGGAGAGACTTCGCATCGCGTATGCGCAGTCGCACCCCCGGGCATGAGTGCGCGTCCCCGTCGACACACCGTCGAAACGGCGTGGGCCGCGTGGCACGGCTCGCGCGACCAGGCCGCGCGCGAATGGCTCGTGGTGCACTACGCGTCGCTGGTGAAGTTCGTCGCCGGCCGTCTCGCGGCGGGCCTGCCGCGATCGGTCGACACCGGTGATCTCGTCTCGGCGGGAGTGTTCGGCTTGATGGGCGCGATCGAGCGCTTCGATCCCGCCAACGGCGCGAAGTTCGAGTCGTATGCGATTCCTCGCATCAGAGGGGCGATTCTCGACGGTCTGCGCGCGCTCGACTGGGTGCCGCGCTCGGTGCGGTCGCGAGCGCGCAGTGTGCAGGATGCGATCGCGGCGCTCGAACACGAACTCGGACGCTCGCCGAGCGACGACGAGATCGCGGCCGAGTTGAAGATCGACGTCGCAGAACTCGAGTCGTGGCTCGCAGACATCGCCGCGGGTTCGGTCGGCCCGCTCGACCATGTCGCACTCGACGATGCACATGCGCGAACTCCGGGAGCCGGCGCGGGAGCAGACGGCGAACCGGGCAGGGCGATCGAGGAGGGCGAACTCCGAGACGCCATGCGCGCCGAGATCAGACGGCTCCCCGAGCGGGAGCAAGCAGTGCTCGTTCTGTACTACGACGACGGGCTCACGCTCGCCGAGATCGGCGATGCTCTCGGTGTCACCGAGAGCCGCATCTCGCAGATTCACACCAAGGCGGTTCTGCAGTTGCGATCACGCCTCGCCTCGTCGGGTGTCGTCTAGACGCGCAGGACACCTGCCCGGGCACACATCGGGAGGTGCTCACAGGTCTCGTCACTGTCGCTCTTGCCTCCGCTTCGTGCCCGGTTTCGCCGCAGACACTCACAGTGCCGGTGCGCGGGACGGTTATCGAGCGCTTCCTTGCGCCGGCATGTGAGCGGTGTGCCGGCCGACGAGGAATTGTGGTGCGCGTCGCACGGCCATCTCCGGTGCTTGCGACAGCGACCGGCGAGGTCACCTTTGCCGGTCAGGTGGGGGGTGCTCTGTGGGTGGTGCAACAGGTCGCGCCCGGGGTGAGGGTGACCTACGGGCGTCTGTCGGCGATCGCCGAGAGAATTGAGACCGGGGTTCAGGTGCCGGCCGGCGGGGCCCTCGGTGAGGCCCAGGAACGTGTGTATCTGGGCGTCCGGGTCGGCAACGTCCCGCGAAACCCGCTTGGGTGTTGGGCCCGACGTGTTCGGCTGGCGGCGGCGAATGTGGGGCGTCGCGCGGCACCCCGATAACCTCTCCGAGGCCCTGTGAGCAGCCGCTCAGAGAGCCGTCAACACAAAATTCATGCGCATCGGCCACCTGCGGTCGCTTCGGCGTCGGCCCGGTGCGTGGACAACCGCAGAAGGAGACATCACCATGGCCGTCGTCACGATGCGTCAATTGCTGGAAGCCGGAGTCCACTTCGGTCACCAGACCCGCCGTTGGAACCCGAAGATGAAGCAATTCATCTTCGACGAGCGCAACGGCATCCACATCATCAATCTCGACCAGACACTGGAGCGCATCCAGGTTGCCTACGAATTTGTGCGCGATCTCGTCGCCAACGGCGGAACCATCCTGTTCGTCGGCACCAAGAAGCAGGCGCAGGATCCCATTCGCGGGTACGCCGACAAGTGCGGCATGCACTACGTGAACGAGCGCTGGCTTGGCGGCATGCTCACCAACTTCGAGACGATCTCGAAGCGCGTGAGCAAGATGCGCGAATACGAGCGCATGCGCGAGTCGGGCGACTTCGAGGCGATGCCGAAGAAGGAAGCGCTGCTCATCACGCGCGAACTCGAGAAGCTGCAGAAGAACCTCTCGGGCATCGCGCAGCTTTCGCGCCGTCCTGACGCGATCTTCGTGCTCGACACGATGAAAGAGCACATCGCGGTCACCGAGGCGAACAAGCTGAAGATTCCGGTGGTGGCGGTTGTCGACTCGAACGTCGACCCAGACCTCGTGCAGTACCCGATCCCGGGCAACGACGACGCGATCCGTTCGAACGACCTGCTCACGCGCGTCATCGCCGAGGCCGTCGTGGAGGGCCGGTTCATCGCACAGAAGCGCAACCCCGCGGCATCTGCTCCGGCACCGGCGCAGCGCACGCCCGAGGAGGAGGCCGCGTTCGAGGCACAGCAGGCTGAGGCGCGCCGACAGGCCGCCGCATCGCAGGCCGAGCGGGAAGCCCGTCTCGCGGCCGCAAAATCGGACGACGCACCGGCCGAGTGACGATCGAAGAGCGAGAGAAGGAACGAACCCCCATGTCGTACACAGCCAAGGACGTGCAGAGCCTGCGCCAGTCGACCGGTGCAGGAATGATGGACTGCAAGAAGGCGCTCGAGGAGAACGGAGGCGACCTCGAGGCCGCAAAGCAGTGGCTCCGCGAGAAGGGGCTGGCTGCGAGCGCCAAGCGCGATGACCGCGACAACGCACAGGGTGTCGTGGCGCTCGTCGAGGCTCCCGGTCGCGCCGCGATCGCCAAGCTGAAGTGCGAGACCGACTTCGTGGCCTCGAGCGACAACTTCAAGGCCGAGGCCGAGACGATCGCCAATGCGGTCCTCGACGGCGGAGAGTCGGCAGCGGACAGCCGCACCGAGCAGGTCGACGACTTGAAGGTGACGCTGAAGGAGAAGATCGAAATCGGCGAGACGGTGCAGTTCGTCGCCGCCGACGGAAACGTGATCGGCACGTACTCCCACATTCAGGGCGGACGCGGCGTGAACGGCGTGCTCGTCGAGATGTCGGGCGCGAGCGACGAACTCGCACACGACATCGCTGTGCACATCGCCTTCGCCCGCCCGCGCTACCTGCGCCGCGAGGATGTGCCGGCCGACGAGGTCGAGCGCGAGCGCCAGACGCTTGAGACCATCACCCGCAACGAGGGAAAGCCGGAGCAGGCCGTCGCCAAGATCGTCGAGGGACGACTCGGAGGCTTCTTCAAGGACACCTGCCTTCTCGAGCAGCCGTACGCGAAGGACGACAAGGTGAGCATCACCCAGCTCATCGGGTCGGCCACGATCGTGCGCTTCGCCCAGGTGGAGATCGGCTGACATGGCCGGCAGGCCGAGCTGGAAGAGGGTCGTCCTCAAGCTTTCCGGTGAGGCCCTCGCCGAGCCCACCGGGTTCGGGCTCGACAATTCGGTTCTGACGCAGGTCGCCGAGGAAGTGCGCGAGGCGCGCGAGGAACTCGGCACCGACATCGCAATCGTCGTCGGCGGCGGCAACTTCTGGCGCGGCATCAAAGGTGCCGACCAGGGCATGGACCAGGCCCAGGCCGACTTCATGGGAATGCTCGCAACCGTCATGAACGGTCTTGCTCTGCAGGACGCTCTCGAACGTGCCGGTCAGCAGTCGCGCGTGATGACCGCGATCGAGATGCCGAAGATTGCCGAGCCCTACATTCGTCGCCGGGCCCAGCGCCACCTCGAGAAAGGCCGCGTCGTCATCCTCGCCGGCGGAACCGGCAATCCCTTCTTCACCACCGACACGGCCGCCGCCCTCCGCGCCGCCGAGATCGAAGCCGAGGCCATCCTGAAGGGCACGCACTCCGGAGTCGACGGGGTCTACACGGCCGACCC
Source organism: Ilumatobacteraceae bacterium (assembly GCA_049442935.1). Lineage (GTDB taxonomy): Bacteria > Actinomycetota > Acidimicrobiia > Acidimicrobiales > Ilumatobacteraceae > UBA2093. Next base: position 11,393 of record JBMTOT010000008.1, on the reverse strand, counting down.
GAAGATCGACAAGGCCGCGACCCGTTACGAGCACATCAGTCACATGGATGTCATCACCAAGGGTCTGAAGGTCATGGACGCGACGGCCATCACCTTCTGCATGGACAAGAGGCTGCCCATCGTGGTGTTCGATCTGCTCGCCCGCGGCAACGTGAAGTCCATCCTCAGGGGTGAGGCAGTCGGTACGCTGGTCGGGTGATCGACGACACCCTGCTTGATGCCATCGACAAGATGGCAAAGGCCGTGGACCACGCTCAGGGACAGTTCGCCTCGGTGCGGACAGGTCGCGCCAACCCCGCTCTGGTCGACAAGTTGATGGTCGACTACTACGGGTCTCCGGTGCCGATGCAGCAGCTCGCGGGGTTCCAGGTGCCAGAGGCGCGAACCCTCGTCGTCAAGCCGCATGACCGCGGCGCGCTCGCGGCGATCGAGAAGGCCATTCGCGAGAGCGACCTCGGTCTGCAACCGTCGAACGACGGTGTGGTGATCCGCATCGCATTCCCGGTGCTCACCGAGCAGCGCCGCAAGGAATACGTCAAGGTCGTCAAGACAATGGCTGAAGATGCCAAGGTGGCCATTCGCAACGTCCGTCGCGATGCCCGCAAGGCTCTAGAGACCGCCGAGAAGAACTCCGAGATCTCGAAAGACGACCTCGAGCGCGCCGAGAAAGACCTCGAAAAGCACACCCAGGAGCACGTCGAACTCGTCGACAAGGCCCTGGCACGCAAAGAGCAGGAACTTCTCGAGGTGTAGAACATAGGGGTCCGGTCCGAGACCGAACACCCGAAGGGATGGACATGAGCGACGACATCTGGCGCAGGCGGGACGACACCGACGGCCGGGACACCGGCGAGTACGGGACCGACTTCGGATCCGACTTCGGAACGGTGCAGTTCGCCGACGATCCCACCAGCGAGCCGGCGATCACGCTCTCGTCCGACACGGGCGAACTGCCCCACTGGACGGAGCCTCCGACGGGGGAGATGCCCGCAGTCGACGACGACGACACCGACGTGTGGGCCTCGTTCCAGAGCCCGAGTCAGCCCACCCGTCGCCCGGAGCGAATCGTCATCGGTGGCGATCCGACAGGCGAGGCACGCCGAGCACGCGCCGGCGAATTTCCCGCCGACGCATCGGCCGGCTACGACATGGATCCTGGTCGCGACATCACCGGAGGCGCAGCACGCCCGCAGCCTGTGCGTCGTTCCGGTCCGCGCGGACCCCGCGGGGGAGCCGGACGCGACATGCCGACCGCAGTGGCGACGGGTCTCGTGCTCGCGGCGGTGTTCCTCGGTGCTCTCGTGTGGCGCCCTGCCGCGGTGATGGTGATCGTCCTCGGCGTCGTTGCGCTCGCGGCCGTCGAGTTCTTCAGCAAGGTGACCGAGAAGGGATACCGCCCCGCCACGTTCGCCGGGCTGTTGACGTGTGCATCAGCGCCGCTGGCGGCGTATTGGATCGGCGATGCGGCGCTTCCGCTGGTGTTCGCGTTCGGTTTTCTGGCGGCGTCCGTCGGGTTCCTCGGGGCATCGAGCGTGCAGAGCGGACCGATGCCGAACGTGGCGATCACCACCATGGCAATGACATGGATCGGCCTCATGGGAGCATTCGCCGCGCTCATTCTGCGCTTTTCAGTCTCGGGCGTGGCCCCGGACTCGGCCGGCACCGACACCTTGTTCATGGTGGTTGTGGGCGTCGTTGCGAACGACGTCGGCGCCCTGTTCGTCGGACGCTCGGCCGGACGCACGCCGCTTCGCGAATGGGTGAGCCCGTCGAAGACGGTCGAGGGAGCGGTCGGAGGCGGTCTCGCGTCGCTGATCGCGATCATTCTCGTCGGGTCACAGAACGGCACGTGGAACTCGATGAGCGAGTGGATTGCCCTCGCTGCGGTCGTCGCGGTGATGGCACCGCTCGGTGACCTTGTCGAGTCGATGTTCAAGCGCAATCTCGACGTGAAGGATTTCGGTTCGATCGTGGCCGGTCACGGCGGTGTGCTCGACCGCTTCGACGGAATGCTCTTTGTGCTGCCGGCGTCGTACTACCTGATGCTGGTCTTGCAGCCCTGGGCGTGAGCCGACGCCGGGTCGCCGTTGCCGGAAGTTCCGGTTCGATCGGCCGCCAGACAATCGAGGTGGTGCTCGCCGAACCCGATCGCTTCGAGGTGTCCGCGATCGCCGTCGGTTCCTCGAGCGACGCGGTGATCGAGCAGGCGCGCGCTCTCAGGCCGGAGTTGGTCGTTGTGACCGACGACGCGGCGCGCGCCAGGGTGACGGCCGCACTTCCCGACGTGACGGTGAGCGGAACGCTCGCCGACGTCGTCGACTCTGCCGACGTCGTGGTGAATGGAGTCGTCGGGTTCGCGGGTCTGCCGGTGACGCTCGAGACGTTGAAGGCCGGCAAGACACTGGGTCTTGCGAACAAGGAAAGCCTGATCGCCGCCGGTCCGGTCGTTCGACCGTTGCGCGACGTGCCGGGTGCGCAGCTGGTTCCCGTCGACAGCGAACATTGCGCCATTCACCAGTGTCTTCGATCCTCGAACGATGCGCGCGAGGTGTCGAGGCTTCTGCTCACGGCGAGCGGCGGTCCGTTCCGCGGGCGCAGTGCAGACGACCTCGCGACTGTGACCGTGGACGAGGCGCTCGCTCACCCGACCTGGAGCATGGGTCCGAAGATCACTGTCGATTCGTCGACGCTCATGAACAAGGGGCTCGAGGTCATCGAGGCGCACGAGCTCTTCGACGTGTCGTTCGACGCGATCGAGGTCGTGGTGCACCCCCAGTCGGTAGTGCACTCGATGGTCGAGTTCACCGACGGATCAGTGATCGCTCAGTTGTCGATGCCCGACATGCGCCTGCCGATCGGGTACGCGCTCGGGTGGCCCGAGCGAATTCGAACACCGTTCGGTCGCATCGACTGGAGGTCTCTCTCGCGGCTCGACTTCCACGCACCCGACCGCGACACCTTTCGGTGCCTCGACCTCGCATACGCGGCCGGCCGGGCGGGGGGCACCGCCCCGGCGGTGCTGTCCGCCGCGAACGAGATAGTGGTCGAAGCGTTCCTGTCCGGGGCGATCGGCTGGAGCGACATCGCCCGGCTGCTGGAACTTGTCATGGGCAGACATTCGCCGACGGTGCCACACGGACTTGATGAAGTGTTGGCTGCAGACGCCGAAGGGCGCAGACTGGCGCGAGAGGTGCTGACACGATGAGCGACTTCTACCAGAAGTTCCGATCCGAGATCGCCGCCGGTGGCGCGACCGAACAGGCAGACGATCGGCCGACGGCATCGGCGCGTCTTTCGGGTGTGGTGATGCTGGCCCTGCTCGTGCTTCTCGCGGTGCGCAGTCCGTGGACGTTCGTCTTCGTCGTCGGCCTCCTTGTGTCGGTGTTCCTGCACGAAGTGGGTCATTACTCGACCGCGCGACTCACCGGCATGAAAGCGACCCAGTTCTACATGGGCTTCGGTCCGCGTATCTGGTCCACCACTCGCAACGGGGTCGAGTGGGGAGTGCGTGCCCTTCCGCTCGGTGCGTTCGTGCGCATCATCGGCATGAACAACCTCGACGAGGTCGAACCGTCCGACGAGCCGATGGCCTACCGGTCGAAGTCGTTCCCGCGTCGCCTGCTCGTGATCACCGCCGGATCACTCATGCACCTGGTGATCGCATTCGTTTTGTTCTTCGCGGTGTTCGTGACAGCCGGTCGCGAGCAGCAGACCGGCGTCGCGACAGTGCGCAACGTCGACCCGACGACGGGACCGGCGCGCGAGATCGGGCTGCGCGACGGCGACGTGATTCTCTCGATAGGCGGGGCGCAGGTGACGTCGCGCGACGAGGTCGTGGCGGCGATCACCGCCGGTTCACCCGGTGACACCGTTCGCGTCGAGTGGGAACGAGATGGCGAGCGCTTGTCTGCCGAGGTAGTTCTCGCGGCGAACCCGGGCGATGCGGCCCGACCGTACATGGGCATCTATGCAGACGATTGGGGTTGGTCGCGATTGTCTCCCGTCGAGGCGGTCGGGCAGGCAGGCTCCGACATCGTGCGCACCGCCGTCGACTCTGTCAAGGGAGTCGCGGTCGCGCTGAACCCGCTGAACTCGTTGCGCCATCTCACCGACGACAATGCGCCGCTCGAGACGCGGCCGACCACGGTGGTCGGCATCAGCCAAGTGGGCGGAGACATCGGATCGTCGGAGGGTCTGAAGGGTGTGCTCGTGCTGCTCGCGGCGGTGAACGTGTTCGTGGGCGTGTTCAACATGTTCCCGCTGCTGCCCTTCGACGGCGGGCATGCCGCGATCGCGATCTACGAGCGGGTTCGCTCCCGCGGCGGTCGTCGCCACGTGGCCGACATCTCGAAGATGGTTCCGGTGGCCACGGCGGTGGTGGGGGTACTGGCGGTGCTGCTGCTGACGGGCCTGTGGCTCGATGTCACACGCCCGCTCTGAGCCGAGTTCTGACACACTGGAGAGCGATGTTCGAGCGCCGACAGACCCGGCAAATCCACGTCGGGAAAGTTCCCGTGGGAGGTGGCTCTCCCGTCACCATCCAGTCGATGACGACCACCAAGACCGCCGACGTCGAGGGAACGCTGCAGCAGATCTATGCGCTCGCCGCGGCCGGGTGCGACATCGTGCGTTGCACGTGCAACGAGGCCGAGGCGGCCGAGGGGCTGGCGCGCATCGTGCCGCGCTCGCCGATACCGATCATCGCCGACATCCACCACCAGTACAAGATGGCGTTGGCCGCCATGGAAGCTGGCGTGCACGGTCTTCGTCTGAACCCGGGGAACATCCGCCGCCCCGAGCACATCAAGGCCGTTGCAACCGAGGCGCGCGACCGAGGACTGCCGATTCGCATCGGCGTGAACGGCGGCTCGCTCGATCCGTCGCTGTATGAAAAGCACGGCGGTCTCACGGCGGCCGCGATGGTCGAGTCGGCGATGCAAGAACTCGCCTATTTCGACGAAGTCGGGTTCGACGCGGTGAAGATCTCCGTGAAGGCGAGCAACGTGCCGCTGATGGTCGATGCGTATCGCATGCTTGCCGATGCCACTGACCACCCGTTGCACCTCGGCGTGACCGAGGCCGGTCCACCGCCTGCGGGCCTCGTGAAGGCCACTGCGGGAATCGCCGCGCTGTTGCTCGAGGGAATAGGTGACACCATCCGCTACAGCCTCACCGCAGACCCGGTGGAGGAGGCCCGCGCGGGGCGGCAGCTGCTCGAGGCGCTCGGTCTTCGCGAGCGCAAGAACGTGGACCTCATCGCGTGCCCGAGCTGCGGACGCGCCGAAATCGACGTGATCGATGTCGCCAATCGCGCCCAGCAGGCCTTCGCCGACCGCGAACTGCCGCTGCAGATCGCCGTCATGGGCTGCGTCGTCAACGGCCCCGGCGAGGCCCGGGAGGCAGACCTTGGCATCGCCGCGGGAAACAAGCGCGGGCACCTGTTCGTGAAGGGGCGAAACGTCGCAGTCGTTCCCGAGGACGAAATGGTCGATGCGCTCGTGGAGTGGGCCGAGTTCATCAACGAGCACGGCACCGATGCCGCCATCGCGCGCGCCGACACGGCCCGCGCCGAGAGGGAAGCCCAGCGCGACCGCGCCCAGTTGCTCGACGACAAGGGCGACGATGCGAACAACTCAGAAGATCGCATCGTTGAGATCCGCCGCACCGTCGGCGGCGAATGACGCCCGCTCCTCAGGAGCGCTGACTGCAGACCCAGGCTGAGGCACCGCCCGTGTCGAACGTCTCGCCGGGCATCACCAGCACGATTCGGCACGGTCGCTCGTCGAGAACCGCCACGATGCGGATGCAGCCGTCTGCGGGCACGTCTCCGGAACCAGTGCGGGCAACGTCCCATCTGTCGGTCGGTCCGCGATAGCGAGACCACTCGCCGTCGGTGTCGGGTCGCACCACCGGGTCGGTGAGCACGGATGTGTCGACGATCCGGAGCAGCTCGGGAACGTCGACGTGCTTTGCGGTGAACCCCGCGCGCACGACGTTGTCTGACGAAGTCATCACCTCGAGTCCGGTTCCGTGCAGGTAGGCGTGCAGATTGCCGGCCGGAAGGCTCACTGCGTCACCGGGCTCGAGCAGAAGATGGTTGAGCAGCGGTGCCACGCGCACGCCGCGGTCGCCGGGGTGTTGTGCGGCGATGCGCACGAGCCATTCGGGCCCGTGCGGCGGCGCCGGGGGATGGGGCTGGTCGAAGGCCCACAGGAGATAGCCGTCGATGCCGTTCTCGTCGAGCACCTCGGCTTCTTCGCCCCAACCGATGTCTGCGAGAAGTGCGATCGAGGCGTCGAGGTCGGCGAAACCGCACAGCGCCTCGAAGGGGGTCAGCGCGACGAGAATCTCCGGTTTGTCGCTCTCGTCGCGGTACATGCGTGTCGCCGCGTCACGGGCGATGCCGGCAGCCTCCTCACGCGCGAAGCCACGGCGAGCCTGGGCGACGGTGGGATGGGTCTGAAGCGACAGGGGCTGGTCGCACGAGAGCAACTTCACGAGCATGTGCATCTCGCCGGTCACGCTCGACAGTGACGCGCCGTCGGGGCCGTCGAGGCGTGCCTCACCCTGGGGGTGAGTGCCGAACCAGATCTCTGCAACGCGTCCCGGTGCACCGCCGGTCATCTCGCGGAGCACGTTGTCGCTGCCCCAGTCGTAGGTCTTTTCGATGCCGTGGAGGGTCCGTGCCATGGCCGGGTGGCTCACTCGGCGCGCGCGAGCCGAACCGCGGCGGCCGCGGCATCGGCGACGGGAACTGACTCGTTGGTGCCGAGGTGCCGGTCGCGCACCTCGACCGTGCCGTCGGCGAGCGACTTGCCGACCACGACGATCGTGGGAATGCCGATCAGTTCTGCGTCCTTGAACTTCACGCCGGGCGAGACGCCGACACGGTCGTCGAGCAGCACCTCGAGTCCGGCCTTTTCCATCTCGGCCGCGAGAGATTCCGCTGTGCGCACCATCTCGTCGTCGTTCTTGCCTGCGATCACGAGGTGCACGTCGGCAGGGGCAACGCTGCGCGGCCACATGAGGCCGATTTCGTCGTGGTGCGCCTCTGCAATGGCGGCAACTGCGCGCGACACGCCGATGCCGTACGACCCCATGGTCACGGTGACCTGCTTGCCGCTCTTGTCGAGGACTGCGAGGCCGAGCTTGTCGGCGTACTTGCGACCGAGCTGGAAGACGTGCCCGATCTCGATGCCGCGCGCGATTTCGAGTGCGGCCCCACACGCCGGGCACGGGTCGCCGGCGAGCACCTGCACCGCCTCGATCTCGCCGTCGGGGGCGAAGTCGCGGCCGCGCACGAGGTTCACCACGTGGGCGTCTGCAGCGTTTGCGCCGGTTACCCAGGCGCTTCCGTCGGCGACCGCGGGGTCGCACAGATAGCGGATTCCCGTCGACGACCGGACTCCGAGCACCTGCGGCCCGATGTAGCCGCGGACAAGGCCCGGGTGTGCGGCGAACCCGGCGTCGTCGAGTGGCTCGACCTCGGCGGGGGCGAGTTGTGCCTCGAGGCGCTTCATGTCGACTTCTCTGTCGCCGGGCACGCCGACGACGAGGACGTCGCTCGTGCCGTCGGGGTGCCGGAGGCGTACGACAACGTTCTTCAGCGTGTCGGCCGCGGTCCACGGGCGGTCGCCGCGCGGGTGGTGCTCGTTCAGGAACGCGACAAGGTCGACGATCGTTGTGCAGTTCGGCGTGTCGATTCGCTCCGAAGTCGGCTGAGTTGCATCAATCGCCGCCCGGCGTGCGGTCGTCACTGCCTCTGTGTTCGCCGAATAGTCGCACGCCGAACACCGCACGAACGTGTCCTCGCCGACGTCGATCGGCGAGAGGAACTCCTCTGACATCGAGCCGCCCATCGCGCCGCTCATCGCGCGCACGATGACGTACGGCAGTTCGAGCGCGGTGAAGATGCGTTCGTAGGCATCGCGGTGGTCGGCGTACGAGGCGGCGAGGCCGTCGTCGTCGATGTCGAACGAGTAGCTGTCCTTCATCAGGAATTCGCGCCCGCGCAGGAGCCCGGCGCGCGGTCGAGCCTCGTCGCGGTACTTGGTCTGGATCTGGTACAGCGAGAGGGGGAGATCCTTGTAGCTGGAGTAGAGGTCCTTCACGAGGAGCGTGAACATTTCCTCGTGCGTCGGCCCGAGCAGGTAATCGGCGCCCTTGCGGTCGACGAGGCGGAACAAGTTGTCGCCGTACTCGCTCCAACGGCCGGTGGCGTCGTACACGTCGCGGGGGAGAAGGGCCGGGAAGTGCACCTCCTGGGCCCCGATCGCATCCATCTCGCGCCGCACGATGTCCTCGACACGGCGCAACACGCGCCACCCGAGGGGAAGCCAGGTGTAGCCACCGGGGGCGGCGCGCCTGATGTAGCCGGCCCTCACCAGAAGGCGGTGGCTCGGAACCTCGGCATCGGCCGGGTCTTCCCGGAGGGTTCGCACGAAAAGGCGGGAGAGACGCAGCATCGGGTCGAAACCCTAGTGGCGACCGCTATGCTCGAAGCCGTCCTTTGAAGTTCGTTGAACAAAAGGCACGGGGTTCGCCCCGTGCCTTTTGTTCTCTCAGAGCCGCGTGCGGCAGGAGGTGAGACATATGTCCGGCACTGTCATCGCCGCCGTGACCGCTCTGGTCGAACCGATCCTCGCCGACCTGGGTCTCGAGCTCTACGACCTCGAATTCGCCGGCGGCACCTTGCGCGTCACGATCGACACCCCGCCCGGAGGGCCGGCCGGGGTCGACATCGACACCATTGCTCTCGTCAATCGCACCGTGGGTCGCGCTCTCGACCACGACGACGTGGTGCCGGGTCGCTACGTGCTCGAGGTCACGAGCCCGGGGCTCGAGCGGAATCTGCGCACGCCAGCACATTTTCGTCGCGAGACCGGCAAGACCGTGAATGTGCGCATGGCGTCCGTCCTCGACGGACGTCGCCGTCTGACGGGTCTTCTCGAGGGAGCCGCCGACGACGCATTCACCGTTCGACTCGACGACGGCTCCGTCGTCGAAGTGCCGTACTCCCTCGTCGACAAGGCCCGCACTGTGTTCGTGTGGGAGTCCCAGCCCAAGCCCGGTTCGCGCGAGGCGATTGCCGCCCGCCGCGCGGCAAAAGCCGACGCCGACGACGATTCGTTCGATGATTCAACAGACCACCACGAAGGAGTGACGACGCCATGAGCAACATGGACATGTCAGAGGCAGTGCGCATGCTCGCCGACCACCACGGCATCAGTGTCGATGCACTGTTGCAGGTGCTCGTCGAGGCCCTGGCGACCGCCTACAAGAAGCGTCCTGGGGCTGCAGACGAGGTGATCGTCGAGGTCAACCCCGAGAACCTCGACATGCGCTTCACCGCGTACGACGTTGACGACGACGGCAACTGGATCAACGAGCGCGACGACACGCCGAGCAAGAACGAACTCGGCCGCATCGCCGCCGCCACGTTCAAGCAGGTGATGAGCCAGCGCATCCGCGAGGTCGAGCGCGACCGCAAGTTCGAGGAGTATGCAAACCGCGAGGGCGGTCTCGTCACCGGCATCATTCAGCAGTCCGAGGGCCGCTACGCGCTGCTCGACCTCGGCAAAGTGGAGGCGTTGCTGCCCCAGGCCGAGCAGGTTCCCTACGAGCGCCCCGAGAACGGTGCGCGACTGAAGGCCTACATCGTCGAGGTCCGAAAGACCGCCAAGGGCCCCCAGATCGTGGTCAGCCGCACCCACCCGGGTCTGATCAAGTGCCTGTTCGAGCTCGAAGTTCCCGAGATCGCCGACGGCGTCGTCGAGCTCAAGGCGTGTGCGCGCGAGCCTGGTCACCGCACGAAGATCGCGGTGTGGTCGAACGACCCGAATGTCGACCCGGTGGGTGCCTGCGTCGGTGCCCGCGGCGGACGTGTGCGCATGGTTGTGAACGAACTGCGCGGAGAAAAGATCGACATCATCTCGTATTCCGAGGATCTGCACGAGTTCGTGGCAAAGGCGCTGTCTCCCGCGAAGGTGACCGAGGTGCGCATCTCGGAAGACGGCACACAGGCCGACGTCATCGTGCCCGACTTCCAGCAGTCGCTCGCGATCGGCAAGGAAGGGCAGAACGCCCGACTCGCCGCGCGCCTGACGGGTGTGCGCATCGACATCAAGAGCGAAACGCAGGCCGCTGAAGAGGCCCAGGGCATCTTCCGCACGACGGCCGACAACGCGGCCGGGTACGCAGAAGGCGAGTGGCGTCGCAACGACGAGACGGGCGAGTTGCAGTTCCATGCGGCCGACGGCTCGGTGGTGAGCGAAGACCAGTGGGCAGGCGGCGAGACCGCGGCTCCTGACGCCGAAACGACGGAGGCCTGAGAACTTGCCAGCAAAGAAGATCCGCGTCTCTGAGCTCGCCAAAGAGCTCGGGCTGACCAACAAAGAAGCGCTCGACCTCGCCGTGTCGATGGGCGTGCCGGTGAAGACCGTCGCGAACACGATGGAAGAGGCCCATGCCGACCGCATCCGACGCAAGGCGGAGCGTGAAGGGCTGAAGCGCGACGTGCAGCCCGAAGAAGAAAAGCCTGCGAAGAAGACCGCCGCCAAGAAGGCTCCCGCCAAGAAAGCAGCGGCAAAAAAGACCGACGACGGATCCGAGACCGAGAAGCCGGCAAAGAAGGCCGCCGCAAAAAAGACGGCAGCGAAGAAGACCGCAGCGAAGAAAGCCGACGCTGAACCCGTCGACGAGACTGGCCCCGCAGAGACGGCTGCCGAGCCTGTGGCAGAACCCGTCGCAGAACCGGCTGTTGTTGCGACACCTGCACCGCCCGTCGAGCCCGAGTCGGCTCCGGTCGAGCACGCTGCGACGACAAACCCCACCCCGGTGGCCGACGAACCGGTCGCCCGTCCGACGAGTGGCGCGCGGTTCATCTCATCTGGTGGACCTGGTGCTCCAACTGGTGGCATTCCGCGTCCGCCCGTGACTCCCGCACCGGCCGCCAAGCCCGCCGCGCGCGATGCCGCTCCGGCAGCACCGCGTCCGCCCGCGCCACCGGCCCCGCAGTCGCGTCCGTTGTCGCCGACCGGCAAGCCGATTCCGCCGCCGCCACGTCCGCTGTCTCCGAGTGGCAAGCCCATTCCGCCGCCGCCCGGTGGTTTCCGCCCCGGCGGTGCGCCCGGATCACGTCCCGGTGGCCCCGGTTTCCGTCCTGGTCCTGGAGGTCCTCGCCCCGGTGCGGGATCGCGTCCCGGCCCGGGTTTCCGGCCTGGACCAGGTAGTCCTCGTCCTGGTGGGCCTGGTGGCCCGCGCCCCGGCGGACCCGGTGCGCGTCCCGGTTTCGGTCCGCGTCCCGGTGGCCCCGGGGGCGGCCCCGGCGCTCGTCCTGGTGGGCCTGGTGGCCCCGGCGGTGGCCCCGTCGGCGGACCCCGGCGTGGGGCGGG
>JBMTOT010000007.1:0-43212 GCA_049442935.1 Ilumatobacteraceae bacterium | reverse complement strand
GGGTGAGCGACACAACGCGACCGTGCTCGTGAGCGAGGGCGGCAGCCGAATGAAATGCCGCCTTCGCGTCAGGTAGGTCGAAAACGTAGCCCTCGAGGTACAACACCGCACCTCCGATCACCACCTGGTCGTCGACGTCGTCGAACGAAATGAGCGACGACGATCCCAGGAAGGTGTTCATTGTGCGCTGCGCGTCGGGTGTCACGGCAATGACGCACCGTCCGGTCGGCACGTCCACGTCGAGACCACCAGTGTGGAAATCGACGCCCAGCAACGACAGTCCCTCGGCGAACTCGCGTCCGAGATCGTCGTCCGACACCTTTCCGACAAATGCGGCGTCTCCGCCGAGGTTTGCGACGCCCGCGACCGTGTTCGCCCCCGATCCACCAGATGAACGAGTGGAGTCTCCGATCATTCTCGTGAGCAAAAGCGCCCGGTCGGTCTCGATCAGCGCCATCGAACCTTTCACCATCTCGTGATTGTCGAGGAACGACTCGGGGACCATCGCGATTATGTCGACGAGTGCGTTGCCGACTCCGACGACGTCGTGGCGAATTCCCTCCTTGTTGCGCAATCCGGGAACGTGGGCTGTGAAGGGAGCATTGCGGGGCACGATCTCCCAAACTAGTCGTCGCCGGGGCGCCAGTAGCCTTTGCGCGCGTGAGTCACCTTTCTAATCCGCACCGTCTTCCCCGAACCGTTCTCCCAAATCGCTACGAACTGTCACTGTCGCCGAACCTCGCATCGGCCTCGTTCACCGGCACGGTCTCGATCGAGTGCGAGGCCGTCGAGGCTGCCGACGAGATCGTGCTGAACGCAAAAGAGCTGGAGATCCACTCGGTGCGCGTGAACGGCGGCGACGCACCATTCCATGTGCACGAAGGGACCGAGCGGTTGGTGGTTGCCACGGGCGTCGCGCCGGGAGCCGTGTCTCTTGAGATCTCGTTCACCGGCGTGCTGAACGACAAACTGCGCGGTTGGTACCGCAGCACATTCACCGACGAGTCCGGCACCGAGCAGGTGATTGCCACCACCCAGATGCAGTCCACCGACTGTCGCCGCGCTTTTCCGTGCTTCGACGAACCCGACATGAAGGCCGTCTTTGCGATCGATCTCACCGTCGAGGACGGCCTCTTTGCCATCTCGAACGGCCCCGAGACGAAGCGCGAGTTGGTTGCCGACGGAAAGGTGCGCATCTGGTTCGGCGACACCATGTCGATGTCGACCTACTTGGTGGCGTTCATCGTCGGCCCGCTGGAGGCGACCGCCCCGCAGATGGTCAACGGCACTCCGGTGCGGGTGGTGCACGTTCCGGGCAAGGGCCACCTCACCGACTTCGGCATGAAGGTCGGCACCTTCGCTCTTGACTGGTTCGAGAAGTACTACGGCATCCCCTATCCGGCGGAGAAAGTCGACCTTGTGGCACTCCCCGATTTCGCGGCCGGCGCAATGGAGAACCTCGGCTGCATCACCTTCCGCGAGGTGCTTCTCCTCGTCGATCCGGCGACCAGCACGCAGATCGAGCAGGAATTGGTCGCTGACGTGGTCGCGCACGAGCTTGCCCACATGTGGTTCGGCGACCTCGTCACCATGCGCTGGTGGAACGGCATCTGGCTAAACGAGGCGTTTGCCACGTTCATGGAGATCGCCGCATGCGACGCGTTTGCCCCCGACTGGAAGCGCTGGACCAGCTTCGGTCTCGAGCGGAGCCTTGCATTCGAGGTCGACTCGTTGAAGAGCACACGCAGCGTCGAGTTCCCCGTGAATGCGCCCGACGACGCGGAAGGCATGTTCGACGTTCTGACGTATCAGAAGGGTGGCGCGATCCTGCGCATGCTCGAGCAGTATCTCGGAGCCGAACGGTTTCGCGCAGGCGTGAGCCACTACTTGAAGATGCACGCACTGGGAAACACCGAGACAAACGACCTGTGGGATGCCATCGAAGAGACCGTCTCGACCGACGGCGGCGAGAAAGTGCCCGTGAGGCGCCTCATGGACAGCTTCATCTGGCAACCCGGATACCCCCTGGTCTCCGCCCGCATCGACGGAAGCGACCTCGTTTTGTCGCAGTGCCGGTTCACCTTTGACAACGACCCTGACGCGACCATCTGGGTGTTGCCGGTGCACGTGCGCAATGCCGGTGTCGAGACGAAGATCCTCATGGAGGGACCGGACGCCCGCGTGCGTCTCGCAGACTCGTCAGCGGCGGTGGTCGTGAACGCGGGCGGACACGGATTCTTCCGCGTGGCGTACTCCCCCGAGTTGCTGGCCCGCCTCGACGGAACGGCTCTCGCGAGGATGGAGATCATCGAGCGCTACAACCTCGTCGACGACGCATGGAACGCAGTGACCGCGGGCAATCTGTCGGCGGTCGACTTTCTCGCCTTCGCCGGCCAGTTCACTGCCGAGCGGGACCTCGCGGTGTGGCAGGCACTCGCGATCGGCCTTCGCGGCGTCGGACGCCTGCTCGGCCGCGAACACCTCGACTCGTTTGCCGTGAAGGTGCGAGAACTGGCGGCACCTGCTCTCGCGGATCTCGGCGCCGACGCACGAGCCGGCGAACCCGATCTCACTGCGAAATTGCGCGGACTCCTTGTCGGCTTGCTGGCGATCAGTGGACGCGACGAGTCCCTCCAGGCTCGGTGCCGCGCGATAGTTGCCGACCCCGACGCCGAGGGCGTCGACCCGGAGCTCGTCGCGGCCGCGACAACCGTGGTGGCGGCCGTCGGCGGAGTCGACGACTACGAGTGGGTGCTCGAGCGGTTCCGCAACCCGGAGACACCCCAGGAGCAGATCCGCATGCTGTACGCGCTCGCCGAATTCGACGACCCCGACCTCATGCGTCGCACGTGCGAACTGGCTTTCACCGGTGAGGTGAAGACACAGAATGCTCCGTTCCTTCTTAACCGGTGCATCGCGAACCGGTTCCACGGCGAACTCGCATGGTCCATCGTGCGTCAGCACTGGCAGGAAGCGAACGAGAAGTTCCCGGTGAACACGATCGTGCGGATGGTCGACTCGGCGAAGATGCTGAACAGCGACGCCGCAGAAGCCGACGTTCAGGCATTCTTCGGCGAACACGACATTCCGCAGGCCGTGCTCACCCTCCAGCAGGTTCTCGAGCGGCAACGTGTCAACGCGGCGCTTCGCCGCCGCGAGGCGGACGCTCTCGCCGCCGACCTCACGTGATTCTCAGCGACTGACGGCCTTGAGCGAACCGCTCGCGACGCCGTCGCGCAGCGCCGTCTTCAGGAACTTGCCGGCCGCGTTGCGCGGGAGCGGCTCGTTCATGACAACGACGTGGTTCGGCACTTTGAACGACGAGATTTTGCCGTCGAGGAACTTCCACAGGTCCTCCGCGGTGAATGAATGCCCCTCCTTCGGGAAGATCGCCACGGCCACCTCCTCGCCGAGGCGCTCGTGCGGAACGCCGAACACGGCGGCTTCGTAGACAGCCGGGTGCTCGTAGATCGACCCTTCAACCTCGGTGCAGAACACGTTCTCGCCGCCGCGCAGAATCATGTCCTTGATGCGGTCCTTGATGAAGAGGAATCCGTCTTCGTCGATGTAGCCGCCGTCTCCACTATGCAACCAACCGTTTTCGATCGTCTCCGCCGTCGCATCGGGTCGATTCCAGTAGCCACGAATGAGCATTGGGCCGAACATCATGATTTCGCCGTACTCGTTCGGCCCGAGCGGCTTCTTGGTCGTCGGGTCCCACACCGCCACCTGCATCGGCCTGATCGGTCGCCCGGTAGAGGTGGGGCGTTCGGTGTAGAACTTGCCCGTGTTGCCGGGGCCGAACGCGTTGGTCTCCGTCATGCCGTAGCCGAGCTGCGGGCCGCCCTTCTTGATGCTCTTGGCGACCTTGCCGACGAGGGGCGCCGGCGCCGGTGCACCGCCGCCTCCGACAGCCTTCAGCGACGACGTGTCGTACTTGTCGAAGTCGGGGTGATTCACGAGGTCCCAGCTCTGGGTGGGCACGCCCACGAAGTTCGTGATGCGCTCGCGTTCGATGATCGGAAGCGCCTTGCCGGCGTCCCACTTGTACATGATCACGAGTTTCAGCCCGGCCACGAACGACGAGAGCATGACTGGAACACAGCCGGTGACGTGGAACAACGGCACGATGAGAATGAACGACGCGGGGTACTCGCTGACAGCCGCCTGCTTTTCCTCGTCGTCGACCGCGAGCGACAGCACGGCGTTGCGCGCCGAGAACGCCATCAGCGAATTCACGACTGCCCGGTGCGTCGACACAGCGCCCTTCGGACGGCCGGTGGTGCCCGAGGTGTAGAGAATCGTGCAGTCGTCATCGGGACCGATGTCGGCCACGAGCGGTCCGAGGCCCGACTTCACGACCTTCGACCACTCGTCGATGTCGGGTCCGACTTCGCGCTCGGGACGGGCGATCAGCATCTTCACGCCCATCGTCCGCGCCACGTGATGGGCGGTGTCGATGCGCTGCTGATCGCCGATCAGCACCTTGGCGCCGGAGTCTTCGAGGGCGAACTTCATCTCGTCTTCGGTCCACCAGGCGTTGAACGACACGTTCACGGCGCCGATCGAGACGATGGCCGCGAAGGAGATGATCCATTCGGGGTAGTTGCGCATCGCGACTGCGACCCGGTCTCCCTTCTTCACTCCATAGGTCTCAGCGAGCAGATGCGCGAGACCGTCGACCTCGTCCATGACTCTCGCGAAGGTGTACGTCTCGCCTTCGTACAGGAGGAACGTCGCATCGCCGTGGCCGCGAGCCGCCTGCAGCGCGAGCGCCAGGTTCGGCGGCGCGTTCTTGAAGACTTCCATCTTCACGCCGAAGACCTCGGTCTCGGTCAGTTCAAACGGAGTCCCACTCCCCGGGTCGAGAACGGCTTTCTGTGCGTCGGTCCATGACAGTGGCACGGTGGTCTCCCTCGGGGTTCAGGGCCCAGGTCAACCCGGGCGTCAGATGGTGCCAGCCGCGGCGCGGTGGTCCACCTGTGGTGGAGCTGAGGGGAATTGAACCCCTGACCTCTTCATTGCGAACGAAGCGCTCTGCCAACTGAGCTACAGCCCCGAAACGGGTGGAACGAAGTCTAGGGCTGGGGTTGCTGTCCGGCACAAGGCCGACACGGGCCTCAGGCGGCGCGGTAGCCGTGACGACGGCGGCGCAGATATTCCTGGTTGCGGATCTGCACGAGCACGTAGCAGTACCCGGCGAGACCGAGGAAGGCCGCCGAGAAGGCATAGACCATCATCGATGAACCAGTCGTGAAGGCGAGGAACAACGTGAGGATATTTGCCGCCACGAGCCCGTAGAGCACGTTCACGCGACGACGGCGAACCACTTCGCGCGGGGAGAGATAGGCCGTCTCGGCTGCTACGTGGTGCCTGGGCAACTGAGCCGTGTGGTGCGACCGGCGATGTCGTGCATCGGGCTCGAGCACTCCGTCGGTGGCGACGAGTCGCGGACCACGCGCGGCCTGGGAGGGTGCGGGGCGCCGCACCTGGCGCTGGGCGGGCGCTGGAGCCAACGGGCGCGACATGGCGCGCATCGGGGTATAGGCCTGAGGAGCCTGCGAGCGCTGCAGTGACGACAGTTGACGACGGAAATCAGACACCGACGAAGCCGAACCGCCATCGAGGCGAGTGCGAACCAGAGGAGGCAGAAGTACCGCCATCCATGCGGCTGCGACGATCAGAAGAATGAGTTTGCTCATGAACCGGAGGGCACCCGTGAGTCAGGCCAGTGGCGGTATGAAACGACTCCAAGAGCCTAACGAACCCCTTCAGGACACCTGCTGTTCAGGTGCCATGTGCATGTGTGAAACCCGCCCAAAGCCTTGCCTGACAGGAGATTTGCCACTCACTTGCAGTGAGTCAGTTTCCTTGACGGCGGTACTCCCCGGAGCGTCCGCCCGACTTTTCCCAGAGAGCCACTTCGCCGATCGACATCTCCTTGTCGGCGCTCTTGCACATGTCGTAGACCGTGAGAGCAGCCACTGACACCGCGGTCAGCGCCTCCATTTCGACGCCGGTCTGTCCGGTCGTTTCGACTGTCGCAGTGATCTCGACGGCACTGCCGGTCACTTCGAGTTCGACTGCCACCGCCGTCAGAGGCAGCGGGTGGCACAGCGGCACGAGGTCACTCGTGCGCTTGGCGGCCTGAATACCGGCAACGCGGGCCACAGCCAGAACATCACCCTTCGGCAGTGTTCCCCCGGCGATGGCCGCCGCAGTCGCCGGGTTCATGGACACGACCCCGCGAGCAACGGCACGTCGTCGGGTGACCGCCTTGCCTCCCACATCGACCATGCGCGCTCGACCCTGCTCGTCGAGATGGCTGAAAGTCGGTTCGCTCACCTTGGCAAGCGTACGGGGTCGAACGGTGGCGACCAGCGGTCAGGCCAGTTTCAAGAACAGCTTCTCGACCTCTTCGAGATCGAAGCCGTCGCGCTTGGCCTGCTTCGGGTCGGTGAGGCAGTGCTGCAACCCGGAGGAGAGAAGCCGAAACCCCACCTGATCGAGTGCAGTCGACGCAGCCGAGATCTGGGTGATCACCTCGCGGCACTCACGGCCTTCTTCGAGCATGGTGCGCACGGCGCGCACCTGCCCTTCGATGCGCGCGAGGCGCTTGACCAACGAGTCGAGGACATCGGGATCAAGATTCATGCTCATGGGTACTCCGTGGGTTGCAGGATCTGGTCGTATCCGTGACAGGAGCGGGGGAATACCTCGCTCTCCTCACGGGTTGCACTGAATTATACCCCAAGGGGTATAATTCAGACACCATCGCTGAGAAAGGGAACCCAATGATTCTCGAACAGTTCTACCTTGATTGCCTCTCCCACGCGTCGTATCTGATCGGCGACCAGTCGAGCGGGAAGGCCGCCGTCGTCGATCCCCAGCGCGATATCCAGCAATACCTCGACCGAGCCGCCGAACTGGGCCTCACCGTCGAGTACGTGCTTGAGACCCACTTCCATGCCGACTTCCTCTCGGGCCACCTTGAGTTGGCGAAGGCCACGGGTGCCGAGATTGTGTACGGCTCGAAAGCCAAGCCCAAGTTCCAGGCCAAGCTGGTCGACGACGGTGAAGAGATCGTCCTCGGCGAGGTCGTCATCGAGGCCCGCCACACTCCCGGACACACCCCCGAATCGACCTCGTACGTGGTGTGGGCACGCAAGGGTGCGACGGCCCCCTACGGCGTGCTGACTGGCGACACCTTGTTCATCGGCGACGTCGGACGCCCCGATCTGCTCGTCAGCGTCGGACACACCTCGGAAGAACTCGGCCACATGTTGTTCGCCTCGATCCAGAACAAGATCCTCACCCTCCCCGATGAGACCAAGGTCTTCCCCGCCCACGGTGCCGGTTCGGCATGCGGCAAGAACCTCTCGACCGAGACGATGTCAACGATCGGCGAGCAACGCCGCACCAACTATGCGCTTCAATACCGCGATGCGGAGTCGTTCGTGGCGTCGGTAACCGAGGGCCAGCCCGAGGCCCCCGGTTACTTCATCTTCGATGCGGTGCGCAACCAGGAAGAGCGGGGCACGCTCGACGAGCACACGCCGCCCACGCGCCTCACGGTCACCCAGTTGCTCGATGCGCGCGACAAGGGCACCGAGATTGTCGACACGCGCGATCCGCAGTTCTTCGCGACCGGCCATTTGCGAGGCTCGATCAACGTCGGGCTCGCCGGCCGATACGCCGAGTACGCCGGCTCGGTCATCACCCCTGAGGAAGAGATCATCGTGATCGTCGAGTCAGGCGAAGAACTCGAGGCCAAGGTGCGCCTCGCACGAATCGGATACGACAAAGTCGTCGGGTGGTTCCCCGCTGAGGAACTGGCAGACGTGCCGTCGGAAGTCGAGCGCGCGTCACGCCTCACAGCCGCCGAATTCGCGGCCCGTCGCAACGAGATCGCCGACTTGCAGGTCGTCGACGTGCGCGGTGATGGCGAGTACAAGGTGAACCACCTCGACGGAGCGACCCACATTCCGGTCGCCCAATTGCGCAAGCGCGTCGCCGAACTCGACCCGTCGAGACCGACTGTGGTGTATTGCGCCGGGGGCTACCGCTCCTCCATCGGTGCCAGCGTGCTGCGCGCCAACGGCTTTGCAGATGTCTCCGACATTCTCGGTGGCTTCGAAGCGGTGCTCACCGTCGGGATCTGACCCCGACGCGCACCTGCGCTCAGTGCCGACTTAGATGCGGCGCCACGGCCAACGGGGAGGTCGTTTGGCGAGAAATGCCGCGACCCCTTCGCGCACTTCCCCCGAGCGGTCCATTTCATCCTCGTAATGCCTGGTGGTCGCCGGCTTCACGCGGCCGTCTCGCACCACTTCGTCGACCATCGACTTGGTCGCAACCTGCGTGAGCGACGACCGCTCAAGCAACACCGAAATCAACTCACCTGTGCGTGCATCGAGCGCAGACCCGTCGTGCACCTCGTCAATCAAACCGATGCGCAGAGCTCGCGATGAGTCGATGAGATCTCCGGTGAACATGAGGTGCTTGGTGGCCGACGCCCCGACGAGACGCACGGCGCGCTCGAGGGCATTGGTCGGATAGACGATTCCCAGCTTTGCGGGCGTGATTCCGACGAGCGAGGCGCTCGCCGCAATGCGGAGAGCGCACGCCGGGGCTATGCTGACGCCTCCACCGACGCAATTTCCGCGGATGACAGCAATGGTCGGCCCGGGGAAAGCGGCGAGAGCTTCTTCGGCAGCCCAATTCACCCGCGCGTATTCGCCGCCCGGTCCGTTGGTGAGTTCCGAGATGTCGGCACCGGCGCAGAAGTGGTCGCCGGCTCCGCGCACCACCAGCACCCTCACCTCAGGGTTGCGCGACAGCGCCGACACTTCGTTTTCAATCGCGGCCCACATCGCAAAGGTCACCGCATTTCGTTTTTCCGGCCTCGACAGAACGAGATGCGCGACCCCGTTCTCGATGGCGACCGACACCGGCGCGTGTGCGGCGACGTCACCAGTGTTGTCGCCGTCTGCGACGGGTCGGTCCTTCGACACCTCAGCCGCCTATCTGGCTCATCGAGCGGTTCGGCCTGATGAAGTTCACCTGACCGATTTGGTGCCCGGCCCACTTGGTGCCGACGGCCGACTCAACGAGAGCGGCGATCTCGTCGTCGGAGGCACCATTCCGCACGAGACCCTTCACGTCGAACTCGCGCGTCGCGAACAGGCAGGTGCGGAACTGCCCGTCGCTCGTCAGACGCACACGGTCGCAGTCGCCACAGAAAGGTTTGGTTACGCTCGGGATCACCCCGATCGTTCCGGCGCCGTCGCGATATCGCCACCGGTCGGCCGGCGCGGCTCCCCGAGCAGGCACCTGGTCGAGCGGGAACACCGCATCGATCACATCGACGATCTCGTCTTGGCTCACGACCTTTGCACGCTCCCACTCGCTCGAGGCATCGAGGGGCATGAACTCGATGAAACGCACCTCGACTCCCGTTTCGCGTCCCCATTGCGCGAGATCGAGCACTTCGTCGTCGTTGGTGCCGCGCTCGATCACGGCGTTCACCTTCACCGGCGAGAACCCGCTGCGCTGTGCCTCGGCGATGCCCTCGAGCACGTTGTCGAGTTCGTCACGGCGGGTGATCGCAAGGAACCTGTCGCGACGCAGAGAGTCGAGACTCACGTTGATGCGGTCGAGACCGGCGCCGCGCAGCTCGGCGGCAATGTTTCGAAGTGTCGCTCCGTTCGTGGTGAGGGCGAGGTCGGGCTTGCGTCCGTCTGCGAGACGAAGAGCCGCCAGACGCTCGACGAGCCGCGGAAGATGTGCCCTCACCGTCGGCTCTCCCCCGGTCAGACGTAGCGAGTCGATACCCCATCTTTCGACGCAGATGCGTGCGATGCGTTCGATTTCTTCGAAGGTCAACAGTTCGGAGCGGTCTAGCCACTGCATGCCTTCTTCCGGCATGCAATACGTGCAGCGGAAGTTGCAGCGGTCTGTCACCGAGATGCGAATGTCGCGCACCACGCGTCCGTACGGATCGACCAGATCAACCGGTGCCGGGCCCATCTGTGACATGGGTAGATGTTACCGAGTCGTCACAACCGGACTACTCGGGGCCGCTCATGCCACGGGCCCCGCGTCGGGCCCGAGGAACGTCACCGTCACCTCGTCGCCGGCGCGCACACCCTCGCCGTCAGGCACGGCCATGATCGCGTTCGCAGACGCCGTCGGCGACAACTGATGGCTGCCCTGGGCCCCCGTGCGCACCACGTGGACCCGTCCGTCGTCTCCCCAGCGGGCCCGCACGCGGTCGAAATGCACTTTGCCGTCGCTCTTGCGCATGACGTCTTCATCGACAATCGCGCGCACGCGCGGACGGTGTGCGTCGGGCGAGCCCATCATCGTGCGCAGCGCTGGACGAGCGATCAACTCGAAACTCATCAGCGCCGACACCGGGTTCCCGGGAAGACCGAAAATGGGTATCGTGCGTCCGCCGCTCGCTGTCAACGTGCCGAACGCGAACGGTTTTGCAGGCTTCATTGCGATCTGGAACCACGACATGTCTGCGACGCGCCCGAGCACTGCCTTCACCACGTCGTAGTCGCCCATGCTCACGCCGCCGCTCGTGAGGAGGGCATCACAGTTCTCCACTTCGACAGCGCGGCGAAGTTCAGCCTCGAGCAGGTCCTCGTCGTCACGAACGATGCCGAGGTCGATCGGCTCTGCGCCCGCCTCGGCGACAAGGCGCACCAACATCGCACGGTTCGACTCGCGAATCTGGCCCGGCGCGAGAGGGGAACCGTCGTCGACGAGCTCGTCGCCGGTCGAGAACACCCCAACCCGCGCTTGCCTCCACACAGCGACCGAGCCGGCGTTGATCGTGGCCAAGACTCCCTCGACCATCGGAGTGATCCGCGTTCCCGCCGCGAACACCTGTGCACCGGCCGCCACGTCTGACCCGGCGTCGCGAATTGCGTCGCCGACAGATGCCGACTTCAGAATCTCCACACCGTCCGCACCGACGGTGCGGGTGTCTTCCACCATCACGATCGCATCGCAACCGTCGGGCAGCGGCGCACCCGTCATGATCTTGATAGCCGTGTGTTCGGTGACCGGCACCGTCGGCACTGCACCGGCCGCAACCTCGCCCACCACGCGCAGCGTGACGGGCACTGCAACCGTGTCGGCGGCACGAACGGCATATCCGTCGACAGCCGTGTTGGCGAACGGCGGCACCTGTTCGGTGGCAGTGACGGGTTCGGCGAGCACGAGCCCGCGGGCCTCCTCGCGCGTCAGAGTTACCTTCGACGGTTCAGGACACCGCGCCAGAACGGACTCACGCACCTCGTTCAGTGGGGTCAACACAGCCGCCACCGTACCGGGCTGCGGTAGACCTGTTCCATGGGCAACTACCGGGCGCTTCCTTCGAGCGGATACTCGGTGGCCTGGGCAGACTGGATCGGACAGCCCGCCAGCGGCGTCTCGTTGCGCTGGGAAAACGAGGGTTGGACCGCCGAGATCTCCCTCGAATCTGAGCGAGCGATGGCTGTCGTGCGCCTCTCGGCCACATGGCATGTGCAGCAGTTCATCTTGTTTCGTGACATGGAAGAACCCGATCTCTGGCTTGCCACCGACGGTCACGGTCGATGGGGAGAGATGAACGGCGCACACCGGACAGAACTAGACGGGTGCGTCGACATCGACCTCGCAGGAACTCCGTTCACAAACTCGATCATCACGCACAAAATCCCCCTTCATGTCGGCCATGCCGCCGACCTCCACGTCATCTGCGTCGACGTCGAGACGCTCAGCGTGGTCAGCCGACCCCAGCGCTACAGCCGCGTCGGCGAATCGACGTGGAAGTACACGTCATTGCGAAGCGGCGGAGTCGTTGAGTCCACTGTCGACGAATTCGGTCTCGTGATCGACGAAATCGGGCAATTCCGTCGAATCGACTGACCGGAGTCAGCGACCGAGGCGGTCGACCAGCATCGCGCGCACATCGTCGGCAATGTCTGGGCGGGCGAGAGCCGCATCGACCACGGCACCGAGCCAGCCGAGCGGGGTGCCGGTGTCCCACCGTCGCGAGGTGTTGAGCAGACCGGTAAGCGGCGAGCGCGCCGCCTGATTGCGCAGCGCATCGGTGAGCTGAATCTCGCCGTTCGCGTGCGGTGCGAGACCCTCGATCTCATCGAAAACATCGGGTGTGATCACGTACCGGCCGATGATGATCAAATCGCTCGGCGCATCCTGATGGCGAGGCTTTTCGACCACGTCGAGAATCGACACCGGACCGGCTTCTGGTGCCCCCGGTGCCGGTGTCACAACCCCGTACTCACTCACCTGCTCCATCGGCACGCGCATGAGTCCGACAGCACTCACATTCGTCGTCTCGACGGCATCTGCGAGAGCAGTCAGCAACGACGCGTCGCCCATGATCTCGTCGGGGAGAAGCACTGCGAATGGCTCTCCGCCGACAGCGTCGCGCGCACACCCGACCGCATGTCCGAGACCGCGCGGAGCATCTTGGTGAACGACCACCACGTCGACGTCTCGTCCGATCCGCGCGAGACGGTCTGCAATCTCGCCCCGCCCCGATGCCCGCACCTTCTCTACGACGGCTGGGTCGGGCGTCACGTATCGCTCGATGGGCGATTTTGTGGGGTGGGAGACCACGACGATGCGGTCGCAGCCGGCGGCGATCGCCTCGTCGAGCACCAGCTGCAATGCCGGCACGTCCACAATCGGCAGGAGCTCTTTCGGAACGGCTTTCGTGACCGGGTAGAAGCGGGTACCGAGGCCCGCTGCGGGAATGACGGCCGTGCGGGCTCTCACGGCTCGCGAGACTATCCCGGTAGCCTTGGCACTCTCGAAACCAGAGTGCCAAACCCCCGGAGTCAGTGATGCCGACCTACGTCTACAAGTTCGTGGAGACCGGTGAGACCATCGAGGTGCAACAGGAGTTCTCTGACGACGCCCTCACCGAAGCGGTCCACCCCGTCGACGGAACCGTGCGCCCGGTGAAGAAGGTCTTCCTGCCGGTCGGAATCACCTTCAAGGGTGGTGGCTTCTACAAGACCGACTCGAAGTCTGGTTCGTCGTCGGGTGGCGCCTCGAGCGATTCGTCGAGTTCGTCGTCGGCAAGCACCTCGTCGAGTACTTCGGCCGACTGACACGCGCCCTCGACGCATCCCAGTCCCACACATCGCCGGCATGAACCGGCACATCCCCTTCTTTCGTGACGTCATCCGATTGATCGCTCGCACTTCGAATGTTGCCGGTGCTCAGAGAATGCCATCGCGCGTCATCCGTCTGCTCGGCAGCAGTTGCCGCGCCCAGACCACGGTCGTGCTCGTCATCTCATCTCTCGCGGCTCTCTCTGTCACTCGCGCGTTCGAGGCCGCCAACGATGCGCGCGCCAAGTGGGACGGAACTGAACGGGCCTACATGTTGCTCGCGCCCGTCGCCGACGGCGTCGAGATCACGCAGGATGCGGTCAAGGAGGTGCGTCTTCCGCCTGCACTGGTGCCAGACGAACGACTCCGCGACCTGCGCCCCGACATGCGTGCGCGTGTTGCACTTCCCGCCAATGTCGTGCTGGTGATCTCAATGCTGGATGCGGCGGTGAAATATCCCGCATCGTGGCGCGTCGTTGCTCTTCCTGACGGAACTCCGATACCACCGGTATCCGAGGGAGACGAAGTGGACGTCATTGCCGGCACCGACGTGCTCGTCGAGGCCGCTGTCGTGGCATCGGTATCACCACTCACGCTCGCCGTGCCGCCTGAACGAGCACCAGAAGTTGCAGCCGCAGTCCGAATCGCTGACTTTTCAGTTCTGACGCGCTGATGTGTCATTCGCATTGAATCTGAAAAATTGTCTAGAATTTTGATCTATGGCTCGACATTTGCTTCTCCGCGTTGCAACAGCCATCTGCCTCGTCTTTGCCTCCGTCTTTGTCGAGACTCATACAGCCAGCGCAGCGTCAGTGGGTTCCGGCAACTGCGAGTCAGCCGTCACCAACGCGACCGGAGTCACCGTTGCGACCGACGGCGCCGACTGTGTGATCTATTTCCGTAACGTGGGATCAACCACTTGGACCGTGCCCGACGGTGTCACCTCGCTCGATGTTCTGGTCGTCGGTGGCGGTGGCGGCGGCGGCGGAACATTCGATACCGCCGCTGCCGGTGGCGGGGGCGGTGGTGGTATGCGGGAGTGGTTCGGCCAATCGGTCACTCCTGGTTCCTCGCTGTCGGTCACCGTTGGAGCCGGCGGAAACGGCGGGTACGGCGCAACCGGAGCATCGGCTGCTGGGAACCCCGGAGGTGACGGTGGAAGCTCATCGTTTAACTCTCTCTCGGTGAGTGGCGGCGGAGGCGGCGGAGGCGGTCGCGGGTCTGGCCGGGCTGGAGCCTCGGGCGGCGGCGGCGGCGGAAGGTCTCCGAACTACGTCGGGGGATCGGGCATCTCCGGTCAAGGAAATGCTGGCGGAAAGAACAACACAACAGATCACAAGGGAGCTGGCGGCGGCGGCGGAAAGGGATCTGCAGGCGGCAGCGCGACAAGCGCAACTGGCGCGTCCGGCGGAACTGGCGCAGGCAGTTCCGTTGACACAATTTCGACTGTCTATTCCGCAGGAGGTTCTGGTGCGTCATACAACGTGACCCGCACCGGCCCGAGCGGAACCAGCAACACAGGCCAAGGTGGCGGCGGAGCAGGGTGCGGGTCTTACTGTGGTCGCTCCGGTGGGCCAGGCGGCTCCGGAATCGTCGTCGTTCGCTACGCAGCACCGACCACTCCGGTGACGACGACTACGACGACCACGACGACAGTTGCGCCAACGACGACCACAACAACGCCGCCGACGACGACCACGACCACGACAGTCGCACAGACGACAACCACGACGATCCCTGCAGACACAACTCCACCGACGATCACATCGACAAGTCCGACCGATGGCGCAACATCTATCTCACCCGTCGCGTCGCTCAGCATGACCTTCTCAGAGTCGGTGACCGGAGTCGCCGGAAAATTCGTCACCATCTACACGACGATCGGTTCCACCGTCGTCGAACAAATCTCGGCAACAGACTCGTCTCGTATCACCGTCTCCGGCCGCGTTGTCACAATTAATCCCACTGCGTCTCTGCAGTGGTCGACCATCTACTTCGTCCGGGTTGACGCCGGCGCCTTTCGCGACGCCGCCGGCAATGGATTCATTGGAATCTGGTCGCAGACCGACTGGAACTTCACCACGGCCGTCGACCCGTCTCCGACGACGACCATCCCCACCACAACAACGACCGTCGCCACGGCCACGACGCTCCCACCAGGTTCCTCGACAACAGTGAGAGCACCTGCCACCACATCTCCGTCGTCGCCTCTTGCACCTCAAGCGGTGGCAACCACCGCCGTAACGAACCCTCAGCAGACTGACACAACGGAAACCACTGGGGCCGCGGGCTCCTCAGCCACGACCACAGTTCAATCAACCACCACCACGTCATCTGTGTCCTCACGAGACACGTCCTCGCCAGCAGGAAGCTCGACTTCTTCCACGAGTTCGACCTCAACTACAACAACGACAACACCACCTCCTCCGTTGGTCCAATCCGCCTTCATCGACGAAAAAGGAGCGCGTGTGGCTCTCGTCGACGGTGTTCCAGTGGAAGTCGAGGCAAAGATCGGAGACCAGGCGGTCATCACCCGGGTTGGCGCCGCACAGATGGTCCTTTCGGCTCAGCGTTCCGATGGTGGCACCGTCCTGCCGAACACCAATGGTGCGATGCCGATGCGCGAGGGAGACTCCCTCACGGTCGTGGCAGAAGGCTTCGCACCGTTCGCCGACATCGACCTGTGGGTCTACTCAGAGCCCACATTCCTCGGGCGACAATCAGCCGACGGCTTCGGACGGTCCACTTTCATCACGACAGTTCCGGATCTCGTCTCCGGAGACCACGACATCGTGATAGACGGACTCTCACGAGATGGTGCACGAATCACTGTTGCAAGTTCACTCACCATTCTCGACGACCTCGAGGAAATTTCGGCGGTGCGACGCGTCGGGACGATTGCCGTGTGGGTTCTTCTCATCGGCGGACTGGTCGCCGGCCTGCTGGTACCTGGCCGCATCCGTCGTCGACCTGCCGACTAGGCGTCAGTAGTCGTCGCTTATGCTCGGAACGATGCGCGGCGACCACGGCCGC
The DNA here is from genome assembly GCA_049442935.1 of Ilumatobacteraceae bacterium. GTDB lineage: Bacteria > Actinomycetota > Acidimicrobiia > Acidimicrobiales > Ilumatobacteraceae > UBA2093. The sequence continues at coordinate 27,040 of JBMTOT010000007.1, read as the reverse complement.
GGTTCGTCCCAGTGGTGACCGACCACGCGACCGTCGCGCAGGCGTTCGAGAAATTCCGTCGGCCCGTCGAAGTCGGGCATCTCGACATAGGCACTCCCGAGAGCAAGCGGCACATGCGCGTCGCTTCCCGACCCGAGCGCGAGGCCATGGTCGATGCCGAATTCGCGAGCGCGCGTGTTCAGTGACGCAAGCGATGTCTTTGAGTTGTGGGCCTCGATCGCATCGACCAAACCGGCGTCGACGAGGTCGACGAGCGAGGTTTCGGTGATGTTGCGTCGCATCGGGTCGAACGGGTGCGGCACATACACGATGCCTCCCTGGTCCCGGATCTGGCGTGCTGTGTCGAGCGCATTGGCCCCGAAGGAGACCTTCTCGCTGAGGAACAGCCCGATGATCTCCCCGGTGTGGGTCCTCACCTCTTCCCCGATGATCACGCGGCATGTGCCCTCGAGTGCCCGACCGAGGCGTTTCGCACCTTCGATCGCATTGTGATCAGTCACGCACAGCACGTCGATCCCGGCGTCGGCGACTGCCTCGCAGATCTCGTCGAGCGTCGTCGTGGAGTCGCCCGAGAACATCGTGTGCGAGTGCATGTCGACCCGCACCCAGCCATCGGGGCACGCGTCGGCGAGATGCGGATGCCGCTCAATTGCCGCCGGTGACGGAGCAGCCACGGCTCAGGCTCCGCTCATTGTGACGTCAGAGATAACCAGGGTCTGCCCAGCCGCGCGCATGGGGAGCCAGTCGACATCGGCTCCGATCGCGACGACATCCAGCAACATGCGCTGAAGAGTCGAGGCGATGGTGAACTCCCGCACGGGCTCGGCCAGTCGGCCATTCCGGATCATCACCCCGGAGGCACCGGTGGAAAAGTCACCCGAAATCGGGTTGACGCCCGAATGCAGACCCTGCACCGAGAAAATCAACACGCCCTCGTCGATGCCCAAGATCAATTCATCTTGGCTCTTTGACCCCGGTGCGAGCTGCAGTGCAAGGCATCCGACGCCTGAGCCGACTCCGTTTCCGGTGCTGACGGTGTTGGCACGGCGAGCCGAGTAGCTGTTGTGCACGAACATCTCGAGTCGGCCGTCTTTGATCAAAACGTTGCGCCGCGCGGCCAACCCCTCAGAGTCGAACTCGGCCGCGGTGAAGGCACGTGAATCGGTCGGGTCGTCGACCAATGTCACCATCGGGTTCGCCACGGCTTCGCCGAGTCGCTGGGCGAAGAGGCTGCGGCCCTTCACGACACTCTCGCCGTTCAGCGTCGATCCGACGATGCCGAGGAACTGCGCCGTCACCATGGGGTCAAGAACCACCGTCGTGCGTTTCGACGGAGGCTTGACCGCGCCGAGCAGTCTGGTCGCCCGCTCACCGGCCCTCGATGCGGCGGCGGCGAGATCAAATTCACCCGGTTCGTCACCGAGTGCAAAGGCCCACCCTGTTTGGGTCTCTCCGTGGTCGTCGGCCATCACGCTCACCGTGGCGTGGCACGAGTTCGAGCGCCCCGACACACGAATGCCGGTCGTCGTCGCGAATGCCTCTTCATGGGCGTTGTCGGAGTAGTTCGAGTCGTCAATGCGCACGCGCCGGTCTGCGGCAACGGCAAGGCGCTCGAGTTCGCGCGCGATTTCCACCTTGTCGGCCGTGGGGAATGACTCCAGCACCTCGTTCCAAAGCACTTGCTCGGTTACTGGCACTCCGTCGGGCACAGCGAGACCGGCCCATTCGTCGACCGAGCCGAGCGTTGCGTTCTCTCGCGCATCGGCGAGCACCTCGCGCCACGATCCCTCGTCGAGAGTTCCCGAGTGTGCGGTGCCCGTGCGACCATCAACGATCACGCGCACGCTCATGCCCTGGCTCTGGGCAGACACGAAATGCTCGATCTCGCCCTCACGGACGCGAATGTCGGTCTCTTTCGATCGCGCCACCGATGCCTCGATCTGCTCCCCCGGTCGCGCCTCGGCAACGATCGCATCGGCGATGCGCTGCAGGTCGTCGACCGACTGGCGGCTCATGCTGCGGTGCCGCCGATCGTCATCGATGTCACACGCAGCGTCGGCTGACCGTCTCCAACCGGCACACCCTGGCCGTCCTTTCCGCACGTGCCGGGGTTGCCCATCGCGAAGTCGTTCCCGAGCATGTCGATGTCGGCGAGCACCTGCGGTCCGTTGCCGATGAGATTCCCCTCGCGCAGCGGCTCGGTGATCTGCCCGTTCTCGATGAGATACGCCTCGGTCATGCCGAACACGAAGTCGCCGGTGGCCGTGTTCACGCTTCCGCCGCCGAGTTTGGCGACGTACACGCCGCGGTCGGTGGCCCGCACGATGTCGTCGGGCTCGCTCTCGCCGTTCAGCACGTAGGTGTTGGTCATGCGCACCATTGGCAGATGCTCGTAACTCTGACGACGGCCGTTGCCGCTCGGGCGGCGACCCTCTTTGCGCGACCTGATGTGATCCCACATGTAGTCGGTCAGCACGCCGTTTTCGATCAGAACATTGCGCTGCGCCGGGTGACCCTCGTCATCGATGCCGATTGCACCCCACTCGCGGCTCATCGTGCCATCGTCGACGAGGGTGACGAGCGGCGAGGCGACGAGATCTCCTGTGCGATTCGCGTAGACGCTTGCGCCACGCGCCACGAGGTCGGCTTCGAGACCGTGACCGCAGGCCTCGTGGAAAAGTACGCCGCCGGACCCGCGCTTGATCACCACCGGCATCGCACCGCTCGGTGCAGGGCGCGCGCGCAACTTGGTGACCGCCTGACGGGCTGCGCGCTCTGCGAGCTCCGCCACGCTCTCGTCTTCAAACAACTCGAACCCCACCGTGTGGCCAAGCGAGTCGTACCCGGTCTGCATTCCCGTGTCGGCGTTTGCAACCACTGAGACGCGGAACAGGCTTCGCACCTGCTCGTCACTTGCGAACACACCGTCTGAGTTCGCGACCAAGATGCGCCGAGTGGCGTCGGAGTATCCGGCCGACACCTGCACGATGCTCGTGTCGTGCGAGCGGGCGGCGTCGTTGGCGAGCATGAGAAGCGCGACCTTGTCCGCCTTTGCGACGGTGTGCGGCGCGATGCGCACGTCGTTTACCTTCTGACGTCGCAATGGACCGAGAGCAACGGTGTGAACGCCGCCCGAGCCAGTCGACGCCGCGGCGGCCGCTGCTTCCGCGGCCGCCAGCAGACCAGACTCGCTGAGGTCGGCTGTGTAGGCGTACCCGGTGGTGTCACCGTTGATCACGCGAATACCTGCGCCGCGGTCACGACCAGACGACACCTGTTCAACGCGGCCATCGTCGAGGCTTGCTCCCGTGGTGCGTTTGTCCTCGATGAAGACCTCAGAGAAACCCGCCCCCGTCGAGCGGGCCTTTGCGAGCACCTTCGCGAGCATCGATTGGTCGAATTCTGTGGCCAAATCGGCGATCATCACGCCCCTCAGACTACCCAGCACCCCTGTGGGACTGGGTCGTGGGGTTTGCCCAACGCAAGCAGAGCGCACCGTACGATGGAGGTGTCATGGCCGTCACCCCCGCCGAGCAGACCCCCGTTCGGGTACGTGAACACCACACTGCGTGGTGGAAAGAAGTGCTGATCATCAGCAGCTTCTACGCGCTCTACACCATGACGCGGAACCGGTTCGGTTCGATCCAGGTCAGCGACACCGATGTTCCGCTCCACGCCTTCAACAACGCCATGAAAATGATCCGCGTCGAGCGGGCCCTCGGGCTCTACCACGAGGAAACCATCCAGGAGATGTTCCTCGCCCACGACTGGTTCATCAAACTTCTCAACACCTACTACGGCACCGCGCACTTTGCCGTCACGATCGGAGTCTTCATCGTTCTCTATCGTCGCCGCAAGGACGTCTTCCCCCTCTACCGCAACGCCCTGGCGGCGATGACTGGGCTTGCCATCGTCGGCTTCGCCTTGTTCCCGCTGATGCCGCCGCGCCTTCTCGATGCGCCCTGCCCTCCGGCCGACTTCGGCGGCGCCTGCATCGCCCACGAGATGCGCAACTACAACGGCGCGACGAATTTCGGGTTTGTCGACACGCTCGACGCCTACGGCGGTCCGTGGGACTTCGACGACTCGAGCATCGCCAAGATGTCGAACCAGTACGCCGCCATGCCGAGCCTCCACATTGGGTGGGCGTCGTGGTGTGCATTCGGGATGTTTCCTCTGATGAGAAAGCGTTGGACGAAAATTGCCACGATGCTGTACCCGGCATCGACCTTGTTCACGATCGTCGTGACGGGGAATCACTACTGGATCGACGGCATCGGCGGGCTCGTCGTGCTCGGGCTCGGTTTCCTCGTGGGCGGCTGGATGCACACCTGGAACCGGCGTCGACTCGACAAGAAGTTCGCTCCGCACGTTGCAGCGCACCCGGCGACCGGTCACTGATCTCCAGCCCGATCGCGACAAGACTCAGCTCTCAGAACGAGTGGTAGCCGCCGTCGATCGTGATCACATCGCCGGTGTGGTACGCACTCGCATCACTGGCGAGGTAGGCGGCAATTCCGGCGAAGTCGTTCGGGTCTCCCCATCGACGAAGCGGCACGCGTGGGAGGACTTTTTCCACGAAGGTGTCCCACCCGAGTGCGGGTGCGGTCATCTCCGATTCGATCCACCCGGGAAGGACCGCGTTCGATCTGATGCCGTGGCGCGCGTGCTCAACTGCGATCGCCTTCATCATCGAGACGAGTCCTGCCTTCGACGCGCCGTAGTGCTGGCCGCGCTGCTGTCCGAAGTATGCAGAGCCGGACGTCGTGAACACGATCGAGCCACCGCGGCCGCGCAACACCATGTGACGCACGGCGGTCTGTGACGTGTAGAAGGCGCCGTCGAGATTCACTCGCAGCACGCGGTGCCACTCCTCGTCGGTCATGGTTGCGAAACTGTCGGCCTTGCCGCCGACGCCGGCGTTCGCGAACACTGCATCGACCCTGCCCAGCGCATCGACAAGGGCGGCAAAAGCCGCCTCGACGTCGTTCTGGTTGCCGACGTCACAGATCTGATCGACGACTCGCACGCCGAAGGACTCGAGCTCTGCGCGGGCCGCCGTATTTTTTGCCGCATTCGTGCCCCAGATCGCCACGTCGCACCCCCGCGAGGCGAGTCCGCGGGCCATGCCAAGCCCGATTCCCCCGTTTCCGCCGGTGACGAGAGCCACCTTTCCGGAGAGGTCGAAGAGGTCGGCTGGCATGTCCTTCGGCATGGGGCGACCGTAGCCTTTCTCCCATGGCGTTGTTGGAGGGCATCTCAGAACCGGCCGACCTTCGCGAGCTGACACAGACCCAGTTGGCCGACCTCGCCGGCGAGATCCGCGACTTCATCGTGCATGCCGTGGCAGAAACGGGTGGGCATCTCGGGTCGAACCTCGGAGCGGTCGAATTGTCGATCGCTCTCCACCGCGTCTTCGAGTCGCCAACTGACGCGATTCTCTGGGACACCGGGCACCAGGCGTATGTCCACAAGCTTCTGACCGGTCGCAGCGAAGGATTCTCGCACCTGCGCCAGGCCGGCGGCATCTCCGGGTACCCGAGCCGCGAAGAGAGCCGTCACGACTTCATCGAGAACAGTCACGCCTCGACCGTGCTCTCGTACGCCCACGGTCTTGCCGTCGCGCGCGATTCAGGAACCGCGTCGCACCGTCACATTGTCGCCGTCATCGGCGATGGGTCCATGACCGGGGGCATGGCCTACGAGGCGTTGAACAACCTCGGCCACTCGAAGAGCCGCGTCATCATCATCCTGAATGACAACGGTCGTTCGTATGCACCGACCGTGTCGAACCTCACCGCGTTCGGCGAGACCCGCGATGCCGACGCAACCGGCGAACTTGAACGCGTTACCGACAAGGCGGTCGGAAAGTTGTCGCATGTGCTCACGAACATCCGGCTGAACCCGGTGTACGTGCGCCGCCAGCGCAAGATTGAGGCATTCCTGCGCGACCTGCCGGTCGTTGGTCGCCAGGCCGAACAGGGCATGGAGGCCTTCAAGGCCGCCGTGCGCGAGTTCCTCCAGCCCCCTGGGTTCTTCGAGGCGCTCGGCGTGCACTATGTCGGACCGGTCGACGGGCACGACATAGCAGAGCTTGAGCACGCGCTCGCATCGGCCATCGCGCGCGAAGATGAGGGTCCGATCATTGTGCACGTTCTCACTCAGAAGGGGCGCGGCTACGCGCCGGCCGAAGACGACGACGAGAAGCATCTCCACGACACTCCGGTGTTCGACCCCATCGCCGGCCCCGGCAAGGCGCTTCCTGCGGGCTACACCCAGGCGTTCGGCGAAACGATCGTCAAGATCGCCGAGAACGACCGCCGAATCGTTGCGATCACGGCGGCGATGCCGGGCCCGACCGGACTGCTCGATTTTCAGGCGCGTTTTCCCGACCGCTTTTTCGACGTCGGCATCGCCGAACAACATGCCGTCACTGCCGCGGCCGGCATGGCCATGGGCGGGCTGCGGCCGGTGATCGCGCTGTACTCAACATTCCTGAGCCGCGCATGGGACCAAGTCGTCTACGACGTTGCGCTGCACCGCCTGCCGGTCATCTTCTGCCTTGACCGTGCAGGCATCACCGGCGACGACGGACCGAGCCACCACGGGGTCTATGACATGGCGTTGCTCTCGAAAGTTCCGGGCATGCGCGTCCTCGCGCCCTCGTCGACTCAGGAACTCGCCCAGATGCTGACCGACGCCGTCTCGCTTGCCGACGCCGGGCCAGTTGTCATCCGCTACCCGAAGGGTCAGGCCCGTCAGGTGGACGAGAACAATGTCGGCTCGGGGACAGCGGCGCGCAAGTTGGCGGACGGCGACGGATCGGTTGCGATCCTCGCGGTCGGCAAGATGGTCGGCGCGGCAGAGAAGGCCGTGGCGTCGTTGGCGGGGCGCGGCGTGTCGGCGACCCTGTGGGATGTGCGCTGCTGCGCCCCGCTCGATGCGGACATGATCGCCGACGCTGCTCGACATCATGCGGTCGTGACCGCCGAAGACGGTTTCCGCGAGGGTGGCATCGGGCTCGCGATTCTCGACGCCCTTCACACCGGCGGCTACACCGGCCGTGCCACCGCACTCGGCGTTCCCACCAGGTTCATCCCGCACGCCAAGCCTGATTCGATCCTCGCCCAGTTCGGCCTCGACGCCGGCGGAATAGCGACCGCCGCGACTCGGCTTATCCCGTAGCGTCTCGGGCGTGTCAGACCTCCGCGACGAACTCGACTTCGCACTTCGGCTCGCCGATGCCGCCGATGAGTTCACTCTCCCCCGTTTTCAGGCACGCGAATTTTCCGTTGAACTGAAAGCCAACGCCACCGAGGTCACAGAAGTCGACCGAGGTGCCGAGACGCTCGTCATGGACATGATCCGCACTGAGCGGCCTCATCACGCCTGGTACGGCGAGGAGCACGGCACCGGTGGCGAGTCGGAGTGGACCTGGGTCGTCGACCCGATCGACGGCACCAGCAACTTCGTGCGGGGTGTCCCGGTGTGGGCGACACTCATCGGACTCGTGCACGCAGACCTCGGCCCGGTGCTGGGAGTGGTGTCGGCACCGGCAATGCACGCGCGCTGGTGGGGCGGGCACGATCTCGGTGCCTATTGCAACGGTCGTCCGATCACCGTGAGCACAGTGTCGGAACTGTCGCAAGCGTCGGTGTCGATCACCGACAACGCGGCGTGGCGCGATGCCGGACACGGCGACTGGCTGAAGAACATCAAGAAGACCGCAAAGCGCCTGCGTGGCTATGGTGACTTTTGGCAGCACATGCTCGTCGCACAGGGCGCCGTCGATCTCGCGATTGATGCGATCGGGCTCGAACCCTACGACATCGCCGCAATGATCCCCATTGTTGAGGCGGCCGGCGGCCGTCTCGTGGATCGCCATGGTCAACGTAACTGGCGCGGCGATACGGCGATCACAGGCACGATCGAACTGGTAACGAGCGTTACTGGTGGCCTCAGACAACCCCGTTCGTGAGCCACTAGGTTTTGTCGCATGGCTGAGCAGCGCAAGACCGTCATTCGCAACGCTCACCTTGTTGACGGAACGGGCTCGCCGGGCACAGACGCCGACATTGTCGTCAACGACGGCCTCATCACCGACGTGACGCCCCCTGGGAAAGCCTCGACAGCGCATGCACACCGGGTGATCGACGCAGACAGTCTGCTGCTGACGCCCGGTTGGGTCGACGTTCACACCCACTACGACGCACAGGCGACATGGGATCCGTGGATGACGCCGTCGAGTTGGCACGGCGTGACGACAGTGGTGATGGGCAACTGCGGCGTGGGATTCGCCCCAGCACATGAAGATCGTCACGAGTGGCTCATCGAACTCATGGAAGGCGTCGAGGACATCCCCGGCTCTGCCATGACAGAAGGTCTCACCTGGGGCTGGCGCTCGTTTCCCGAGTATCTCGATGTTCTCGACTCTCAGAAGCGCGTGCTCGACGTCGGAGTGCAGATCGCCCACGGTCCCCTGCGTGCCTATGTGATGGGCGATCGCGGAGCCGCCAACGAATCGGCCACGAACGAGGACATCACCCTCATGGCCAAACTTGTCGACGAAGCCATCACCAATGGTGCGCTCGGCTTCTCGACGAGCCGCACTCCGATCCACCGCAGCAAGAGCGGCGAACTCGTGCCCGGCACGACGGCCGACGAGAACGAGTTGTTTGCGATCGCGTCTGCGATGGGTGCTGCCGGCGGCGGAGTGTTCCAATTCTCGCCTGAGCATGTTCGTCTGCTCGCCGACGAATGGCCGTGGATGCGCGAGATGGCCGCGACACCCGGTGTCACGGTGAGCGTGAATCTCAACCAGGCGGACGACGGTCCACACATTTGGCGCGACGTGCTCGCCGAACTCGATCGGGCTGATTCCAACAACCTCGACATTGTTGCCCAGGTTGCCGGGCGCTCCATCGGGGTCATCATGTGCCTCGAAGGCTCGTTCCACCCGCTCATGTTTCACCCGGCGTGGCAGGAGATTGCGCATCTTCCGCACTCCGCCCGGGTCACTGCTCTCAGGAACCCGGCACTTCGCCGACGATTCACCGAAGAGACTCCTCGCGACGGCGGGCTCTTCGACAAAGTCGTGACATCACGTCTATGGAAGATGTTCCCCGTCACGAGTGGAGACATCGACTACGAGCCCGACCCGAAAAAGGACTCCATTGACGCTCTCTCGGCATCTCGGCGCATCGCCCCGATAGAGATTGTCTACGACCAACTGCTGGACCGAAACGGCCGAGGAATGATTTACATGCCGTTCTTCAATTACGCCTACGGCGACCTCTCGATGACGCATGCGCTGCTGCAGCACCCTCGCACACGAAACGGTCTCTCTGATGCGGGAGCACATTGCGGAGCCATCTGCGACGGAGGCATGCCGACGTTCCTCCTCACGCACTGGGTGCGCGACCGCACCCGCGGGCCGCGCCTCTCGCTTGAGCACATGGTGTCGCGCCAGACGCGCGAGACCGCACGGCTCTATGGGCTCGGTGACCGGGGAGTGATCTCCCCCGGAATGCGAGCCGACATGAACCTCATCGATCTTGAGTCGCTGTCGTTCGACATGCCAGAGATGGTCTATGACCTCCCCGCCAATGGTCGACGTCTTGTGCAGCACGCAAAGGGCTACGTGGCGACGTTCACGAACGGTGTGCAGACAGTCGATCACGACGAGTTCACCGGCGAACTTCCTGGCCGTCTTGTGCGTGGCCGCCGCTGATACGCGATCCAGATAACCGGCGGTGTCCGTCGCTCGGCATTAGCCTCGTCGTCATGAGCAACACGAGGCACCTTCTGCACATCGTCGTCATCGGCGCAGGAGTCGCCGTGGGTGGCCTGCTCGCCGTCTTCACGGGCGACCCAGCCGTCACCTTGATGTTCTCCGGCGGCATCATGAGCGCGATCGGGTACTGGCTCGGCGCCGCAGCCCACCGCAAGCACGGCTGACACGCAAGATGGCGCTCTCCCCCGCTCGCCGCGCGAACCGCCTGGTTGCAGTCGGTCTCGTCGCAATCGTTGCAGTCGTGGTGTCGGCGATCATCTTCGGCAGCAACGCGACGGCACCCGACAGCGCCCCATCAACCAGTTCGACATCAACAATCGCGCCGGAGCCGACACTGGGAACCCTCACCCGACCAGCCGATGTCTCGACTTCCTGGTTCGACAATGCCTATGGCAGCGAGCAGTTCGACTACGTCATGGACGACCTCTCGTGCGATGACGTCAAGCGCATCATCACACCCGACATCTGCGGCGTTGCCCGACACTCAAACGGCGACATCATGCTGACTGGCAGCGAGTCGTTCTGGGACCCGACCGAAACTGACTCAGACGGCATTGCATATATTCCCTTCCAGATGTCGGTGTTCGTGCTCCGCGACGACGAATACGACACCAGGGCCTCAAGCGTGCTGGACGGATTCTCTGAGAAGGCCTATTCGGCCAACCAGGCCCAGATGGACTTGTACAAGGCCACGATCAACGGCAACGAAGTGCTGATTCTCCACAAGCGGCTAACTGACGATGACGCAGATGCCTATTCGTTCTGGGAGTCTGTACAGGTCATCTCATCGTCGTCCACTGGTGCGCCGGTTGTGGTCGCGGCGTACCAAGGAGCGCGTCTCCGTGTCGCAGTCGAGAAGGACTCCGTTCTGCTCTCATCGCTTCGCTACAAGGCATCGTCGACCGGCGAAGAAGAGAGCTGGCACACGGTGCTCACGCTCACCCCGCCGACCGTTGATGAATCTCCGTGGCTCGAGACACCCAGCACAGGACCTGATCCGGTCGTCCAGGGCCGTGGCATGACGTTGCTCGACAGCCACCGCTTCCCCGCGACGACGCGCGGGCCCTCCGTCGACCCAAGCAGCGCCTGATCGGCTCCGGATAGCGTCGTTTTCATGGCGAGACTGATTGCGCGCGGGCTCGAACGTGTCGTCGAACGTCCATGGATCATGGCGGTCGTCAATGCGACGCCTGACTCGTTCTCCGATGCCGGCGCCTACACGAGTGTCGATGCACGGATGGAGCGCGCCGCCGAGGTCGTGGAACAGGGCGCAGATGTCGTAGACATCGGTGGCCAATCTGCGATCACCGGCGTGCCGGAGATTCCGGAATCAGAAGAGATCGACCGCATCACACCCGTCATCGAGTGGACAGCGGCCAACACCGGAGCAGTCATTTCGGTCGACACCTATCGGCCGGCAGTTGCCCGTGCGGCTCTCGAGGCGGGGGCCCACGTCATCAACGACATCTCCGGGTTGCTGCACCGCGAACTTGCCGATGTGGTCTCGGCGGCCGAGGCCGGATATGTGCTCATGCACAACCGGGGACGCCCGAAGGTGCGCCTGACCGATGCGAACCTCTACGACGACGTGACGCAGGACGTCATTGACTTCATTGACGAACGGTTCGCATGGCTTGACGCCGCCGGAGTCCGCCGCGAACAGGTCATCGTCGACCCTGGTCCCGACTTTGCAAAGACCCCTGCACAGACCGTGGACGTACTTCGTCGGCTCGCTGATCTCACCCGCTGGGAGCGTCCAATTTTGCTGCCCGTCTCGCGCAAAGACTTCATTGGTGCGATTACCGGGCGGCCACCGCGTGAGCGGCTCGCGGGAACTCTCGCTGCGATCGCCCACACCCTGACCATCACCCGTTCCGGCATCTACCGGGTGCACGACATCGCCGATGCGCGCAACTTCCTCGATGTGTGGGACGTTCTGCAGTCACACAGGGATATCGAAGCAGACGCCCTGCTCGACCGTTCACTGTGGCGTGCTACCCCGAACCTCTAGATCGCATCGGAGGACACACGAACGGCGAGATCGTTCGCACCGACTTCTTGGGCAAGACCAGCCATCACTAGCGCAGACGTCACGTCGGCGATTACTTCTCTGAGGTCTGCATCGGGCTTGAAACGGTTCTGCACCTCTCCCATGTCCGCTTCAACAATGGCGCCCATGCCGTGATCGCGCCAGACGTCGACGAGCATCGCGATCTCAACGCCATAGCCGGTCACGAATCGCATCGAATGCGCAATGTCACCCCGCACGGCCACCTGACCCGACAACGGCTGCGACAACCTAGAGAGATCGGGCGCTCTGGCTTCCAGCAACGGGCGCACCAACTCTTCCGTGACCCGCCCACCGGGAACCTCACGCGGTCGACCGGCGTGATCGATGCGCACAAAACCGCCCTTGACGAAGACGATCCCGTCTCTCCCGATCGGCTCGACCAGTGCGCGCACATGATCGACGCTCACATTGCCAAGATCAGCGTCGAGGAAGACATACCAGTCGGCATCGACCGAATGGACACCTCGGAACAATGAGTCTCCCTTGCCGAGCACCTCTCCCAAGTTGGGCAACAGGTCGGCAACCGAGAGCACGTCGACGCCCGCGCGCCGCACCACATCGACGGAATGGTCGGCCGATCCTCCGTCGAGCACCACCGCTTGTGACACCACACCCGAGTCGACCGCGTCGCGCATCATGCGAGCGGTTCTCTCGAGCCCCGCTTCTTCGTTGAGGGCAGGGACCAGCAGTGCTGTTCGAATCGATGTCACGTTGGTCACGCGCGAGCGAGATGCGCGACGAGAGATTCGAGGCTCCCGCGCGGATACACACCCATCGGCGGAAGCGTCTCGCGCCACCCGGGCGGGCAGTGCTCAGGGGACACTTCGCTCAGTGGCTCGAGAACGAACCTGCGCTCGTGGGCCCGTGGGTGCGGCACCGTCAACTCTTCCGACTCGATTGCTACATCGTCGTAGAACAAGATGTCGAGATCGAGCGTGCGCGGACCCCATCGCACCTTGCGGACGCGCTGTGCCTCCGCCTCGATCTGCAGCAGTCGGCGCAAGAGTGCATACGGGTCGAGGTCGGTGTCGACGACGGCCACCATGTTCAGATACGGGCCCTGGTTCCCCGGGCCACCAACCGGGTCAGTCTCGAACACCTGCGACTGGGCGACGACGTTCGACAGTCGATCCAGACCAAATCGCAGATAGGCGGCCCTGTCCCCCAGGTTCGAACCGAGCGCAACGATCGCCCGGTGACGTGCCGGCACACGCATGTCGACTCGGCTCCGCACAATGCGCACAGCTGTCGAGTCGAGATCTTCGGGAATTGGCGGACGCAGCTTCGTCAGCCGCACGTCCACCACTTCGACATGATCGAACTGCAGAACCCGCTCGGCGATGCGTGCAACCAACCGCTCGAGAAGGGTGTCGGTCGACATGCGCACCACTTCGGCCACCGCTTCGGCGATCGCGCCGTAGTTCGCCGTGTCGGAGAGATTGTCGGTGAGCCCTGCATCCACGAGGTCAACCTCGAGATCGAGGTCGACCTGCACAGGCTGCGGTGCCTCTCGTTCGTGCGGCAGCACTCCAATCAGGGCCATCAGCCGCAAGCCGTTCACATACACGTGATCACGAGCCATATTTTCTGTCTACCGTGCCACGACAAACATTCACTACGCTCCGCGCATGAGCGAACGCATCTCTTACGACGAATTCTCGATGTTTCACGAGAATGCTTCGGAATACGGCATCCCGTATTCATCAGCGCCGATTGTCACGAGAGAGTTCACCGAAGCGTCACCCGGACGACGACTCTCGTCACTGAAGTGGGGCGCCGCCGAACCCTCGATTGTTTTTCTGCACGGTGGTGCTCAGAACGCCCACACATGGGACACGGTCGCACTCGCGCTCGCGGAGCCGGTGCTGTGCATCGACCTTCCCGGTCACGGACACAGCGATTCTGCGGCGGCGTTCGACCCTGGAGCACTTCCCCTCCAGCAGAACGCCGCCGACATCGCGACGGTGATACGTGCGCTTGCGCCGAACGCCCGCGCAGTCGTGGGAATGTCGCTCGGGGGTCTGACCTCGCTCGCTCTGTGCCGCGACACACCCGATCTCGTACGTCGTCTCGTTCTCGTCGATGTCACACCCGGGGTCAACCAGGAGAAGGCCAAGCAGATCACCGACTTCGTGAACGGACCTGCCACGTTTCCTTCGTTTGAGGAACTCCTCGAACGAACAATCCAGTTCAACCCGACGCGCACCGTCGCTTCCCTCCGGCGCGGCATCTTGCACAATGCGGTCCAGCGGGACGACGGCTCCTGGGTGTGGCGATACCGCCGCGACGATGCGCCGCCACTTCCGGAGATGAAGGGAGCCGACGCCACTCAACGACCGAGCAACGCCGCACTGTGGGACGCGGTGAGCGGCTTCGACAAACCGCTGATGCTTGTTCGCGGGATGCGTCCACAGTCGGTCGTGTCAGATGACGACGAGGCAGAGTTCGTTCGACGCGCACCGCATGCGCGCATCGAACATGTCGCCGAGGCAGGACACAGCGTCCAGGGCGACACTCCGGTCGAACTCGCCGCGTTGATCCGCGACTTCGTCTTCTAGTCGCCCGAAAGATGGGCCATGGCGGCCCGGGTTGCGGCACGGTCGACACCCACCACCAGATGACGCGACGAAGTCGCCGCCCGCCACGACCATTCGAATTTCTCGGCGAGCGAACGCGCGACCGTTGCAGGCACGACGGGGTCGGTTTGCGAGGCCATGACGAGGACAGGCAAATTCATGGCCGCTCGCGCGGCCGCCACTGACCCGAGTCCGCGATCACCCCATGAGCCGCCCTGGCAGAGTGCGAGCAGCTCGCGTCGTGCGCCCACCGTGAAGTAGCGGCCGCGACCCACGTCGTGGCGAGCCAGCAATTCCGATGCTGCCGTGCCTGCATCGCGACAGGTTGGTGCCGCTTCGAAGGTGGTCAGTGTCGGTCCGGCGATGCCCGCCATCACATCTCCGCGCCTGGCGGCCGCCTCGGAAATCGCCCGCCACAGATCGTTTGGTTTCCCAGCCGACAACGCGACATCGGCCGCCCTCGCCAGCACGGTCTCGTTCACACCGTCGGGGGCGTTCCCCTGGTCAATACGTTCCAGCAGCAGCTCAATGTTGTCGGTTGGCGATGCATTCACCGGACACGACAGATGCGATGCACACCAACGAACTGCGCGCTCTGCCGCGGTGGCCGCGGCCGAGAGGCGCGCATCTTCCTGGGAACGAAGCCCCCTGGTGGGATCGACCGGTGAATCGACCACGACCGACTTCACAGAACCGGGACGCTGCACGACCCACGCCGTCACCGCAGTTGCTCCGTCTCCCCAGCCGAGTGCCCGCACGGAATCGACGCCGAGCCCCTCTCGGCGCAGCAACTCGAGATCGTCAGCAACGTCGAGTGCACCGACGAGCGCTTCTGCGCCGTCGGGCATCGGCATGTCGTGCGAACCACGCAGCGCAACAGCGATGACGTCGTAATTGTTCACTTCGCGACCGAGCAGCAACTCGGCGCGCTCGGCGAGAGACCGTGCCCCCCAACGAGTTTCACCCAGAACAGGGCGCACTCGCGGGCCGACGAGCACCAGCGGTGCCGACCCTTCCCTGCCGCGGCGGCGATACACCACGAGATCTGTGACTCCCGAGGTCTCCCCGGCTTGGTGGTCCAGCGGCACCGTGAAACGGCCGCACTCGATGTTTCCGCAGTCACTCCATGCGACAGGGTCGTCCGACAACGTCGGGTCGATGACTTCTGCGACCTCGTTGGCTCTCGATGAGCAGGCGACCGCAACCAACAAGAGCGCGGCCAAACCTCCGAGTCGACGGTGCATAGACCGTCGATTATCGCAGTCGATGTGCCGTTGTCCTGACCAGAAGGCTCGCAGACGACACCCTCGTCAGGCCGACGCGCGCAACCGCCACGAATCGGTGGTTCTTCAGTCGACCCACCTTGACGGTGAAGACCGATTTCTTGCCAGATGCGACCTTCTTGCCATTGCGATAGAGAGTGACAGTCGAGCCTTTCGGGGCCGACACCCGCACCCGCAGGGTCTTCCCGCGGCGCACGGCCTTCTTGATTGCCACGTTGATGACATCTTTGGCGGGCGCCACAGCAGGCGACCCGCCGGCGGGGTGTCCAGATGCCGGGGGCGTCGCGACCGGTGCCGTGACCGACCCTGGTGTCGGATTGACGACGGGCGTCGGGGTCACGACAGGAGTAGCCAACAGCGGCGACTCCATGATGTCGCTTCCGTAGTCGACACTGAAGACCGAGTCGTCGGTCGTGGCTGTCGCATCTGTCGGCACGTTCGCCGACTGCAACGCGCGCGTACCGGCGGGCTGGGCGAACAACAGCGCATTCGGGCTTCCTGCCCCTGCACCGGCGACAGCACCTTGCGTCGCCGAGGCGACGATCGCCGTCGACACCTCTCCGGGCGAAAGCGTTGGCGAGCCAGAAAGAATCTGTGCCGCAACTCCGGCCACGTGCGGGGCCGCCATCGACGTTCCCGACAGCGTGTCGATTGATGTCGGTGAGGAAATTCCGAGCGAGACGATCGATGTTCCGGGCGCGAAGACATCGACACACGAGCCGTAGTTCGAGAACCACGACCGGTAGTCCCCCGAGTCGGTCGCACCCACCGTCAACGCGCTCGGCGCGCTCGCGGGCGAGTAGTTGCAGGCACTCTGATTCGAGTTTCCGGCGGCGACGACAACGGTGATTCCGTCATCGACGGCACGCGCAACGGCATCATTCAAGACCGCGTCGTAACCGCCGCCGAGACTCATGTTGAGCACTGCAGGGCGACCCGCCACGTGATGTTGAATGGCCCAGTTGATGCCCGCCACCACGGTGGAGGTGGAACCGCTGCCGACGCAGTTCAGCACCCGAACCGGGATTACTCGTGCCGCGGTGGCAAAGCCGTATTGGGTTCCAGCGATGCTGCCCGCGACGTGAGTGCCATGGCCGTCGCAGTCCTCGGTGCCGTAACCGTCGTTGATGCTGCTGAATCCACTCTGGACACGACCGGCGAGATCGCTGTGGCCCGAATAGACACCAGTGTCCACGACGTACACATCGACTCCAGAGCCGTCGTTCATGCGCGAGATCTGTCCGTCGAGCGGAAGTGCGCGTTGATCGGTGCGGTCGAGACCCCACGAGCGGGCTGCGACCGGCGACGTGGTGCCCGGCGTCGGGGTGACCGCCTCGCTCGGGTCAGACAAAGGGCTTGTTCCCGCTGAGTTTGTGGCTGTCACTGTGAAGGTGTAGGACGTGCCGTTCGAGAGACCCGTCACGGTGCACGACGTCACCTCGACCGCGCACGACGCACCGCCCGGGCTCGCCGTGGCGGTGTACGAGGCGACTGCGGCACCGCCGTTCGACGCGGGTGCCGACCAGGTGACGAATGCTCGCTGATCGCCAGCGGACGCCACAACACTCATCGGAGCAGACGGCGCGACCGGGCTCGACACCGGAGTCACCGTCACCACTCCCGATGCAGGGCTCGTCCCGTAACGATTGACCGCACGAATACGCACCGACACCGGAACGTCGGGCGTCATGCCGACCAGAGTCGCCCGCGTTGCGGTGGAGACGCCATCGTCGTAGGTGCGCCACAGACCCGAATAGTTCGACGAGTACTCGACGACATAGTCGGTGACCGGCGAGTACGAGCTGGTGACGGCACTCCATGTCACGTTGACGAGCGCACCGTCAACCGAGGCCGACACGGTCGAGGGCGGATTCGGCGATCCCCACACGCGAGGTGTCACCGAGACGACGGAACTCGGCGCACTCTCGCCGTACTTGTTCGACGCTGTCACCCGGAACTGGTGTGCGACGTTCGGCGCGAGTCCAAAAATGCGAATGTTGCGCCGCGGAGCAACTACGTCACCCGCTGAGCTCCACGTGACGCCGGCGTCGGTCGAAAGCCACACCGAATACCCGGTGATTGCCGACCCGCCGTTCTGCGACGGTGTCGACCACGACAAGAAGGCGGTCGTGCTGTTCGCAAAGCCGTACATGTTCCGCGGACTGGAAGGCGCCGAGAAGCCCCGAACCGTGACCGTGTAGATCTGCGATGGGGCGCTCTCGCCCACCGAGTTGACTGCGATGACGCGGAAACGGTGCTCACGCCCACCCTCGAGACCTGTGATGGTCTGGCGAAGGCGACTACCCGTCACGATCTCTCCGCGAGTCCATGTGGCACCCGCATCGGTTGACCATTCGACGTAGTACCCCGACACTGCGGTCGTGCCGCTGTTCGAAGGCCTCGACCAATAGAGCGTGGCCATCTCGTATCCGGCAGAGACATACAGCGAACGCGGCGCACTCGGTGCGACTGGAGGCAACGGCGTCACCGAAGTCGTGGCCGCAGGGCTCGTCCCGATGCTGTTGACCGCGCGAACCCGAACGAGATGAGCCACACCGCCCGTCAAGCCAGTGAGCGTCGTCCAGCGATAGCCGCTCGTGACAGATCGTTCACCGTTCCAGGTGGTTCCACCGTCGACCGACCAGTCGATGACATACGACGTCACTGTCGCGCCACCGGTGGTCGCCGGGGACGTCCACGAGACGAAGGCGCTCTGGACCCGCGCATTTGCCGCAAGATTTCGGGGGGCACTCGGCGCCGTGTAGGTCCATGGAGTGGCCGACACCGCCGCCGACGCAAGACCGACACCTGCGCCATTGACCGCCGAAATTCTGAACGTGTGCGTCACGCCACCGGCGAGAGACGTGACAACAGCGCTGGTCGTCGATGACACGGCGTCGGGCACCGTCGTCCAGGTCCCGCCGAGATCTGTCGATTGTTCGATCACATAATCGACCACAGCCGATCCGCCGTTTGAATACGGCGTGCTCCACCGCAACGACACACGCTCAAAGCCCGCCGTGGCGCTCGGCCAGCGCGGTGCCGAGGGAGGTGACGGAACGAAGGGGGTCGCGGTCACCACCGATGATGGCTCACTCGTACCGACTTGGTTGACTGCCCGCACACGGAACCAGTGCGCGACACCGTTGACGAGACCGGTCACGACTGCAGTTGTCGCGGTCGAGACGCCGTCGTCGAAGGTGTTCCAACTTGCGCCAGCGTCAGTCGACCATTCGATCACGTAGTCGGTCACGACTGAGCCGCCATCAGCTGACGGCGCCAGCCAATTCAGCGCAACCTTCGTGTCACTGGCTGTCGCGCGCAACGACGTCGGAATGTTCGGTGACGACGGCGGAGCGGGTTCGAAGCTCGTCGAATAGATCAGACGATTCGGCGATCCTGCTCCTGGAGACGAGACGCGGCCATTCGTAGACGCGGCCACCAGCGCCGTCGAGACGGCTGACGGCGATGCGGTCGGGGCGCCCTCCAGGTACAGGGCCGCGACACCGGCGACGTGCGGAGAAGCCATCGACGTTCCCGACATCGTGCCGCTCGCGGTGGTGCTCGGCACGCCCCCGGAGAACGGGTATGCCGAACGAATGGACGATCCGGGTGCAAACACGTCAACACATGGGCCCCAGTTCGAGAATGACGAGCGCGCATCGGTCGACGTTGTCGCCCCGACCGTGAGTGCATCGGGTGCACTTGCCGGCGAGTAACCGCACGCATCCCTGTTCGAATTTCCCGCGGCCACCACCATCGTCACACCGTCGGCGATTGCGCGAGCAACGGCGGAGTTCACACTGAATGAGTAGCCACCGCCGAGACTCATATTCGCCACCGCAGGAGTCCCGGCCTCATGATGTCCGACGATCCAGTCGATGCCGGCGATGACGCCCGACCACGATCCTGAGCCCGAACATGACAGCACTCTCACCGGCACGACCGTCGCCGACTTTGCGACACCCCATGTCGTTCCGGCGATCGTGCCGGCAACATGCGTTCCATGACCATGGCAGTCCTCTGTGCCTCGACCGTCGTTGATCGATGAATATCCAGCTTCGATGCGACCCGCGAATTCCTCGTGGGTCGCCATGACACCGGTGTCGACGACATATGCCGTCACTCCCGAGCCGCTCGGGTCGTAGGTGTAGTTGCCGTCGAGCGGCAACGACCGCTGGTCGATGCGGTCGAGACCCCACGTCGCGCCGGATTGGCTCGACTCGATCGCGACAACTCGATCAGGCTCGATCGCGACAAGCTCGGGGTCGGCGCGAACGGCATCGACCTGGGCAGGGCTGAGGTCGGCAACGAAGCCGTCGAGAGCATCGGAATAGCGTGCGCGGACCCGAGTACCGAGGGACGACATCGCTGCCGCGGCCGATTCATCTGACTCGAATGTCACGATGTAGCGACCGGGAATCTCATCTCCAGGCGAAAGACCGCCGGGAACATCGAAAGGACCCTCGGTCTCGTCGATCACGCGAATGGGCTGATCGGGGGCAACGAGTCGAACATCGGACCGCGCGGCAACCGAGTCGGCCTGCGCCGGGGTGAGAGTGCGGACCTTCACATCGCCGTCGCGCTCGACGATCACGAACTCATCGACCGATGCTGCAAGAGTCGGGCTTGGTGCCACCCCGAGGGAGGCGCCAACGATTGCTCCGAGCGCCGCGACGGCCGCTAATCGACGGCGAGAACCACCACGTGACATCGATCGAATCCTACGGAACACAAGGATGTGCCGATAGTCGGGTGAAGTGCGCATCACACGTGCACAGCGCACGAGAGTGCTCTCGGATGACGGGTTGTTTACAGAAACTCGCCCGTTCACCTGATAGTCGAACCCCTCAAACCGCTCACACGGCGAAAATCGCGACCAGCACGGGCGTCACAACCAGCCCCGGCAGGAGTGACCCAAGACGGATCTTGGTCACACCGAGCAAGTTGAGACCGATGGCGAGCACCATGAAGCCACCCGAGGCGAACATCTCGGTGCGCATTCGGTCGTCGAGGAGCGAGTCGAGCCCCGTGCCGACTGCGGTCAATCCACCTTGCACGACCAGCACGCTGAGAGCGCTGAACGCGGCTCCGATGCCGTAGAGCGAGGCGAACACGAGTGCCATCACTCCGTCGAGGGTGGCCTTGATCACGTACAGGCTCGGAAAGTCGCCGCTCGCATCCTCGATCGCACCGAGAATGGTGAGCGGCCCAATACAGAACAACAACGTCGCAGTGACGAAGCCTGTGACGAACGACGACTCAGCGGCCTCATCGCGCACGAACTTCTTCTTCAGGGCGGTGCCGACCCCCTCGAGGCGGTCCTCTATCCGGAGCAGTTCGCCGATCACCGCGCCAATCGCTGTTCCGACGAGGGGAAAAACGAGGTTCCGGGTGTCGACGACACTGTCGATTCCCATCACGATGGTTGCTAATGCAATGGCCTGCACGACGGTCGTTCGAATTCGCTCAGGAATGAGATGGCCGACGTAACGACCGGCAATTCCGCCTGCGAGAACTGTCGCGGTGTTTATCAAAGTCCCGAGACCGCGCACGGCTGACGACGCTACACGTGCCCTGAGACCCGCGTCGCTATGTTCGATCACTGTGGAACGAGTGACCCTGTCGAGCGGGCCGGTTGTCGCGGTCGTGTCACCCGCCGACGGCTCGCGTCTGGCGTCGCTCTCGTTCGGCGAGACGGAGGTGCTCGTCACCCGTTCGCGCTCGTCGCTCGAGTGGGGTTGCTATCCGATGGTTCCCTATGCCGGGCGCGTGCGCGATGCGATGCTCAGGTTCGACGGGCGTATCCACAACCTGAGGCCGAACGGCGGACGGCATTCGCTCCATGGAACAGTGTTCGACGTTCCGTGGGAGGCCGTCGACGTTTCGACGTCGAGCGCGACATTCACCACCACCCTCGGTGACGATTGGCCGTTTCCCGCAACGGTGGTGCACAGGGTGGAGACCGACGACCACGGAGTCACACTTCGCCTCGTAGTGCACGCCGACGAACCGCAGCCCGTGCAGGTGGGCTGGCATCCGTGGTTCGTGAAACCGACATCGACCACCCTTGGTTTCACCGAAGTGCTCGCGCGCGATTCAGACGGCATTGCCGTGGCTCCTCCCGTTGCCGCCGGCGAACCTCCGTACGACGACTGTTTCATCGGGAATGGGACAAGCCCCGAGATCGACGTCGCCGGAGTGTCGCTGCACATCTCGAGTGACTGCTCGCACTGGGTCGTCTACGACGGGCCGCCGCATTCGACGTGCATCGAGCCGCAGTCGGGTCCCCCCAATTCGGTGAACGACAACCCGCTCGTGTTGCCGGCGGGAGAAATCTTCTCGCGCTGGTTCCGTATCGAGCGCCGCTAGCGGTGCGCGCTCACGCAGCCCAGACCGCGCGCATCGCACGCAGAGCGCTGGTGCGAATGTCGCGCCACGTGCCGCCAACGAGGTTCCTGACGGTGCCGAGCGAAGGGACCGACCCGTCGCTGTTGACAGCCGCGCGCCACGTGTCGTACTGATGGCTCGCGCCCTTGTAGGCCGGTTCACGCAGGAACGATTGCACGTGGCCGAGCACGTCGTCGGCAGTCCACCGTCGTTCGTAGTTCTTGCGCAGCGGCTCACCGCTCGTGACTCCGACCTCGGCACACGCGGCGGTCCACGACCCGAAGAGCTGCACGATTCTGGCGACACTCGGCCCCTTCACGCGGCCTTCGCGCACGAGAGTGGTGTACGACTGATGACTGAGCGCACCGGTCATCAGGCTGGCCGCCTGCAGAGCGGCCTTCGCGCGCTCGCGAGTGGCGGCCGTTGCGTCAGACTCCTGCCGCGCGGCGGGTGCGACCAGATCGGCTTCGTCCAGAATCAACCAGTCGACCGGCCTCGCAGCCACCGATACCTCTTCGAGAGACACGCCAAGGGCCGACGCCACCTCGGCCATCGTCGAGCCCGGACGCGTGCGCAGGTGCTCGGCGATGCGTGCCGTGAGCTCGGCCCGCACCTCGGCTTTGGTGGGGCCGCGGCGGGTTCGTGTTCGGCGCGGGGTGCCCTCTCCGGGCTCTCTCGAGGTCGAGCCGTTCGCCCCGGCGACGGTCGGCGCACGTTCGTCGACGTCGGCCGACGATGCGAACCTCAACAAGAACTCTCCCAGGGTGCGCACGTGCTCCCGTTGCACCTCTCCGTCGCGATCAACAAGGTTCAACTCGGTCACGACCCAGGCCACCGGTCGCGGCAGTTGCGCGACGGGAACTTTCTCCGACATAAGTTACACGGTACCGTTTCGTCACAAGATTGGGGTACAACATGACAGTTCAGCTCGAGAAAGAGTTCCCGTCGTTCCTTCCCAGTGACGACACGCATCCGTATCGCACAGGTGCGTGGAGACCGCAGACGCGCGAGTGGACCGCAACCGACATGAACGTCGAAGGCGAGCTTCCCACCGACTTGAACGGCGTGTACCTGCGCAACACCGAGAATCCGCTCATTCCGGCTCTACAGCGCTATCACCCGTTCGACGGCGACGGCATGATCCATGCCATTTCGTTTCGCGAGGGCCACGCCGAATATCGCAATCGATTCGTACGCACCGAAGGACTCGCCGTCGAGCTCGAAGCCGGTGCTGCACAGTGGTCAGGCCTCGCCGAGTCACCGTTGAAAGCCGCGCGCGAAGACGGTTGGGGCGCGCGCGGTCGCATGAAGGACGCATCGTCAACCGACGTGGTGGTGCACAACGGCGTCGCACTCACCAGCTTCTACCAGTGCGGCGATCTCTACCGCCTGGACCCGGTGACCCTCGACGACATGGGCCGAACCACATGGAACGGCAGGTTCCCCGCAGAGGGGGTCTCGGCGCACACCAAAGTCGACGAGCGAACAGGCGAGATGCTGTTCTTCAACTACGGCACGACGTGGCCGTACATGCACTACGGCGTCGTTGACGCGGCAGGCGAACTCGTGCACTACACGCCCGTCCCGCTGCCGGGGCCGCGCCTCCCGCACGACATGTGCTTCACCGAGAACTACGCGATTCTGAACGACTGTCCTCTCTTCTGGGACCAAGACCTGATCGCGCGCGACATCTACGCCACGGGGTTTCACCCCGACATGCCGCTTCGCTTCGGCATCATTCCCCGACGCGGAAACGAGAACGACGTCAAGTGGTTCGAGTGCGATGCGACCTACGTGCTGCACTGGATCAATGCATGGGAGGACGGTGACGAGATCGTGATCGACGGCTACTTCCAGGGTGACCCGTCGCCGACTTTGCCCGGTGATGCGACGGTCGAGCAGCGCCTGTTCCGTTTCCTCGACCTCCACACGCTGAAGTCGATTCCCTACCGTTGGCGACTGAACATGCGCAACGGGACGGTCAAGGAAGGCCCTATCACCGACACGATCACCGAGTTCGGCATGATCAACAACTCCGTCGCGGGCACACCCCACCGTTACGTGTATCAAGTGGTCCCGGCGGTCGGGTGGTTCGGTTTCGAGGGACTCACCAAGCACGACGTCGTCGCAGGTACCGAGGAGACGTACCGCCTGCCCGAGGGAACGTACTGCTCAGAAACGGTGTTCGCGCCCCGCCCCGGCGCGACGGGTGAGGACGACGGCTACCTCGTCACATTCACCATGGACGTGCCGAACGACGAGAGCCACTGCGAGATTTTCGATGCACAGAACATGTGCGACGGACCGGTGGCGCGCATCCGTCTTCCGGAACGCATCTGCTCGGGCACGCACGCCACATGGGCCGACGGGTCGCGATTGACCGCGCGCGGCTGAACCGGCCACGAGACTCGTCAACCATGACGCACGAGATTCGCACCGACCCTCATCTCGGAACGGTGGTGCACCTCGTCGCCGGACGTCAGTCGAGACCGAATCTCCCTGTCGATTCCTGTCCATTCTGCGTGGGAGGCCTCGAGGCTCCCGATCCCTACGAGGTGCGCGCCTTCAAGAACCGGTGGCCGGCACTCGAGGGCGGTGCGGCTGAGGTGGTGCTGTACTCCCCCGACCACGAGGCCACTCTTGCCTCGCTCGAGGCGGATCACATCACGCGCATCGTCGACCTGTGGGCCGATCGAACCACCGCCTTGCGCGAACTTCCCGGCGGCGAGCACGTGGTCGTGTTCGAAAACTTCGGCGCAGAGATCGGTGCCACGATCGCTCACCCGCACGGACAGATCTACGCCTTCGACCATGTTCCCGATCGCTCGGCACGAATGCTCCGGGCGCGTTGGGTTCCCGACACCGACCCGGGTGAGCGGTTGATCGCCGACATCGACGGCTGGCGAGTGTGGTGCGAGTCGGCTCCGGTTCATCCGGTCTCGGTGCGTCTCGCGCCGGTCGAGCGGGTGCCCGACCTCTGCGCGGCCGACACCGCGACCAGGCACGGGCTCGCCGCCTCATTGTCGGTTCTCATGCGCGCACTCGCGTCTCTCCACGGCGAGCCGTGTCCGTACATGATGTGGATCAATCAGTCGCCCCGCGACACCGCGGCATGGCCAGATGCCTGGCTGAACCTCGAAGTGGTGTCGCCGTGGCGCGCTCCCCGACTGCCTCGCTTCATCGCGGCCGTCGAAGTGGCGACGGGCGAATACTTCAATCCCGTCGACCCCGCCGACGTCGCATCGCGACTCCGCGCACTCGTGTGATGCATCGCGTGAGTGCACCCGGGCGGGTGAACCTGATCGGCGACCACGTCGACTACACCGGCGGACTCGTGATGCCAATGGCCATCGACATGCGCACGGTGATCGACTTCACCCCTGCCGAGACAGTGACGCTGCACTCGAACGATGCCGAGGGAACGGTCACGTTCTCGCCTGGGCGCCCGTACGACCAGTCCCTTGAACCGTCATGGGGCCGATATGTCGCCGCCGTCGCGTCTCTGATGGATGCTCCTCGAGGGTTCGACGGGCGTGCGTCGACAAACTTGCCCGTCGGAGCGGGACTCTCGTCGTCGGCCGCACTCGAAATCGCGGCTGCCCTCGCGCTCGGCTTCGACGGCGGCGCGAAAGATCTGGCTCTGCTCTGCCAACGAGCTGAACATCTCGCTACCGGTGTTCCAACCGGAATCATGGACCAGTTGAGCATCGCATCGGCCCGTGAGGGACACGCGACGATGATCGACTGCACCGACCTCTCGGTGGCCCACGTCCCGATCCCAGACGATGCGGCAATCCTGGTGCGCTTCGTCGCGCATCGCACTCTGGTCGGATCCGCCTATGCCGACCGCGTCGCCGAGTGCGGGGCGGCAGAATCCGAGATCGGGCCGCTTCGTTCGGCGACCCTCGACGACGTCGCGCGCATCTCGAACGATGTCATTCGCGCACGTGCACACCACGTGGTGACCGAGAATGAACGCGTCATCGCGTTCGCGGCGGCAGTGACATCAGGTGACCTCACGACCGCCGGACGGTTAATGAGCGAAAGCCATCGGAGTCTGTCGCACGAGTACCAGGTGTCGACCACGCAGATGGACGCCGCCGTTGCGGACCTGGCCGCGACTCCGGGGGTCTTCGGTGCCCGCATGACCGGAGGAGGGTTCGGCGGGTGCATCGTCGCTCTGTGTCGCAAGAACGTCGATGGGGCCGGCTGGCGGGTCTCCCCGTCAGCCGGCCCCATCTCGGAGTCGTTCGACGCTTAGAGCGAGGTGAGGTCGACCGTCGGCGGCACGATCACCGCATCGATGACGTGGATGACGCCGTTCGACGCCTCGACGTCGACCGTTGTCACGGTTGCCGAGTCGTTGAGCTTCACACCGTCGGCGGTACTCACCGCGATGGTCGAGCCCTCGACGGTCGGAACGTCACCGTCGGTCACGTCGGCTGCGAACACCTCACCCGACACCACGTGGTAGGTCAGGATGCTGGCGAGAACGGCCTTGTTCTCGGGGAGTAGCAGCTTCTCGAGCAGACCCTCCGGCAGTGCCTCGAACGCGGCGTTGGTCGGTGCGAAGACCGTGAACGGGCCCTCGCCCGAGAGCGTCTCGGCAAGATCGGCCGCAACGACTGCGGCGACGAGCGTCGAGAAGTCGGCGCTGCCCTGGGCAACTTCGACGATGGAGCCGGGCTCGGCAGCAGGTGCCTCTGTGGTGTCGGCCGCAACCGTGGTGTCGCTCGTCGAGTTGTCGTCACCGCAAGCGGCGAGGAACAACACTGACGCGGCGGCGAAAGCGGCCAGCTTGCTGGTCTTCTTCATGGGGGTTCTCCTTGGGGGGGTTCACCAGGCGGAATTACCTGGCGTCCACACACTCAACCCCGTGACTACTGCGCCCTATTCCCAACGTCGTTCCGAGTGACAGGTGTCCCGA
>JBMTOT010000006.1:0-46137 GCA_049442935.1 Ilumatobacteraceae bacterium | reverse complement strand
ACCCCTGACCTCTTGCATGCCATGCAAGCGCTCTGCCAACTGAGCTACAGCCCCGTTTCGGGAATGCCGACTCTACCAAGCCGACCCGGCCGCCCCAGCCTCCGCCGGGGCGTGATCAGCGCTCAGCCCGCCCAGTCGACCGGCGTCACGTCGCGGTAGAGCCGCTCAATCTCGTAGAAACGACGGGCCTCGTCGGAGAACACGTGCACGACCACGTCGCCGTAGTCGATCAGCACCCACTGTTGTTCGCCGGCACCCTCCCGGCGCAAAGGACCGCGTCCGGTGGCGTCCCGCACTTCTTCGAGCACGGAGTCGCAGATGGCCCGAATCTGACGCGGGTTCGACCCGCTCGCAACCACGAAGTACTCGACGATCCCGAGCACTTCGCCCACCGGCAGCACGACGATGTCGGCCCCTTGCTTTGCATCGATCGCCGATGCAGCGAGCCGCGCGAGATCAAGTGAGTCGATGTCGATCGCGCTCATCCGGCCACCGTCGTTGATGTCGCAGCCGACGAGCCGCCGGCGACAAATGCCTTGAAGTCGTACCCGATCACGATTACGACGTCCACGCCGGAGATGATCTCGTCACTCTCGACGAATTCCATCGGCCCCATCAACGATCCCCACGACTCGGCCTCCGTCCGTGCGATCGAGTCAGAGGCGTGTACGAGTGTCCGCTCCTGCGGGGCATCAAGTCCCCGACGCACGACTGCAACATGTGCCCCGAGGAACGACAAGCGGGTCACCGCCTCTTTCGTCAGCACGGCGTCATCGAACGGCATGTCGATCATCACGGCCGCATTCTCTGTCGCGATTGTCAATGCACCCGGGGCAACGCTGGCCATCACCATCAAGGCCTCAATGCCGTCGATCGCATACAGATCGAGGCCAGCCGGGTTGCGCTGGGCATCGACGAGACGCGACGACGACACCTGCCACACGTCGACACGGCCAGAGAGCAGGCGCCCCATGAATTCAGTCGGCGTCGGGGGTGCGCTGGTCGCGCTGTCGCCGACTGTCGTGGTCGGCGATGACGATACGTCGCCCTCAACTCCTGCGCGCGCCACCGCGGTCCACAGCGCCTTCACCTGGGGCAGCCTCGTCGATTCGGGGGCATCGTCCTGAACGGCAGCCAACCCTGCGGCGATGCCGGCAGCGTCGACTGGAGCCGAACCAGGCTTCAACACCTGGGTGATGTCGTCACCGGCTCCGTCCCACACCGCGGTGCCGAGCATGACCGGTTGCGTGCCGACTCCGGCAAGCGCCGCCCCAAGAGCGGCGGCATCGAGCTCGACTGTCGCATCGACAATGACGTTCAGTGCATCTTCTACTTCGGCACGCACTGCATCGACACCTCCGGTCGCAAATGCATCTGCAACGCGCCGCGGCGCTTCAGCATCTGCCACATCGGCAGCCATGCCCACGGGGATCGACACGATCGTTCCTCCTCGACCCTCGGGGGCGAGCACCACAACTGCGATCGCGGCGACCGTCGACCGTGCACTCGTCACGACGAACAACTGCAGTTCACTGCGCGGAATCTGGATAGCAGGGTTTTCGGCAACTCGATTGCCCCCGGAGTCGTTCAACAAACTCGTCGCACCAATCAGAACTCCAGCCGGCAGCGACACCAACGCCAAGAGCGACGTGGCGACCGCGGCGAGATATCGGCGACGACGACGCGACGGGATCGCAGTCACTGTGCACCGCGATACAGACGACGGTCGGCGATCAACCGCGCGACCGCTGCGGTGGTTCCGAACGGCGCGCCGCCGGCTGCCACCGAGTCCCTGATCGCCGACGACGACACGTCCACCGGCTCCATCTCGACCCACTCAGCATGCGCGCCTGCGAACAGGTCGAGGCGGGCGACACCGGGGCGAGACACGACGACGAGCGTAGAGAGCGCGAGCACCTCGTGGGGCTCCCTCCAGGTGCCGAAGTTCGTGGCCGCATCTGCCCCGAGCACCAGAAAGACCTTCACCTCCGGCCTGGCCGCGTGCCAGTCGCGGAGGGTGTCGACCGTGTACGTGGGGCCGCCCCGGCGAACCTCGTCGTCGCCGACCTCGAGACCCTCCACTCCTTCGATGAGAGCCCGCACCATCTCGACCCGCGTGGCTCCCGATGTCAGTGGCACCGGCCGCCCAGCCTTCTGCCACGGCTCGCCAGCCACCATGAACACCACTTTGTCGAGCCCCAGACGGTCCCGAACTGCTTCCGCGGCCGCCAGATGCCCCAGGTGAGGCGGGTCGAACGTGCCGCCGAAGAGGCCCCAACGAGGCGAATGCGAGGCAGACGACACGCGAGAAGTGTAGGTAGCACGTCTTGGTATGGACTAGTTGCTTTTCCCCCTAGCGCGCGGTACAAGCCCGTGTTACTGTCACAAGTCCCCCCGACAGGGATCCGCCCGGTCGAACAACATCCCCTTGTGTCCCCTGCCACGGGTCGCACGGGAACAGACACGACGACGAATTGGTTGAAAGACGCATCATGAACGACTCCATCGGTCTCTACCTCAACGACATCGGCAAGGTTGCCCTCCTCACCGCCGAAGACGAGCGCGAGCTCTCGAAGGCCATCGAGGCCGGCCGCGAGGCAGCCGCCCGCATCGAAGCCGGCGAGCGCTCGGCCGCCCTGCGCCGCGACCTTCGCAACGCCGCCGCCGCAAAGGACCGCTTCATTCGCGCCAACCTGCGTCTCGTGGTCTCGATCGCACGCCGGTACCCCCTCCCCCAGGGAATGGACCTTCTCGACCTGATCCAGGAGGGAAACCTCGGTCTCGAGCATGCCGTCGACAAGTTCGACTGGCGCCGTGGCTTCAAGTTTTCGACGTACGCCACGTTCTGGATCCGCCAGGCCATCGGCCGCGCCCTCGACCAGAAGGCCAGCCTCATCCGCATCCCCGGTGACCGCTCGGCGAGCCTTCGTGCCGCCCTGCGCCAGGCCTCAGGTGACGGCGAGACGCTCGATGCGAACAACGCCGAACTTCACCGCCTCACCACCCCGGTGTCGCTCGACAAGACCGTCGGCGATGACGGCGATGCCACGCTCGGCGACCTCATGGACAACGGCCAGGGCACCCCTGAAGACGCGGTCATGGATCTCGTCGACAAGGAACTGCTCGACGAACTGCTCGGCACCCTTGACGAGCGCGCCCGGTACGCCGTCGAGGCCCGCTTCGGCCTCCTCGACGGTGAGCGCAAGAGCTTCCGAGAGGTCGGCGAAGACCTCGGCGTCACCGCCGAAGCCGCACGCCGCCTCGTGAGCCGCGCCGTTGAAGGTCTGCGCGACGACGCAGAGCGCATCCTCGCCGTCTGACCCTTCGAGGCTCTCCCCCGGAGCCGTTCAAATACCCGTTGCGAAACGGGTGCCGATGCGGCGATGCTGTATCCCCTATGGCACGCAGCTGGTCTCCCGATTCCTGGCGCGGCTTTTCTGCCGCCCAGCAGCCGGACTGGCCCGACGAGGCCGCTCTTGATGCCGCGCTGAAGCAGGTCGCCAGCTTCCCTCCGCTCGTGTTCGCCGGCGAGGCCCGCTCTCTCCAGGCCTCGCTCGCTCAGGTGGCCGCCGGCAATGCCTTCTTGTTGCAGGCGGGTGACTGCGCCGAAAGCTTCGAAGAATTCAGCGCCGTCAATATTCGTGAGAAGTTGCGGGTGATCTTGCAGATGGCTGTCGTGCTCACGTACTCGATGGGTGTTCCGGTGGTGAAGGTGGGCCGCATGGCCGGTCAGTTCGCCAAGCCCCGCTCGTCACCGACGGAGAAGATCGGCGATCTCGAGCTGCCCTCGTTCCGAGGCCACATCGTGAACGACCCTCTGCCGACCACGGCGGCGCGCGTTCCCGACCCGGAGCGACTCGTGCACGCCTACCACCAGTCGGCGAGCACGCTGAACCTGTTGCGTGCATTCACCAAGGGAGGTTTCGCCGACCTCAACCGGGTGGCGGCCTGGACGCAGGAGTTCGTTGCCTCGAGCCCCGAGGGACAGCGCTACGAGGAGTTGTCACACGAGATCGAACGCGCCCTGCGCTTCATGCATGCCTGCGGAGTCGACACCGACAGCTTCCCGATGCTGCACGAGGTTGACGTCTACACCAGCCACGAGGCGTTGATCCTCGGGTGGGAGCAGGCCCTCACCCGCGAAGACTCGCTCACCGGCCAGTGGTACGACTGCTCGGCGCACATGCTCTGGATCGGCGAGCGCACGCGGCAGCTCGACGGTGCGCACATCGAGTTCCTGCGCGGCGTCGGCAACCCGATCGGCTGCAAGATCGGACCGTCGACGACACCCGAGTGGATTCTCGATCTCTGCGAGACGCTCAACCCGGCGCGCATCCCCGGACGCCTGACACTGATCAGCCGAATGGGAGCCGACAAGGTGGAAGACACTCTGAGGCCGTTGCTGCGTGCCGTCAAGCAGACCGACCACCCCATCGTGTGGGCCTGTGACCCGATGCACGGCAACACCGTCACTGCCCCGAACGGCCGCAAGACCCGTCACTTCGAAGACGTCGTGTCGGAGATCGCCGGTTTCGTGCGCGCCCACAAGGCCGAAGGAACCTGGCCGGGCGGAATTCACGTGGAACTCACCGGCGACGACGTCACCGAGTGCACTGGTGGCACCGACGACCTCACCCACGACGATCTCGACAGTCGCTACCAGACCATCTGCGACCCGCGTCTGAACGGACGTCAGTCGCTCGACTTGGCGTTCCGTGTCGCCGAGTTGATCCGCGCCGGCGCCTGAGCCCGATGGCGGCCGGCTCCTCCTGCCCTCGTGCGTGGGACGTGGCCGGGCAGTGGCCGGCCCCTGCATGGTCGGCTGCGATCGTGTGGCGCGACGCAACAGGGGACACGTCGGTCGAGACCCGTGGCGACACGTCGCACCGGCAGCGCATCGCATCGGTGAGCAAACTCCTCACGGCGTGGGCCGTGCTCGTGGCAGTCGAAGAAGGAAGCGTCTCACTCGACGATCCGGTGGGCCAGGAGGGATGCACGCTGCGGCACCTGTTGTGCCACGCAGGCGGCTACCCGTTCGAAGGAGCACAACCCGTCGGCAAGCCGGGTGCGAAACGCATCTATTCGAACTCGGGATACGACCTGATCGCGGCCCACATGGAGGCCTCGACCGACATGGCGATCGCCGACTACCTGGGCGAGGCGGTGTTCTCGCCACTCGAAATGGACTCGAGTGAGCTGCGCGGGTCGTGCGCAAAGGACGTCTGGTCGACTGTCGACGATCTCGTTGCATTCGCGCGCGAGCTGCGCTCGCCCAGCCTGATCTCGCGGGAGACCTGGCTCGAGGCCGTCACGACCCACATGCCCGCTCTGTCTGGCGTCGTCCCCGGCATCGGCTCGTTCGACCCCTGCCCGTGGGGACTCGGTCCTGAAGTTCGCGGACACAAGACCCCGCACTGGACCGGCACGCGCAACTCCGCCGCGACGTTCGGCCACTTCGGTGGCGTCGGAACGTTCCTCTGGGTCGACCCTGTCGCAGATGTCGCCTGCGTGATGCTGTCGGAGACCGAGTTCGACACCTGGGGACTCGACCAGTGGCCACCATTCTCCGACGCGGTGCTTGCGGACCTCGGCCGATGAGCGGACCGCTCCGCCACGGCGACCGCATCAAGGTCTCCACGGTCGACGACGACGGACTGCCGATCGTTCGCTACGGCACTGTCGGAGCCTCGCTCCCCGACGCGGGTCCCGTCGTGGTGGAGTTCGACGACATGCTCGGCGGCGACATCGTCGATCGTTCCGAGGTTGTTGCAGTGCGTGTCGACACGGTCGAGCTGGTTCTGAACGGCCCGGACTTGGTGTCAGAGGCAACGCTGCGACGCGGCCTCGCCGACATGTGGCGCGCCGAGGCCGACCTCGCCGGACTCGACATCGGCGTCGTGCACCCGCTCGGCTCTGACGGTGCCGGCGTCGAAAACGGAACAGACGGATGGCTGCTCGCCGAGTTCACCCACATCGGTACACCTCATGTGGTGCGAACCACGAGCCGAATCGACATCGACGATACGGTGGTCGTTCGTGCCGATCGGATGAACCGGTGGGACGGCTTCACAGCGTGACGACTCCGACTGAGGACCCCCGACCGATGACCACCGACACCCCCACCGCCACCGGACTCGAGCGCTTCACACTCGGCATCGGGCCGCTGCTCTTGTGCGGTTTCGCCGTGCCGGTGTCGAACAGCATGATCTTTCCCGCACTGTCGGACCTGCAGGACAAGTACGACTTCGACGACGCCGGACTCGGGCTCATCGCCGCCGCCGGTTTCGCAACATCGTTCGTGGTGCAGCTGTTCCTCGCCCCGCGCGCCGACAAGGGCCACCCGAAGCGATTCGTGCTCGCCGCCCTCCTCCTTGCCTCGCTCGGGTCGACCTTGTTCGCATTCGGCGAGTCTCTCGCGATGTTCATCGTCGCTCGCGCCGTAGCCGGCGCCTCGCTCGGGACGAGCGGTCCGGCAATCCGTGCCATCGCCGCCAACATCGACAAGTCGCGCGCGGCAGAGCGCCTCGGCCGACTGCGCGGCGTCGAACTCGCCGGCTTCACGGGCGGCCCGCTCATCGGCGCGCTGCTCATCGAGCCGTTCGGGCTGCGTGGTGCATTCTTGATCTTCGCCGTCGTCGCTCTCGCCGCCTTCGCGTTCGTGATCGGCCGCACCATTCCCGAGCTGCCGACGTCCGACAACTCGGGGCGTCTGTCGTTTGAGTTGCTGCGTCTCAAGCCCGTGCGTGCCGCCGTGCTCGCCTCGCTCACGCTGTTCGTGCCCGTCGGCATCTACGACGCGCTGTGGGACCGCTACATCACCGACCAGGGCGGGAACAATTTCCAGGTCGGGCTCACGTTCTTGCTGTACACGATTCCGTTCATCGTGCTCGGCGCGGCTGGCGGACGCCTCGCCGACCGCCGCGGCCCGGCGAAGATGACCGTCGTCGGGCTTTTCGCGACGGTGCCTCTGGTGCTCGTGTACGGAATCTTGCGGGATCCGTGGCTGCTCGTCGGCTTCGCGATTGTCGAGGGCGTGATCGGGGCGATGTCGATTCCGGCGGCTCAGTCGCTGATGGCCCAGGTCGCACCGAAGGGTCGGGCCGCCGCGGCACAAGGGCTCGCCGGCAGCGGAGATCTTCTGACGGCGACAGTCATGTCGCTCATCTCTCCTGCCATCTACGGCGCTGCCGGGCCGCTCGCCACGTTCGGCTTTGCGGCCGCGTTGATGGTGTTGGGCGGTGCGGGTGTCGCCCTCATGGTGAGAGAGACACCCGCCACCGAACCATCGACGTGAAGTGTCTGCGCCTGTCGGCGCGACATCAGTTCAGCTGAGGCGCTCGACGATCATGGCCATGCCCTGGCCACCACCGACGCACATCGACTCCATGCCGTACTGCTTGTCTTCCCACTGCAGACCGTTGATCAGCGTGGTCATGATGCGGGCGCCGGTCATGCCGAACGGGTGACCGAGAGCGATCGCACCGCCGTGCACGTTCAGCTTCTCCATCGGGATGCCGAGGTGCTTGGCCGACGGCAGCACCTGCGCGGCGAATGCCTCGTTGATCTCGACGAGGTCGATCTGGTCGATCGACATGCCTGCACGCTTCAGCGCCTGGCGGCAGGCCTCGATCGGACCGAGGCCCATGATCTCGGGGTTCAGACCCGACACGCCACTCGAGACGATGCGCGCGAGCGGGGTGAGACCGAGTTGCTTGGCCTTGGTGTCGCTCATCACCAACACGGCGGCAGCGCCATCATTGAGCGGGCATGCGTTGCCTGCAGTGACGGTGCCGTCGGGGCGGAACACGGGCTTCAGCTGCGACACGGCTTCGTAGTTCGTGCCCGGGCGCGGGCCGTCGTCCTTCGAGACGACCGTGCCGTCGGGCAGAGTGAGCGGAGTGATTTCGCGCTCGAAGAAGCCGTTGTCGACGTGCTCGCATGCAAGGTTCTGCGAACGGACACCGAAACGGTCCATTTCCTCGCGGGTGACACCTTCCTGCTCGACGACATTCTCGGCGGTCTGGCCCATAGCGATGTACATGTCGGGAAGTCCCTCGGCCGGGGCCCACGTGCCCTGGCCGCCCTGTGCGCGCGCCTTGGTGCGCTCACCGGCAGGCTTGAAGATCGCGTTCGGGGCCGAGTCGCTCGCACCAGAGGCGTAGCGGCTGACCGTCTCGACGCCGGCGGCGATGAAGCAGTCGCCCTCGCCCGCGCGAATAGCGTGGGCGGCCATGCGGATTGTCTGCAGCGACGACGAGCAGTAACGGTTCACCGTGACGCCAGGGGCGTTGTCGAGACCGGCGAGCACCGACACGACGCGGGCGATGTTGAAGCCGCCTTCACCGGCGGGCTGACCGATGCCCATCATCAGGTCTTCGACATCGTCGGCCTTGACCTGGGGAACCTGTGCCATGAGGGCGCGCACGATCTGTGCCGCCATGTCGTCGGGACGGAGGTCGACGAGCGAACCCTTGTTGGCGCGGCCAATGGGGCTGCGGGCTGTTGCGACAATGACTGCCTCGGGCATGGGGTTTCCTTTCGGATCTCAACTGGAGATGCGGCCCCGGTGCTCGGAACCGATTCAGGAAGAGTAGCCGTCGGAACTTTCCCGACCAGCGTCCTGCTCGCGGGCAACTGCGGCGGCCAGAACTCGCTCCATTTCCTCGAGTTGCAGCGGGTCGACCACTCCGAGGAGGCGTGCGTAGAAGCGAATGCCCTTCGCGGTGCCGCGAACGCGCACGGGGATCCGCTCGCCGAGGTCGGCTCCGTATTCGGCGGGGATGTCGACCCGCTCGATGCCTGCCTGGTGGAGGTCGTCCTCGCTGGCGGCCAGTTCCCCGCCGTTCATGGCATACAGGTCGGCATCCACGAAGAAAGTGAACTCGGCCACGGGCGCGAGGGTACCCGGGCCGTAGTCTTCCGCCATGAGCGAGTTGCGCGTCCCCCTCTCAGACATCGACCTCTCGAACCCCGAGTTCTGGACCAAGCCACGCGACTGGCGGTTCTCCGCGTTCAAGACCCTGCGCAATGAGTCACCGTTCCAATACTTCGCCGAGCGACAGGTAGAGAACTCTCCCATTCCGCCTGGCCCCGGCTACCGGGCTCTCACCCGCCACGACGACATCTGGCACGTGAGCCGCAATCCGCAGGTGTTCTGCTCGGGCAAGGGCTCGAACATCGGCGACCTGCCGGTCGAGATCAACGAGTTCTTCGGCTCGATGATCAACATGGACGACCCGAAGCACTTCCGACTGCGCAGCATCGTCTCGAAGGGTTTCACGCCGAAGGAGATCACCGCGCTCGAGGAATCGGTGCGGGTGCGTTCCAAGGCCGTGGTCGACCGCATGTTCGAACGCTTCCCCGAGCGTGAGTGCGACTTCGTGAGAGAGGTCGCAGCCCTGATGCCTCTCCAGATCATCTGCGACATGATGGGCATCCCCGAGTCAGACGAAGAGATGATCTTCCAGTGGACCAACGTGATCCTCGGCGTCGGCGACCCCGAATACGTCTGCACGTTCGAAGACCTCGTGAGAGTCGGCAGCGAGATCTTCGCCTATGCCCTCGCGCTCGGCGAGGATCGCCTGAAGAACCCGCGCAACGACATCGCCTCGGTGATGATGAACGCGGTCGTTGACGGCGAGCGCCTCACCGCACAGGAATTCGGATCGTTCTTCATACTCCTCGTGGTCGCCGGCAACGAGACCACCCGCACCGCGATCGCTCATGGCATGCGCGAGCTGACCTTGAACCCCGACCAGAAGAAGATCTGGTTCGACGACTTCGAGACACACACCAAGTCCGCCGTCGAAGAGATCGTGCGGTACGCGACGCCGGTGATCCACTTCCGCCGCACCGCCACGCAGGACACCGAGATCAATGGCCAGAAGATCTCAGAGGGCGAGAAAGTCGTGTTGGTCTACCAGTCGGGCAACCGTGACGAGCGCGTGTTCGACCGTGCCGACACCTTCGACGTGCGCCGCCCGGCAACCCCCGCACAGGTAGGTTTCGGCGCGGGTGGTCCGCACTTCTGCCTCGGTGCGAACCTCGCGCGACGCGAGATCGCCGTCATGTTCGACGAGATCCGCCGTCGCGTGCCGACGCTCGAGATCACGAGCGAGCCCGACTACCTGCAGAGCGCGTTCATCAACGGCATCAAGCGCATGCGCTGCGCCTGGTGACGCGACCGTCACACCCCGCGGTCATTCCGTCATTCTGAGGTCGGCCACGACGGCGGCATGGTCGCTCGGTTGCACGCCCCCGACCGGCTCGACACCTGCCAGCCACACCGACGTCGGGTTGCCGAGCGGCCTCGGCCTAGGCCAGGACACAAAGAGATAGTCGAGACGCCGGTTCGGCCAGGTTGAGTCATCGATGTAGGGGTTGTCGCGGCGCCACGTGAAGCCGAGCCCCTCGCCTGCGACTTCCCACATGTCGGTGAAGACGAGCCCGTCGATCGCCGGCTCGCGCCGGCCTGTCAGCATGCGAATCTCGTCTGAGTCGGGCACGGCATTGAAGTCGCCGCCGACAACGACCGGGTTCTCGTTCTCGGGGTCGGTGCGCAGCGAGTCGACGATCGCACACAGCGCCTCGCACTGGGCGATACGGGTGGCAGACGCATCGAACTTGTAGTCGAGGTGCGTGCACACCGTCCACCACCGTCCGTGAGGAGTGTCTATGAGTGCGACGATTGCACGACGCGAACTTGGCGCACCGGTCGCGTCGGGAAGTCGGTGCACCTCCCAGCGCACGATCGGCCACCGCGACAAGACGGCGTTGCCGAGGCTCACCCCGTCGTCAAACCACGGCCCCTCGGTACGGGCGACGTCCATGTCGAGCTCGTCGGCGAGCCACTGCGCCTGGTCGAGCCCGCCCTCTTGGGCCCACACCTCTTGCAGGAAGACCACATCGGGCCGTTCGGCGCGCAAGACAGTGAGAATCGCCTCCTGGCGCTCTCGCCAGGGACCGAACTGCCACCACAGGTTCCACGTGAGAAAACGACCCTCCATGTGTCTCACCATACGCCCGCGCCTCCCCGAGACGACGAGGGTTGTCTCAGGGAACGATCACAGCACGCCCCTTCACATGCCCTTCCTCAAGGTCGCGATAGGCCTGCGGCGCGTCGTCGAGACCGTAGACGGTGTGCTCGGCATGCACCAGACCGCGCACGGCAAGGTCAAACAACTCCACTAGTTCGCCGCGCGACCCCCAGTAGGTGGTCTGCAGGCTCACCTCGTACGGCTGGGAGAAGAACGAGAACGGCACCGAGCCTCCGGCAAGGCCCACCAACGTGACATCTCCCAACGTGCGCGCCGCGGTGCGCGCAGTCGAGACGGTGCCTTCGGTCCCGACGAAGTCGAGCACGACGTCTGCGCCGCGGCCACCGGTGAGGTCGCGAATCGATGCCGCCGTCGACGCGTCAGACAGCAGCACATGGTCTGCCCCCATTGCCGTGGCGAGCGCCAACGACGAGTCCTTGGTGTCGACCGCGATCACCCGCGCCGCCGTCGTCACCTTCAGGATCTGTACCGCCATGTGCCCGAGCCCACCGACACCAATCACGACCACTGTCGAGCCGGGCGGCAATTTCTCCCACGAGCGCCGCACTGCGTGATAAGGCGTCAGCCCGGCGTCGGTGAGTGGAGCGGCGACCTCGGGGGTGAGCCCGGTGGGCAACGGCACCAACAGGCGCTCATGCGGCACGAGCATGAAGTCGGCCATGCCGCCGTCGAGACCGAGCCCGCCTCCCCCACCTGGAACGGGTGCCGCCGCCGGGTTCTCGCAGTAGTTCTCGGTGCCAATCGCACAGCGCACGCACGCACCGCAGCCCCACGGGCCGTACACCGCGACAGCATCACCGATACGCACTTGGCTGACACCATCGCCCGTTGCCTCGACCCATCCAGCGTTCTCGTGACCGAGAGTGAAGGGCGGCGACCACGGCAACATGCCTGCATCGAAATCGTGCATGAGATGCAAGTCGGAGTGACATGCACCGGCACCGCCAATCTTGACGAGCACCTGACCCGGACCGGGTGACGGCTTCGTCACCTCGACTACTTCCGGCTCGCTCTTCCACGACATGAGCCTGACTGCACGCATCTCACACCTCCCACGGCGGAAACTAACGAGTTGGTCAGATGATCCGCCGGGACAATCCTCCGTCAGAAGAACCTGCAGTGACTGCGAATGTCACTGAATCATCAAAGAAGCGCGAAACTCGGCGTCGACGAGAAGTTCCATCACCTCGCGCGACGGTTCACTCAGACGTTCGAGCGTCACACCGTGAATCGTCCCGGCGAATCGATAGACGTGCGGATAATTCCCGACGACTGCGCCCGAGTCGAGCCCCACGTCGAAGGTCTCGCCGCTCATCGAAAACACGACGGGCACCGTTCGCTCGACTCTCACCGCCGCCGACGCGACACCGTCGACCGAGACCACAGCATCACCGCCTCCGCCCATTCCTCCGTCGTAGGCGAAGTCAACCGTCACTGTATGTCGTCCCGGCGTAAGCGGTCCTCGACCGACCGCCACAAAGTGTTCATGGCCCAACCAGTTGTAGTGGTACACGGGGCGCGATTCCTCGTCGACGTAGAGGGACCATCCCGCCATGTTCCCCCCCTGACATGCGATGACCCCGCGCACTCCCGCAGCCACCGTGACGTCGGCATCTATCCGGAACGAGCAATTCTTCAGATTCACGACGTTGCGCTCGGGCATGCGCCAGTTGGCCGTCGTGTAGGTCATCGTTCGAACACCGGCAAGTGCGTCTGTGACCAGATACTTGGCTCCCATTGTCTGGCCTGGTTCCTTGAGCGGATAGACGTTGTGTCTCTCCGCCTCGACGTTGAAGAGCGCCTGAAGCGCTGCGAGTTTCTCGGGGTGTCGAGCCGCGAGGTCGACCGCCTGTGAGAAGTCGTTCTTGATGTCGTACAACTCCCACTTCTCCTGCGGGCCGTCGAACGGCACCGAGTCAAACCGTTTCCACGGAACACGGCCGTGAAAACACGACGCGATCCATCCGTCGCTGTACATCGCTCGGTTGCCGAACATCTCGAAGTACTGGGAGTGATGACTCTCGGGGGCGTCGCCCGACTGGAACGACTCGAGCATCGACACACCGTGGAGATCCATCTGTTCGATTCCGTTCACGGCTCGCGGAGCCGAAATTCCTGCCGCTTCGAGAATCGTCGGATACAGGTCGACGACGTGATGAAACTGGGAGCGAAGTGCACCCTTGTCGGCGATCTTCGCCGGCCATCGCACGGCCATCGCATTGCGAGTTCCACCAAAGTGCGACGCGATCTGCTTCATCCACTGGAAGGGCGAGTCGAGCGCCCACGCCCATGCGAGGTTGTAGTGGTTCTCGCACCGCGCGGTGCCGAAATCCGCCATGTGATCGAGTATCCACTCGGGATCTTCCGGAATCCCGTTCTGGAAGGAGGGAGCACTCCACGCACCGTTCACGGTTCCCTCGGCGGATGCACCGTTGTCACCGGTGACGTAGATGAAAATGGTGTCGTCGGCGATGTTGAGCTCATCGAGAGCATCCAGCAGTCGGCCAACCTGCGCGTCGGTGTGCGCCATGAACCCCGCGAACACTTCCATCAATCGGGCGGCGGCAGGCTTGTACCGATCCGGGTAGTCATCCCATCCGGGGACTTCATCTGGCCGCGGAGTGAGAGCTGTGCCGGGAGGAATCACTCCGAGTTCGAGCTGGCGACGGTAGATGCGCTCCCGAAGCGCATCCCACCCGTCATCGAACTGACCCTTGAACTGGTCTGCCCATTCGGGCCACACATGGTGCGGACAGTGCATTGCGCCTGTTGCCCAGTACATGAAGAACGGCCGGTGAGGATTGGTGGTTCGCTGAAGCCGCATCCACTCGATCGCCTTCTCGGCGATGTCCTCGCTCATGTGATAGTCGTCGCGCCCCTCGTACGGCATGACGGGAGACGTCTGATCGAACATCGGCGGCTCGTACTGGCTCGCCTCAGCAGACAAAATGCCGTAGAACCTGTCGAAACCCTGGCCCGTCGGCCATCGATCAAACGGCCCCGTGAGGCTCTGTTCAAAGAGCGGCGTGAGGTGCCATTTTCCGAATGCCGCAGTCGAGTACCCCGACAATCTCAGAACCTCAGCGACCGTCGCGGCCTCTGGCGGCATGATGCAGTCATACCCGGGGAACGACGAACCACCTTCCGCGATCCCGCCCATGTGCACCGAATGGTGATTTCGGCCCGTCAGCAACGATGCCCGGGTCGGCGAGCACAAAGCTGTCGTGTGGAACTGATTAAAGCGGAGGCCCTCGCTGGCGACCCTGTCGAGGGCAGGCGTCGGCACCGGACCGCCGAATGTCGAGCACGTACCAAAGCCGACGTCGTCGAGCAGGACCACCACGACATTCGGCGCTCCGGCGGGCGGCAGGTCGAGCTGGTGAGGCGCAGGTTCGGACTCGCCCACCAGTCGCCCGAGGGTTCCGGCGAACTCTCGCGTCGGGCGCGGCAGATCTGGGCCGTCTGGCCGCACCGAGATTCCGCTCACGAACGCAGCCCCTCGACGTCGAATGCCGACCTGATGCGATCGACCGCTGCGGCATCTCCACTGACGACTATCCGTCCGTCACCGACAGCCGCGCTCCACGATTCACGCCCGGAGAGAACGGCAATCAGGGTGTCTCTGCCAGTGCGCACGATGCTCGTGGCGCCCCAACCGTTCGTCGGCACGACGACCCCGTTCCTGACGTGCAACCCGCATTCGTCGCCGTCGACGACGAATGCGACATGGTGATCGACTCCTTCGATCTTGTCGGGGTCGACCAACACCCGCAGCGTCGCCACAATCGCTGCCGTGTCTACCTGAGTGAGAAAACGAGGGTTGAATCTGTGCACGTGGTACCGATCCATGGATCCGCTTCCGTCGAGGTGACGAGCCCTCGTGAGTGCCCAGCTTCGGATGTTGGCGGCGGGAGTTCGTTCGGCGAGAAGTCGCAGACACGACGCGAGCATTTCCCGATCTGATGCGTCGGCACCGTCTGATCTGACCAGCCATGTGGCGGTCTCGATCGCCCATCTCAGATCGTTCTCGGCGAGGGCCGTCGCGGCGACATTTCTAACGGCATCGCGGCCGCCGAATCCCGCAATCAAGCGACCGAACCGCTCGCGACTCTCCAGCGGAAAGAGCTTTGATTCGTCGCCGTCGAACCATCCTCTGAGTCCCGCATGGATCTGGCGGACATGGTGCTCGGTCACCCCGTACCGTTCCGAAGTGAGGTAGTCCTGGTCGAAGAGCTCCGGCAACCGGACGCGCGCGGCGAGTTCGTCTGTCGTCCACCCTCGGTTGATCCCGCGGACCGTCTGGTCCCAGAGGTACTGAATCGAGTCCCGATATCGGGTCGCCTTCTCGCGAATCACATCCTTGCCCACGAGTGCAGGACCGTGGGCCCCGATGAGATACTCCGGCGACCACCCGATGATCGTGTCAACTCCGGGAATCAACACGCGAGGATCGCGATACTCCTCACCACGAATCGGAAACACGTTGAACAGCGCCGGCCAGACCGAATTGTGGACACAGGTCCCTATGGACGGAAACCAGTAGTTCACCGAGTCGTCTGCGTCGCTCGGAGCGTGCGACCAGTGAACCGTCATCCCCCCGATCTCGAACGAGCCCGCTCCGTCACCCAACGGATGCGTGACGGGGATGAAGCCGGGAGTGAACGGTGCGTGCTCGGGATTGCGGAAATGAAAGCCGAGGCCGACGTTGACGTTTGCA
This sequence comes from Ilumatobacteraceae bacterium, assembly GCA_049442935.1. Lineage (GTDB taxonomy): Bacteria > Actinomycetota > Acidimicrobiia > Acidimicrobiales > Ilumatobacteraceae > UBA2093. The sequence continues at coordinate 30,363 of JBMTOT010000006.1, read as the reverse complement.
TCGGGACCGGCATCGGGCAGTGCGAGCGCGAACTGCTCAACGAGCCCGCGAGAGTACGCCGGTCCAATTTCACCCCCAGCCCGCGCCTTGTTCGCCGAGATTCGCTCGTGGCCGACCACAGGAAGGGGCGAGACGTGGCGATCCTCCTCCAGGACCGCCCGCGTTCCCTCGACGTAGTGGAAGTGCGTGTAGAAGACCGCAATAATCGGCGAATCGTTGACCTCCCGGAGACGCCGCAGCGCCTCTCTCATCTCTTCGACCGACTCTCCTGTGTCGATGCAGATGACGCCGTCGGGGGCCTGGATGAACGACTGATTGGAGAGACCGTTCCCGATGAGAGTCCACACTCCTTCGCGGGGACTCTGGAACATCGGCGCAAGGACGGCGCTCTGTGCGAGGTGGTCCTGGTGCACCCTCTGTCCTGCGGGCGTCGTCACGACACGCGACGAATCAACGTCAAAACTGCGAGTTCCCATCATGTACTTCCTTGTCTCATCAACTTGCGATTGGTGCTCGCAACCACGGGCGCCGTCAACAGACCGCTCGAGGTTGCGACGAGATCGGTTCGAAGTTCGTCTGCCGACATGCGGGGTTCGCCCCGATCACGCGCCCACTCCCACCCGGCGAGTGCGGCCGTGTAGTGGTTCATCACATGGTCGAGTCGCGACGTGCTGACGCGGGAAGGGACTTCCATCTGGCGGGACAGACGCACGAGAACTTCTCTCACAATGTCAGACTCCGGAAGACCGCCGCGCACTTCCCGTGCGATGCGATCGGCCCGGTTCCGAGCGAGAAACCTGCCGTACCAACCCTCAGACGATGCAACGTGACGTGCGAGAGGTGAGACCAGGATGTCCACAAGCGCCTCGACCGAATCGGCCCCATCAGACTCGAGAACTGCAAGCTGATCCTTGCGTGCGTCGTTGATAACCGACATGCTCCGCGAGAACACAGCCGCGGCGAGTCCAGCTCGGTCTCCGAAGTGGTATGCGACCGCCGAGTTGTTCCGTTGCCCCGCGTCGACCGCGATGTCTCTCAACGATGCGTTCTCGACTCCGTGGAGGGCGAAATGCCGCTCGGCAGAGTCGAGAATCGACTCCCGCGCCAACCCCCCGGCTCGTGACATTCACTGAATCTAAGACACCCGTCTTAGGGCGTCAAACCCGGCGCACGATCGGGTGTCACTGGCCGCGGGCAACACCCCTGTGCTGTCGCCAGCCCTGGAACCCTGCAACGCTGAACGAAAGAATCGCGAGCGGGGCGGCAACGAGCGCGGCCGGGCCCACCCACTCGGTCGCGGAGTGGTCGGTTGCATCCAGCGCCAAGAAGACGATGTACAGCGCGTAGAAGCCGACCAGTAGGAGCCCTTCCCACCGCTTGATTGCGAACCCGTTCCAGAAAATCGGCAGCAGAACGACTGTTGCCGCGATCATCACCGGGTAGTCGATGGTGAGCGACGAGTCGGCTACGGCCACGCCGTTCTTGGCGAAGATTCCGGCGGCTCCGAGAACACTCAACAAGTTGAACATGTTGCTGCCGACCACGTTGCCGACCGCGATGTCGCGCTCGCCCCGGTACGCCGCCACCATCGAGGTGGCGAGCTCTGGCAACGAGGTACCGATGGCCACCACGGTGAGACCGACAACCATCTTGCTGACGCCTGCATTGGTGGCGAACTCCGTGGCGGCACCCACGAGCACCTGTGCTCCGACGACGAGCATCACAAAACCACCGACCAGATATGCAACGAGCCCGACCACCGGATCGTCAGCCGATCCGCCTTCGATTTCTGCGACGGCGGAGGCCGACTCGACCAGCATGTCCTTGCTCTCTCGACGCGATGCACGCAGCAGCCACGCGGTGTAGGCGATGATGCCGGCGAAGAGGATGACTCCGTCAATGCGACTGATCGACGAGTCGAGCGACATCAGCAGGACCACGGTCGAGGCGATCATCACCAAGGGAAGATCGAGCCGCACGACGCGCGATGCAATGGTCAGGCCGCCGAAAACGGCCGACAGACCCAGAATCAACAGGATGTTCGCGATGTTGCTGCCGATGACATTGCCGAGTGCGACTTCGGCCTCGCCGCGAAGCGCAGACCCGACGCTCACGGCCAGTTCAGGAGCACTGGTGCCGAATGCAACGACGGTGAGACCAATCGCAACGGCACTGATGCCGAGTCTCGAGGCAATTGATGCCGCCCCGCGGACGAGGAACTCAGCACCCGCAATCAGCATCACGAGACCGATGACGATGCGCACGAGAATCCAGAGGGTCATGGTTGTCAAGCCTGCCAGACAATCGACGAAGAATACGTTTCATTGGGCAACCGATTCCGTCACACAAATAGACAACCCCGGGGAGTGCTCCCCGAGGTTGTCTGCGTTGTGTCGATTTAGCCGCGACGAGCGCGACCGAGAGTGATCAGCTGCAGCCGCTGGTGGAGCCGCACGACGGGCACGCGTGGCACGAGCCGGCGCGCTGCATCTGCACCCCGCACATCATGCACATCGGCGCATCGCTGTGGCGCACCATTCCGTGCGGTGCAGAGTGGTCGTTGCGCACCGATTCGGGCGCGACGCCCAGTTCGACGGCCTGCATGAACTCGGACACCGACGGTGCCGAGACCGGGTCAGTCGCCATCTCGGAGCCGTTGGCGTTCTGCACGATCGACTCTTCGACACCCGGCAGGGTCGGCTGGATGCGCTCGCTCACGCCCAAGATGCCGAGCTCCTCACGCTCTTCGCGTGTCAGGTACTCGAGCGCCATGCGGCGGAAGAGATAATCCATGATCGACGACGCCATGCGGATCTCGGAGTCGTCGGTCATACCGGCCGGCTCGAAGCGCATGTTGGTGAAGGCTTCCACGAAGGCGCGCAGCGGCACTCCGTACTGGAGTCCGTAGGAGATCGACTTGGCAAAGGCATCCATGATGCCGGCCATTGTCGAGCCCTGCTTCGACACCGTCAGGAACAACTCGCCGGGGCGACCGTCCTCGTACTCGCCGATGTTCGCGAAGCCCTTGCAGTCGGCAACGCGGAACTCGAACGTGCGTCCGCGACGGCTCTTCGGCAGCTTCTGACGCACCGGTGTCGTGACGACCTTTTCGACCACGCGCTCGATGACCTGGCTCACCTGGGCTTCGGCAGATGCCGGGGCGTCGGCCTTGTCGTCGTCCTTCTTGGCCGTCGACAGCGGCTGGGCCACCTTGCAGTTGTCGCGATAGATCGCCACGGCCTTGATGCCGAGCTTCCACGCGAGCATGTGCAGTTCCTCGACGTCTTCGACCGAGACGTCTTCAGGCATGTTCACTGTCTTGGAGATCGCGCCCGAGATGAACGGCTGAATCGCACCCATCATGCGCACGTGACCCTCGTAGTGGATCGTGTTGTCACCCATCGAGCAGGCGAACACCGACAGGTGGCTCGACTCGATGTGCGGCGCGCCGAGGATCGACTTGTTCTCGTCGATGTAGGCGATGATGTCGTCGACCTGCTGGGTGTTGTAGCCGAGGCGACGCAGTGCACGCGGGATCGTCTGGTTGACGATCGACATCGTGCCGCCACCGACCAGCTTCTTGATCTTCACAAGACCGAGGTCGGGCTCGACACCGGTGGTGTCGCAGTCCATCATGAGACCGATGGTGCCGGTCGGAGCGAGCACCGAGGCCTGCGCGTTGCGCACGCCGTACTCCTCGCCGTCGCGCACGGCGGCATCCCAGCTCTCGCGACCCGCCTCAAGCAGGTCAGGCTGGATGATGCCCTGGTTCTCGATCTGGCCGTGCGCGTCACGGTGCATGCGCAACACGTTCAGCATGTAGGTCTCGTTCTCGGCGAAACCGGAGAACGGTCCCATGCGGCTCGCGGTGCGCGCGCTGGTCGCGTACGCGTGACCGGTCATGAGCGACGTGAGTGCGGCCGCCCACGCACGACCCTCGTCGGAGTCGTACGCGAGACCGAGCGCCATGAGGAGGGCGCCGAGGTTCGCATAACCGATGCCGAGCTGTCGGAACTTGCGGCTGTTCTCAGCGATCGGCTCGGTCGGGTAGTCGGCACGACCCACGAGAATTTCCTGGGCAGTGAAGATCACCTCGACCGCGTGGCGGTAAGCCTCGACGTCGAATCGGTCGTTCTCGTCGAGGAACTTGAGCAGGTTCAGAGACGCCAGGTTGCACGCCGAGTTGTCGATGTGCATGTACTCCGAGCACGGGTTCGAGCCGTTGATGCGCCCCGTCGCGTGAGCGGTGTGCCAGCGGTTGATGGTGGTGTCGAACTGGAGACCCGGGTCGGCGCACTCCCACGAGGCCTGGGCAATCTGGCGCCACAGGTCGCGTGCGCGCACCGTGCGCACTGCTTCGCCGGTGGTGACGGCATTCAGGTCCCAGTCGGCGTCGGCTTCGACGGCGCGCATGAACTCGTCGGTGACGCGCACCGAGTTGTTCGCGTTCTGGTACTGAATGCTGAACGAGTCGCTGCCGTCTAGATCCATGTCGAATCCGGCGTCGCGCAGCACGCGTGCCTTGCGCTCTTCCTTCACCTTGCACCAGATGAACTCTTCGACGTCGGGGTGGTCGGCGTTGAGGATCACCATCTTGGCGGCGCGCCGGGTCTTGCCACCCGACTTGATGGTGCCGGCCGAGGCGTCGGCGCCGCGCATGAACGACACCGGGCCCGATGCCGTGCCGCCACCTTCGAGCGTCTCGACGCTCGAGCGAATCTTCGACAGGTTGATGCCCGAGCCCGAACCACCCTTGAAGATCACGCCCTCTTCGCGGTACCAGTTCAGGATCGCCGACATCTTGTCTTCGACGGTGAGGATGAAGCAGGCGCTCGCCTGCTGCGGCACACCCTTGACGCCGATGTTGAACCACACCGGGCTGTTGAAGGCGGCGCGCTGCGTCACGAGGATGTACTTCAGCTCGTTGCGGAAGGCCTCAGCCTCTTCGTTGTCGGCGAAGTAGCCGCCCTCGACGCCCCAGTCGGCGATGGTGTCGGCAACACGGTCGATGACCTGACGCATCGAGTTCTCACGCTCGGGCGTGCCGGGCGTGCCGCGGAAATACTTCTGCGCGACGATGTTGGTCGAGTTCAGCGACCATGTCGCCGGGAACTCGACTCCGGTCTGCTCGAACGCGACCGAGCCGTCCTTCCAGTTCGTGATGCGCGCGTCACGCACCTCCCATACGACCTCGTCGTAGGGATGCACGCCGGGCGTGGTGAAGAAGCGGCCAATGCCGATTGAGAGGCGGTCCGGTGCGAGTGACATGGCGTGTGCTCCTTGGTGATGTGAGAGTCAGTGTGGATCGATGAGAGAAAACCGGCGGTCGGCGGAGGGTGCCCCGACCACAAGATGTTGTGGGTTTCCCTCCCCCTATGCAGGTTGTCCCACAAGCGGTTGGGAGATTACAGCACCGTAGTTACACCCGTGTCAACGACCCTCCCCTATCTTTTCTGGCCTGCTGGCCTCTCTGGCTCCTGGTGGCCCAGGTCTGCACCGGGGGCAACCGGTCAGCAGGTCTGGATCTCCCAAGATCCCGGGTCGACCCACCTGGGACTCCCCTCCATCCGCCGCCCGGTTGCCACCGAGTAGGGGGCGAACGATACGCAGACCCCCTTGTGAATTGGAAGTGGACATCGCTGTGAATTGAACAAAAGTTGTGGGGATTACCCCGTGCACAACTGTCCCTGACCTGTGGAGGAACTGTGGGGGAAATCGCCGCTGTGGCGACTCAGGCGGAAACGAGCGTGACGGTGACCGGAATCGCCGAGAGCACCCCGTTGCCCGACAGCGGATCGACGACCGCATCGTCGGTGAGAATGTTCGAGTTCACACCGGGCTTCTCGGCCGCGACCGACATGCGCGTCCCCGCAACTGAGTGACCCCAGCCGTGCGGCACGCTCACGACCCCGGGCGACAGTGCGTCGGTGACCTCGGCTTCGATCTCGATCGCCCCTACTCGGCTCTCGATCCGCACTGTGTCACCCGACGAGATTCCGAGACGCGCGGCGTCGTCGGGACTCAACTGCGCGGTGCACGCGAGCGAACCCTTTGTGAGCACCTTCATGTTGTGCATCCAGGAGTTGTTGCTCTTCAACTCGCGACGACCCACGAGCAGCATCTGTGACTCATCGATCGATGCGGCGCCGCGCAACAGTCGTGCGGCTTCGTCAAGGAACACCTGCGGTGAGAGTTCGATCTTTCCGCTCGGTGTGCGCAGCGCCTCGGGCAGACGCGGCTCGAGAGCACCGAGGTCGACTCCGTGCGGGTTGTCGAGCAACACGTCAAGGCTGAGCCCGGCGGGGTTCGCGCCGAACGCGGCGCCGTACGGGCCGTTCTGCAGCAGGAAGTCGAGAACGCGGGCCGGACCGCGCCGACCGTCGCGCGACAATGCATCGAGAATCTCGTCGGCGTCGCGCCCAGCGATGGCCGACCCACCTGAGCCGATCGCACCTGCCACCATCGCCCCGATCGTCGCCTCGTCGATTGATGCCGGGTCGACCTCGGGCCCGAGACCCTGTGCGATGCCGGCGAGGCGAGCGAGAATCTCCCACTCATCGGGTTGACCCTCTGCGCGCGCGAGCACCGGCGGGCTGTAGTTCGCCACGTTGCGCACCGCGAACGTGTAGAGCGAGACGTCGTAGTGATCTTTTTCGAGCGCTGACGGCGGAGGAAGGATCACGTCTGCATGCCGCGTGGTTTCGTTCAAGTAAATGTCGACCGACACCATGAACTCGAGATCGGCGAGAGCGTCGTCGAGACGGGCAGAGTTCTGTGTCGACACCACAGGGTTTCCCGCGACCGTGATCATGGCCCGCACCTGACCCTCGCCCGGTTCGAGGATCTCTTCTGCCATGACGGCCGTCGGGTACTCGCCGAGCACCTCTGGTCGTTTGCTCACGCGACTGTGTCCGCGGCGGGTGGCAAATCCATTTCCCTTGCCAGGCGGCCCTCGAGTCGTTGCACTCCCGGCGGCCGGAAGCGTGAACATCGCGCCCCCCGGGCGGTCGATGTTGCCGGTGAGCACATTGATCACGTCGATCAGCCATGCATTCAAGGTTCCGAACTCGACAGTGTTCACACCGATGCGGCCGTACACCGCCGCTGACGGCGCCGCGGCAAGTTCGCGCGCGATGCGGCGGGTTGCCTCGGCCGGCACCGTTGTCGCCGACTCTGCGAGCTCTGGGGTGAACGCAACGACGGCCTCGCGCAGTTCGTCGAGACCGTTCACAAGCGCGGCGATGCGCGGCTCGAGCGACACCAGATTCTCGTCGAAGAGAACGTGCGCAATGGCGGCGAGGAAGAACCCGTCCGTGCCAGGCCTGATCGGCACCCATTCGTCGCTTGCATCGGCGGTCTTTGTTCGACGCGGATCGACCGTCACGACCTTGCCTCCCCGGTCGCGAATGGCGGCGATGCGACCGGGGAAATCGGGCGCGGTGCAGAGGCTGCCGTTCGACGCGAACGGATTCGCACCGAGCATCAGCAAGTACTCGGTGCGGTCGAGATCGGGGACCGGAATGCTCTGAGCGGTGCCGAACATGAATCCACCGGCGACGTGCTTGGGCATCTGGTCGACGCTCGAGGCACTGAAGATGTTGCGCGACCCGAGAGACCGCAGCAGTACCGATAGAAACGTGGATGCACCGAGGTTGTGTGCATTCGGATTGCCGACATAGGCGGCGAGCGACCCGCGTCCGTGACGCGCGATGACACCGGCGAGCCCGTCATGGACGGCCTGCCATGCATCTTCCCACGACACCTCGACATGCACCCCGTCGCGCTTCACGAGAGGTGCGCGCAAGCGATCGGGGTCATCGTGCAGTTGCTTGAGCGTGCTGCCCTTCGGACAGATGAAGCCGTGACTGAACACATCCTCGCGATCGCCGCGGATGCGCACGATCTGCTCCCCCGCGCCGACGGTGATCTCGAGGCCGCACGTGGCCTCACACAAGGGACAGGTGCGATGAGCGATGCGCCCCGACTGCTCCGACATGGCGCAACCGTACACTTCGCACCGTGAGCGAGACACGGGTCGAGATCTGCATGATCTCCACCCCAGGCGGCACGGTCGACATCGACGGACGCTCGGGCCCGCTCGGCGGCCCGGCCGATCAACGGCGATTGCGCGACCTCCGCGCGGCGGCCTCCGTGGTGCTGGTCGGTGCGGGAACCGTTCGCGCCGAAAACTACGGCGCACCCTCTCGCGACGACCTGCGCATCGCGGTGGTCACCACATCGTGCCGGCTCGACTTTTCCTCGCCACTGTTCACAAGCGGCGCCGGATTGGTTGTCACCACCACCGACGCTCCCCCAGTTCCCGTCGAGAGCAGCCGTCACGGCGCGGGCACCATCGACCTCGCCGATGCAGTCTCATCCCTCGGGCCGGGACTCATTCATGTCGAGGGCGGACCAATGCTGAATGCGGCGCTTCTTGAAGCCGACCTTGTCGATGCGATCAATTTGACTGTCTCGCCGGTGTTCACCGGCGCACAGGGTCCTTCGTGGGCCGTGTCACCTCACCCAACGCGTCACTTCGAACTCGACACAGTCGGATCAAGTGACGGCTTCGTGTTCGCGCGTTGGGTGCGCGTCACGAACGCTTGAGAAGAGCGAGTTCGCGGCGGAAGTCGGCCGCATCGTCAAAGTTCTTGTACACACTCGCGAACCGGAGATAGGCGACTTCGTCGAGAGCCTTCAGGTGCTCGAGAACACTGTGACCCACCGTCGAGGTGGTGATTTCCTGGCCGGCAGTGACGGCGAGACGCATGTCGTCTTCCACTTGCTCGGCCAGCAGGTGCACCTGATCATCGGAGACGGGGCGCCCCTTACAGGCCGACAGCACGCCAAAAGCAACCTTGGTCCGGTCGAATGACTCCCTCTCTCCGGAGCGCTTGAGCACCATCAACGGAGCGCTCTCGAGGCGCTCGTACGTGGTGAAACGGTACGAGCACTCGGGACAGGACCGTCGGCGACGGATCGCCGTGCCGGCTTCAGCCGACCGGGAATCGATCACCTTGGTGTCGTCGTGCCTGCACACTGGACAATGCATCGCTCGTCACTATAAGTGAGCAATCTCGCCGTGTCTGTGAGTGTGCCCTTTTACTTTCTGTCAGGAAACAGACGGACCAGACCCAGACGGATCAAGGAATGCGGACAATTTGACCGGCCTCGATCCGAGAACCGTTCATCAGAACAAGCGCGTGCACGAGCTCGGTGATGTCGCCGGTCGGGGCGATCGTGCGTGCGATTCCCCACAAGGTGTCACCCTGCTGGGCAACGATCGTGCGCGGTGCCGGCGGCACATCGGCCGACGGATCGGTGGCAAATGCATTCGTGGCAAAGACCACCGTCGCAAGGGCGAAAACTGCCAGTGCCGCCACCACCCGCCGACGACGCTGGAACGTACGTTCTGACACGCCGACGCGGCGAGCCGCAGCCGAGGTCCTGGCCATGGCAGACACCGCGCCGGCGCGATCTGAGCCCCGTGCCGGTCGGGAGGTGGACCGGGGGGCGAGGAGCGGGTCGATCTGGAAGGCAGTGGTGCTTGTCATTGTGTGTTCTCCTGCGAAACCGGGGCTTTTCTGGCTGATCCGGGGTGTGTCGGGGCTGATGTGGTGCACCGTAGCGAACGGGTGTTCGTAAGTATTCCCGAACACCTGTTCGATGTCAAGGGTCCTGGGCGAACACATGTTTGACTCCCGCAACGAACACCTGTACGATTGCCCCATGGCCGAGACACTCACCCCCCGCCAGCGGGAAATCCTCCATTTCATCGAAAAGTCCATGCAGGACAGGGGGTATCCGCCGAGCGTTCGCGAGATCGGCGAAGCCGTCGGTCTCAATTCACCCTCCACAGTCCACAACCACTTGGCCAGCCTCCAGAAGATGGGGTTTCTGCGCCGTGACCCCACCAAGCCCCGTGCGATTGAGGTGCGCTTCGACACCAACTCCGAAGTCGCGATGGAACGCCGCCCGGCGCGGCACGTACCGCTCATTGGCGATGTTGCCGCCGGCACTGATGTTCTCGCACAGCAGAACGTGGAAGACCTCATTCCCCTGCCGACCGATTTCACCGGCGAGGGCGAACTCTTCATGTTGCGGGTACGCGGCGACTCGATGATCGACGCCGGCATTCTCGACGGCGACTTCGTGGTCGCGCGTCAGCAGACCGTTGCCGACAACGGCGACATCGTCGTGGCGGGAATTCCGGGAGACGAGGCAACCGTGAAGACGTTCAAGAAGTCAGGCGCCAAGATCACTCTTCTGCCCTCGAATGCGGCCATGAAGCCGATGGTGTTCGATGCGAACGACGTCAGCGTCTACGGCAAGGTCGTCACGGTTCTCCGTCGCCTCTGACGCAACCGGGTCTCGACCGCTCAGCTGGCGAGTCGGCGTGCAACGAGCGAGAGTTTCTCGTCGGGCTGCACGACAGCAACTCGAACGTGACGCGAGCCGCCTGCACCGTAGAAATCCCCGGGGCTGACGATTGCACCGCCCTCGCGCGCCAACTTCTCGGAGAAAGACCACGCGTCTTCGGCGTCGAACCAGAGGTAGAAACCGCCGTCGGGCAGGCCGATGTCGAGGCCTGACCAGCGCGACAAGGTGCGCGCTGTCGACTCGAGGCGAGCCAGATACCGGTCACGCTGCACGCGCACGTGCTCGTCGTCGTCGAGCGCGGCAACACCAGCCGCCTGTGCAGGTCCGGGAACCATGAACCCGGCGTGCTTGCGCACTTCTTTGAGGTATTCCACGATGTCAGCATCGCCGGCGTAGAAGCCCACCCGCAGGCCAGCGAGGTTCGAGCGCTTGGAGAGCGAATGAACGGCCACTACACCGTCGAGTCCGTGTTGGAGAATTGACTGCGGCGAAGTCGACCATGTGAACTCGGTGTAGCACTCGTCGCTGAACACCGGCACGTTGTGAGCCCGACCCCACGCCGCGACAGCCGCCAGATCGTCGAGCATGCCGGTCGGGTTCGAGGGGCTGTTCGACCACAGCATCAGTGCACGCGACGCGTCATCGGCACTGATCGAGGCGAGGTCGAGACGACCGTCTGGGGTCATTGCCACTGGCACGGCCCTCAGGCCGGCGAGGACAGCACCCATCTCATACGTCGGGTACGCAACCGCCGGGTAGAGCACCGTGTCGCGATTCGGCCGGCGCAACTTCATGTATTGGGGAGTGGTCGCCACGAACTCCTTCGTACCGATGCACGCGGCAATGCGTGATACGGGCACGTCGATCGCGAAGCGCCTACCCATCCATCGTGCGATCGACCGGCGCAGAGCCTCTGAGCCGATACTTGCGGGGTACCCGCGCTCACTGCCCGACCCCGCGAGAGCCTCGAGCACCGCGGCGGGCGGCGCATCACAGGGCGTGCCGACCGACAGATCGACGACTCCCCCGTCGTGGGCGGCCGCCAGTTTCTGAACAGCGTCGAGTCGGTCGTAGGGGTACGGAGGGGGCTCGAACCCGGGGGCGTCGCGGTCGGGGCGGTCAGTCATGTGCCACCGATTGTCGCCCACCGGAGGCACCCACGACGAACTCTCGAAGACGTCCCTCCGATGCTTCCGACAGACGGGCCCTGATGCGCAGTCCGTCGGGCGCCTCCTCGATGGAGACCACTTCGCCCTCTCTGTGGACGGCCGCCACCACGTCGCCCCGCTCGAAGGGCACCATGAGTTCGGTCACGCGTGTGATAGCCCGCATGCGGTCGGCAAGCGTGCGCAAGAAGACGTCGATGCCGTGGCGAGCGAGCGCCGACACCGCCACCGACCCCGGGTGGTCGCGCACCAACGATGCCGCCGCGTCGTCGGTGAGGTCGGCCTTGTTGAAGACCACGAATTCGGGCACCTGGTCGGCACCGATCTCGGCGAGCACCTCTCGCACGGCAGTGATCTGGTGATCAGGATGGTCGGCACTCGCATCGACCACGTGCACCAGCATGTCGGCCTCGGAGGCGACCTCGAGCGTGCTCTTGAACGACTCGATGAGGCCGTGCGGCAACTGTCGAATGAACCCGACGGTGTCGGTCAAGAGCACCGGCTCGCCGCCGGGCAGCGAGAGACGCCGCGTCGTCGGGTCGAGCGTCGCAAACAATCGATCCTGGGCGAGAACACCCGCCCGAGTCAGCGCATTCAACAGCGTCGACTTTCCCGCGTTCGTGTAGCCGACAATGACCACCGAGGCGAGCCCGCTTCGGCCGCGACTCTTGCGTTGTGTTTGCCGCGTGCGCTGCAATGCCCTCAGGTCGTCTTCGAGTTTGTTGATGCGGCGCATGATGCGACGTCGATCGACCTCGAGGCGCGTTTCACCCGGACCCCTCGTGCCGATTCCTCCTGCCTGCTGCGACAGCCCCGCTTTGGCGCCCCTTCGCAGTCGCGGCAACCGATAACGCAACATGGCGAGCTCTACCTGTGCCTTGCCCTCGAGAGTGTGGGCGTTTTGGGCGAAGATGTCGAGAATCACGGCCGTGCGATCGAGCGCGGTGCGGCCGAGAGCTTTTTCGAGGTTGTACTGCTGCGCCGGACTCAGCTCGTTGTCGAACACCACAGTGTCGGCGTCGACTGCGAGGCACACCTCGCGCAGCTCGTCAACCTTTCCCTTCCCGATGTACCACGCCGAATCGGGCACATCGCGACGCTGCGTGAGACGTGCGGCCTCGTCGGCGCCGGCGGTGTCGATAAGGAGAGACAACTCGTTCAGACCCTCCTCGGTGTCGTCGTCGGAGTGTCCGGCGAGGGTGACACCCACGAGAACGATGCGCTCACGAAACGTACGCTCAATGAGAGTGCGGCCAAGCGCCTCCTGGTACGGATTGCTCACGCGTCCACCGTGACGGAGCCGATCCATGTCGCAGGACCGGTGAGGGTCGCGGTGCGGTCGGGCGCGATGTGCACGCGTGCGACGCCACCGTCCATGTGCACGACGACCTCGTCGGTGCTTCTCGGCACGATTCCCCATGCGAGTGCAGCCTCGGCCGCCGCACAGGCTCCCGTGCCGCATGCCTGGGTGACTCCGACGCCGCGTTCGTGCACCCGCATGGTGATTGCATTGGAGCCCGGTCCGGGCTCCACGATCTCGAGGTTGACCTGTGGCACGAGACCGCCGAGTCGAACAAGATCGACCATCGTCACGTCTTCGACCCCGACGACCGAGTGCGGATTGCCGAGCGAGAGGTGCCGTACCGGGCGCATCGGGTCGCATTCGAGAGCCGCCCAACCGTCGGGTTCGGCGAGATCCGAGACAGGCCCCATGTCGACGCGCACCTGCACCGTGTGGGGACCCTCGGCAGCAACCACCTGCGCAATGCGCAGTCCTGCGTCTGTGTCGACCTCGTACGTCGCTCCGACGTCGCCACCGAGCTCCCGATGCGCCGCCTGCACCAGACACCTGATGCCGTTGCCGCTCATCTCGGCAATGGTGCCGTCGGCATTGAACAGACGCATCGAGAGACGTGTTCCGTCAATGCCGAGCAACAACAGCCCGTCGGCACCGACACCTGTGGTTCGCGCGCACCAGTGCCGGGCGAGATCGCCCCACGCCGCACCGGGATCCCCCTGCTTCACGTCGTAGACGAGAAAATCGTTGCCGAGTCCGTGGTGCTTGGAGAGCGAGACTGGCATCGAGTGAAGGTTAGGCCAGCGCGGCCGAGACGACTGGTGCGATTTCGTCCACCGGGTCGCCGGTGACATCGATCCATCTGATGCGAGGATCGCGGCGGTACCAACGTTCCTGGCGCACCGCGAACTGCCCGGTGCGCACCACCACCGCATCGATCGCCTCTGCAACGGTGCAGCGCCCCTCGAGGTGCTCGATGATCTCCTTGTAGCCGAGCGCCTGTCGGGCAGTGGCCGAGAGACCCTGCGGCGATTCCACCAACCGGCGCACCTCGTCGACGAGCCCGCGCTCGAGCATCGAATCGACCCGCACCGCTATGCGCCGACGGAGGGCATCGCGATCCCATCTGATGCCGATCAGCACCGTGTCGGTGGGCGGAAAAGCCGCGACACCCGAGCCGAAGGAGCTGAACGGCTGACCCGAGCCGATGCACACCTCGAGTGCACGCACGATGCGGCGCCGATTCGACGGCTCCATGCGCGCGGCCGCCTCGGGGTCGAGTTCGGTGAGGCGGCGATGCAGCGACGCGGTGTCGTGGTCGCTTTCGATCTCGGCGCGCACCTGGGGCCACTCTCCCGGAAGATCGAGCCCGTCGACGGCCGCCGTGACATACAGCCCCGTTCCTCCCACCAGAATCGCGCGCGCGCCGGCGGCGGCAATCTCATGCCGTGCCGTGGCGAGCGAGTCGTGCCACATCGACACGGTGTGACGTTCCCACGCGTCGGCAGTGTCGAGACAGTGGTGCGGCACCAGGCATCGATCGTCTGCGGTCGGCTTCGCCGTCCCGATGTCCATGCCGCGGTAGACCTGCATCGCGTCGGCGGCGACGATGTGCACCGGAGTCGAACTCGCCCGGGCCGCCGCCATGGCAACGTCGCTCTTGCCGCTTGCGGTCGCGCCGAGCACCACAACCGAGGGCTCGCCCGACGCGTCGGCTCTCACGTGCGCCATTCAGCCGACGGACGCCACCGGAATGCGCATCTTGTGCGTGGCATCAGCGATGACCTCTGTGAGACGCCCCTCCAAGTAGTGCGGCGCACCGCGCGTGATCTCCACTGTGGCGTAGGTACCCGGGCGAAGTGCGACGTCGGCGCGGAAGTGCACAAGCTTGTTCTGGCGCGTGCGACCCGTCGTCACCCCGGGGTCGCGCTTGCTGACGCCTTCGACGACGACCTCCTCGGTGCGTCCGACGCGCGCTTCGTGACATCGCAGTGCAGATCGCTCGACAACAGTTCGCAGTCGCTCGAAGCGGTCGGCAACGACCGCCGGGTCGATGAACTGGTCGACCATCGTCGCCGCTTCAGTTCCCTCGCGCGGGGAGAAGATGAAGGTGTAGGTGGAATCGAAATCGGCCTCGGCGGCCACTTCGAGGGTGCGCACGAAGTCGTCGTCGGTCTCACCGGGAAACCCGACGATGATGTCGGTCGTCACCGCGAGATCGGGCATCAGACGCCGGGCGTCGGCGAGTCGCTCGAGATACCTCTCGGCCGTGTACCCGCGGTGCATGAGGGCGAGCACGCGATCGGAACCCGACTGGAGCGGGTAGTGGAGGTGTTCACAGACTGCCTCTGTCTCGGCCATGGCGGCGAGAACATCGACGCGCATGTCCTTCGGATGCGGACTCGTGTATCGCACGCGACGAATTCCGGGGACTGCTCCGACTGCGCGCAGCAACTCAGCAAAGCGCGGGGCCGCACTCCCCTGGCCTGTGTCGCGACGCTCCGCGATCGCAATGTCACGACCGTAGGAATTCACGTTCTGTCCGAGCAGTGTCACCTCAGTGACCCCGTTCGCAGCCAGCGACTCCACTTCACCCACGATGTCGGCAGTCGGGCGCGACACCTCCTTGCCCCGTACGGCCGGCACGATGCAGTAGGCGCACGTGTTGTCGCACCCGATCTGAATGGTGACCCACGCATTCCACGACGTCTCTCTGCGCACCGGGAGCGCGCTCGGAAACAGCGCATGGTCGTCGATCACGGCCTCGTCGAGAATCTCGGTCACCGGACCCGACGTGCGCGCCTGAGACAGCAGTTCTGTCGTGCGGTGCACGTTGTGCGTGCCCATCACCACGTCGACCCACGGCGCACGATCGCGCACTCCGCCGCGATCCTTCTGCGAGAGGCAACCGGCAACCACAATGCGACGGCCTTCCTTGCCGTCCTTCCACGTCTTCAGGTGCCCGAGGGTTCCGTAGAGCTTGTTGTCGGCGTTCTCCCGGATGCAGCAGGTGTTCAGCACAACGACATCGGCATCCGACTCGTCGACGGCGCGCTCGAGACCGTCGGTTTCGAGGAGGCCGGCGATGCGCTCCGAGTCGTGCTCGTTCATCTGGCACCCGAAGGTGCGCACGACGTACTTCGCGGGCTCTGAACTCACCTCAGAAAGGCTACCGAGACGATCCAAGTGGCCCGGAACAGCAGAAAAGCCGAGCCTTCAAGGCTCGGCTCCTCCGCGAACGCAGTGGCAGCTGCGCATCGTTGCTCGTGCAGACCGTGGTCAGTCGAGATCGATGGGCTCCTCGTCAGCCTCGCTGAAGCCGGCTTCGGCCTCCTCGTTGCCGAGACCAGCAGTGGCGCGCACCTTGGCTTCCATCTCCATCATGATCTCGGGGTGATCGTGAAGGAAGTTCTTCGCGTTCTCGCGGCCCTGCCCGAGCTGTTCACCCTCGTAGGTAAACCACGCACCGGACTTCTTGGCGATCTCCATCTCGACGGCGAGGTCGAGCAACGCACCTTCGCGGCTGATGCCCTTGCCGTACATGATGTCGAACTCGGCCTGACGGAACGGCGGAGCGACCTTGTTCTTCACGACCTTCACGCGGGTGCGCGATCCGACGACTTCTGCACCGTCTTTGATCGCCTCGATGCGGCGAATGTCAAGTCGCACCGACGAGTAGAACTTCAGCGCACGGCCGCCCGGGGTTGTCTCGGGCGATCCGAACATGACACCGATCTTCTCGCGCAGCTGGTTGATGAAGATGCAGATGGTGTTCGACTTGTTGAGGTTCGCCGTCAACTTGCGCAGCGCCTGGCTCATGAGGCGAGCCTGCAGACCGACGTGGCTGTCGCCCATGTCGCCCTCGATCTCAGCCTTCGGTGTGAGGGCGGCGACAGAGTCGATGACCACCACGTCGAGTGCTCCGGAACGAATCAGCATGTCGGCGATCTCGAGTGCCTGCTCACCGGTGTCAGGCTGCGAGATCAGCAGCTGATCGATGTCGACGCCGATGGCCCTGGCGTACACCGGGTCCATCGCGTGCTCGGCATCGATGTAGGCGCAGATGCCGCCGTTGCGCTGGGCCTCGGCGACGACGTGCATGGCGAGGGTCGACTTGCCCGATGACTCAGGCCCGTAGATCTCGACCACACGGCCGCGCGGCAGGCCGCCGACGCCGAGGGCGAGGTCGAGGGGCAGGGCACCGGTGGGAACAGCCTCGATGGCCATGCTTCCCTTTTCGCCCATCCGCATGATGGAGCCCTTGCCGTACTGCTTGTCGATCTGGGCGAGAGCGGCCTCGAGAGCCTTGTCGCGTTCGGGTGTGGTTGCCATGGTGTGTCTGTCTTTCTGCTGATGTCTGCGGGGAAAACCCTGCTCTTGCTGTCTTTTTTCCGGCCCTGGCGGGACGGAGGCGGAACAGTAGAGAAGGGGTGTATGTTCGAACGACAGCACTGTAACTACGAACACCTGTTCGGGTCAAGCACCATCGGGTGCATCCGATGTGGGAACCAGGGGTCACGCCCCGGCAAACAATTCTGAGCCCCCGTGGGGCCCCGCAAAATCAGGGCTCAGTCGCCTTGGACACCACCCTGGCCCGCACACCACTCTCGGGCGTCGGCCAGTTCTTCGTCGCTCGGGTGCCGAATGAAGAGGTCGACCCCGAACCACACGGTGTAGGTCACCGGGTAGGTCAGAACTGGCATGGCGACGGCAAGCACGCCCGCCACGACGAGGAGCGGCACCAGCGGGACACCGGCCACGACCGAGAAAATCATCCAGAAGATGATCGAACCGAACGTGATGAACACGCCCATGGTCGCGGCACCGAGTTCGAACCCCTCGTAGCCGCGTTCCCAGTTCAGGCCGCAGCTCTTGCAGCGCTCTTGGCGGCCATACCACGAGGTGAAGAACGCGCCCTTGCCCCCGCACCATGCACAGCGCCTGACAAGCCCCCGAAGAAGCATGAGCGGCTGGGGCTTGCGGCGAATGTCAGTCGGTGAGCTCATCGACAAACTCCTTGAACACGGTGGCATACCGCAGTGCGGAGTCGTCGGTGTGGGCGACAGAGATGAGCCACTGTTCGTCGAGACCCGGCGGCAACAAGATTCCTCTGTTGATGCCGTGCATCCATTGGGCGAATGCGATGTCGAAATCGGTCGCCTTGTAGTCGCGGTAGTTCTTGATCGGCTCCTCGGCCCACGTGATGCAGCCCTTCGCCCCGAGACGCACCGTGTGTGCAGGCAAACCGGCCTCGTCAATGACGCTCTGGCAGGCGTCAACCAGCATGTTGTTGCGTGCGATCGTTGAGGCCGTGACCTCAGGTGTGCAGATGTCGGCAAGCACTGCCTTCATCGCGGCCATCACCAGCGGGTTGCCGTTGTAGGTGCCGAGGTGCAGGACCTTGCCGGCGGTGATCTGGTCCATTGCCTCTGCAGTGCCACCGAAGGCCCCGACCGGGAGGCCGCCACCCACGCTCTTGGCTAGGCACACCAGATCGGGCTGGACACCGAAGTGCCCGGTTGCCCCGGACCAACCAGCGGTGATGCCGGTCTTCACTTCGTCGAAGATCAGCATCGTGCCGTGGGTGCGCGTAATGCGGCGCACTGCCTCGAGATACCCGGGTTGGGGCATGCAGATTCCGATGTTTTCCATTGCCGGCTCGACGATGAACGCGGCCACGTCGTTGTTGGCAAGCACACGCTCTAGCGCCTCGGCGTCGTTGTAGGGAATGACGATCGTGTCGGCGAGCACTGCCGATGTGATGCCGGCGGTTGCGGGAACCGGCGTCGGTGCCTGCGCCGGGCCGGCCTGGTCGACCGGCGGCTTCATCGAGACCATGACCTCGTCGTGATGGCCGTGATATCCGCCCTCAACCTTCACGATCTTGTCGCGCCCGGTTACCCCGCGCGCGACGCGGATCGCATCCATGGTCGCCTCCGTGCCCGAATTCGTGAATCGCCACATCGGGAGCCCGTAGCGCTCACCCAGAAGTTCGGCAACATCGGCATTCGTCTCGCACGGAGTCACGAAGAGGGTGCCGTTGTCGAGCTGACGCTCGACGGCTGCGCGCACCAACGGGTGCACATGGCCGGCGAAGAGAGCGCCGAACCCCATGTCGTAGTCGATGTAGCGATTGCCGTCGACGTCCTCCATCCAGTCGTCGGCGGCACTGCGCACCACGATCGGGTGCGGGTCATAGGCCTGGAAACTCGACGGCACCCCGAGCGGCAGGACCTTGCGTGCGCGATCCGTGGCCCTCTGGGAGCCCTTCGTGCGCTCGGCGTAGGTCTGCATCTCTCGCCGCGTGATTTCTTTGGCGCGTTCGGCCAGATTCTGACGCAACGCAGGATTCGTCGCGGACATTGGTATCACCCCGTTTGTACGGTCACCCACACCCTATCGTCTGACATCGGCGCGGCCGCCGACCACGCACCAATGTGCGCCGAACACCACAAATGTTGGGGGCGACGCACCACAGTGGCAGACTGTTCATCCACTTGGTGGGTGTAGCTCAGCCCGGTTAGAGCGCCAGGTTGTGGCCCTGGAGGTCGGGGGTTCAAGTCCCCTCACTCACCCCAACGAGGTCGGCCTCTGTCGGCGTCGCGTCATCACGACCGGCGTCGACAGAGGTGCAGACCCACCATCAACAGACGTTCGTCGAGAGTTTGCTTTGCGTTGCGGCGCGGGTCGCGCCCTACACTTGACGACGCGCGCCTTTAGCTCAGTTGGTAGAGCAACGGACTCTTAATCCGCAGGTCCTGGGTTCGAGCCCCAGAGGGCGCACCATTTTCACCCTCTCTCACTTGGTGAACAGCGCGACCACTTCGACGTGGTGCGTCTCCGGGAAAATGTCGAGAACCTCCATCTCAACGAGGCGATAACCGGACTCGACAAGCATCCTCGAGTCGCGAGCGCCCGCCACCGGGTCGCAGCTCACCAGCACCACACACGATGCGTCTGTCGCTTCGATTGCGGCCACCCCGCCCTTCCCGAGCCCTTGACGCGACGGGTCGGCGATCACCGTGCCGGCCTCGACCGGATCCCAATGCTCCATTCGCGCCTCTTCGATGGTCGCGGCTGTGCCGTCGAGATTCCTCAATGCATCACGGCACGCAGACGGTGACGACTCGACCACCATCAGCTCGTCGAACCTGTCGGAGAATGCGAGCGAGAAGAGCCCGACTCCTCCGTACGCGTCAACCAAACGACCATCGCGCGCACCGGCACGGTCGAGCCGGCGTCGCACCGAATCGACGATCAACTCCGCCGCTTCGGGCGAGGGCTGGAAGAACGAGTCCATCGACACCGAGTAGGTGTGGTCGCCGACTGTCTCATTGACGCGCACCTTGGGCCCGGCCGGGTGGGTCACTGCCGCATCCAGCCGTCCTTCATGACACAACAGACCGATCTCCCCCGTTCGCACGCCAACCCTGATGGTCACCTCGCCCGCTCCCTCGAGCAGCGGCGCGGCGAGAATCTTGTTCACGGCCGCGTGGGCGACCATGCAGACGTCAACCGGCACGACATCGTTCGACCCTGCCATGCGAAAACCTGCGCCATTGCCGTCGCTCGCGACACGCACGGTGGTTCGTCTCGCCGACTCGTCGATCCGACGCAACAAGGGCTCCACCTGGATGCGTGCGGTGCGAGCGAAGGCCTCCGTCACGATCTCGCGCTTGATGCGCCCCTGCGCCTTGCGGTCAATGTGCTGCCAGTCGCACCCCCCGCACCCGCGCGCGACGCACGGGCACGGCGGCTCCCGTCTGTCGGGCGACGCTTCGATGACCTGCACCAGACGACCGCGGGCGAAGTCACGCCGGCTTTCCGTAATCTCAACTTCGACGAGTTCCCCGTCGACGACTCCGGGCACGAACACGACACGACCGTCGTCGGCGCGTGCAAGCCCGTCGCCTCCGGCCACGAGTTTGTCGATGCGCACGGTTTCGCTCGCCACCGAGCCAGCGTACGGCTACGACCCCCACGACTAGGGTGATTGCGTGACATTGCCCGTGATGATTGCCCCGTCGGTGTTGCCGGCAGACTTCGCCCGCCTCGGAGAGGAAGTCGCCGCACTCGAAGAGGCCGGCGTCGATCTCATTCAGTGGGACGTGATGGACGGCCAATTCGTTCCGAACCTCACCTTCGGCCCTGACGTGATCGCAGCCGCACGTCGACACACCACGCTTCCCTTCGAAGCGCACCTCATGGTGCTCACGCCGGACATGATGGCCGGGCGGTATGTGGAAGCCGGCTGCCAGCGGCTCATCGTGCACGCAGAGGCCTGCACGCATCTGCATCGCACGTGCGAGAACATCCGCTCACTCGGAGCAAAGGCGGCTGTCGCGTTGAACCCGCACACTCCGGCCTCGACGGTCGAACATGTCCTCGATCTGGTCGACATGGTGCTCGTGATGACGGTGAACCCCGGCTTCGGCGGCCAGGCCTACATCCAGACCATGGAGCCGAAGATTCGCGAGGTGCGCGACATGATCACCGCACGCGGCCTCGGCGGTCAGGTGCATGTCGAAGTCGACGGCG
Source organism: Ilumatobacteraceae bacterium (assembly GCA_049442935.1). Lineage (GTDB taxonomy): Bacteria > Actinomycetota > Acidimicrobiia > Acidimicrobiales > Ilumatobacteraceae > UBA2093. The sequence goes on along the minus strand of JBMTOT010000006.1, from coordinate 8,982 downwards.
GCATCTCTCCGTCCACCATTGCGGGCGCCGCTCGCGCCGGGGCGAACGTGTTGATCGCAGGCAGCGCTCTCTACCGCGATCCGCAAGGTCTCGGTCACGCCGTCAGCGAGCTGCGCGCACTCGCCGACGCCGCATTCGCCGGCTGAGGCTCAGCGCACGAGTCCGCGGCGCGCGAACACCGCGCCAACCAGAAGCGCGAGCACCATGAGAGCGGGCAGCGCCACGGCCGCGATCACCCGCCACGGCTCGGAGAAGAACACCGACGCCGACGACGCCTCGACCGCAGTTCCGTCGTCGTTCAACGTGCGCGCGACCTCCTCGAACTCGGGACACACCGGACCGACGGCAAGACCTTCCGGCTCGCCTATCACGACCGCTTCGTCGCGGATCGTCGACTGCAGCACCTGCGCGGCGGGATCGGCAACCGTCGCACCGACGATGTAGATGCGACCGGTCTCGACGAACCGCGCGTCACCGCCGTAGCGGACAGTGACGCGACCCTCGCGCACGAACGCATCAAGTGCACCGGCGCGCAGCTGGTCGACCGCGAACACCACCGACGTCTCGTCGCGCGACATCGCCGTGCCCACGAACACGGCCTGGGCGAGCGGCGCCGTCGGACAGCCGGGCGGCACAGTCGTGACCGCGGACGGCAACGTCGTGGTGGTCGACGTCGTGGTCGATTCATCGGGAGAATCGACGAAACCGCCACCCTCGACGGTGTCCTCAGGGGCGAAGACAAAGGTGTCCTCGGGCGGAATGGTCGTGTCGACAGTCGCCGGCGCGGCCGCAGCCATCGCCGCAAGCCATGGAACGACCACGATCGCAGCCGTCGCCAGAGCCGCCGCACGGTGTCGTCGCATCGACCCGACGCTACTTGCGCCGTCAGACGCGATACTGGTCACCATGGGATTCGACCCGCAACGACGACGAGTGAAGCGGCGCACCGACATTGTCTATGTGGCGACCGCGATCGCAGTCAGCATTGCTCTCGTCGCGTGGGCGTTCGCGGGCTGACCGTGGCCAAGCGTCGAAGCCCCGGAATCTGGGACGGTCTCTACGGCCCGGTTGAGGTGCGTCGCGTGCAGCCCTACGAGGCGGCAAAGGACTACGTCTGCCCAGGTTGCCACGGCGCGATCCCGGCGGGTACCGGCCACATGGTGGCAGTGCCGCACGATGCACCCGACTTGCGGCGTCACTGGCACCGCGGGTGTTGGGACCGTCGCGGCGCCTGACGTTCGTCGACCTAGAACGCGTTCGTGACCACGTCGAGATGCACGCCGGTCACCGCGGCGGCATCGAACCTGAGGTGCACACCTCGCAGCCCGAGAGATGCGATCATCTCGGCCGTCGCACGGCGGATGCGCAACTGTTTGCCCGCGGTCACTGCTTCGAGACCGCTCCCCCACGTGTCGTCGGCGCGTGCCTTGACCTCGCACACCACGAGCATCCGTCCGCGCCGTGCGACCACGTCGAGCTCGCCGCGGGCGCACCGCCAGTTTCGTGCAACGATCTCGAATCCCTGACGCCGGTACCACTCGGCCACCAGGTCTTCTGCCCAGCGCCCGCGCGCAGTGCGCCGAGCAGCGAGATCACGGCCTGCCGCGTCGTCGGTCAGAGGTCGGTCGGGCCGAGAATGCCGTCGGAGGGAAGTTCCTCGACGTTCACGTCCTTGAAGCTCAGCACCTTCACCTTCGGCACGAACCTCGTCTTGCGGTACATGTCCCAGACCCATGCGTCTGTCAACTCCACCTCGATGAGCGGACGCGTGGCATCGCCGGTCACGCGCATCGAGACATCGTTGGCCAGATAGAAGCGCCGTTCGGTCTCGATGGCGTAGCGGAACATGCCCACCACGTCCTGGTACTCCTGGGCGAGTTTGTACTCGCGATCAGCCTCGAAATTGTCGAGCTCGTCGGCGTCCACCCTCGGTCGTCCCTCGGGGTTCCCGGCCTACGACTCGCGCTTTTCGCGGATCTTGGCGGCCTTGCCGACGCGGTCGCGAAGGAAGTAGAGCTTCGCACGACGCACGTCGCCGCGCTTCAGCACCTCGATCTTGGCCACCGACGGGCTGTGCACCGGGAACGTGCGCTCGACGCCCACGCCGTAGCTGACCTTGCGAACGGTGTAAGTCTCGGAAATGCCGGAACCCTGGATGGCGATGATGTTGCCCTGGAAGATCTGGATGCGCTCTTTGCCCGACTCGACGACGCGCACATGCACCTTGACCTCGTCACCCGGGAGCATGTCGGGCACGTCGTCGCGCATGTTCTGGTTGTCAACGATGTCGGTGGTCTTCATGATGCGTCCTTGCGGCGAGTCGTCTGGCGGCGGCCTGGGCCGTCGATGTGTGCCGCGCGGGGCGGCGACCCCCGTCAGGGGGCGAAAGGAGAAGGATACGAGACCGGATCGGCACCTTCCAACAAGCGCTTTTCCTCGTCGCTGAGCCCTCCCCGGGCCTCGATCAGATCAGGACGCTCCCGAACGGTGCGGGCCAGGGCCTGGGTGAGCCTCCAGCGAGCAACGCGGGCGTGGTCGCCGCTGCGGAGCACCTCTGGCACCTCCCACCCGCGAAACTCGGCCGGTCGAGTCCACTGCGGCTCTTCCAGCAGGCCGGCCGCGCCGAAACTCTCGGTGACCGGCGATTCGGCATTGCCCATGACACCCGGCACGAGCCGTGTCACCGCCTCGATCACGACACACGCGGCCACTTCTCCGCCCGCGAGAACCACGTCACCGATCGAGATTTCGTGGTCGGTCAGGTGTTCCCGCACGCGATGGTCGACCCCTTCGTAGCGACCGCACAGGAGACTGAACCCGCCGAGCGAAGCGAGGTGAGCGGCCATTGACTGGTCGAACCGCTGGCCACCGGGACCGAGCAGCAGCAATGGTCGAGGAGGCGCCGCCGACTCGACTGCGGCGAAGATCGGCTCGGGTCTCATCAACATGCCGGCACCACCGCCGAATGGGGCGTCGTCGACGGTGCGGTGGACATCGGTGGTGTGTTCGCGAATGTCGTGGCAGCGCAGGTCGACGAGACCTTCCTCCCGCGCGCGTCCGAGGAGGCTGTGCGCGGCGAAGTCGGTGACGATCGCCGGAAAGATGGTGAAGACGTCGATGCGCACGTCGGTGACGCTAGCCAGCCGGTGCCGACTCAGGCTCGAGTCCCTCGGGCGGGTCGATGCGGGTGATGCCGTCGGCGCACGACACCACGAACACGGCAGGCACAAGGGCCCCGTTCGACACCTCGAGAATGTCATGAGCCGGGTTTGCGATCACCGAGACGCAGGTGCCCCATTCCCTGCCGGTGGCGTCGACGACGCGCGAGCCGATTAGCTCGTGCACCCACAACGTGTCGTCGCCACCTGCAACGGGTTCGGCGAAGAGAACGAGATTCACGAGGCGCTCGGCCGCGGTGCGATCGTCGATGCCCGCAAAGTGAACAACATGTCGCTCTCCGTGCACCCGGCACGACTCAACGAGGAGTTCGACCGGTCCCGAACGAGAAGTGACGACGAGACGTGCACCGGGTTCCCGACGAGAGGCGACATCGCTCGTGAAGGTGACGACGAGGTCTCCGCGCACCCCGTGGGGGCGTCCGATTTTTCCGACTTCGAGCAGGTCCGGCGGCGTCGTCGCCCCGGGCTCACCTGCCGGAGTGGTCACTCGTCGACGAAATCGACGTCGACATCGACGTCGTCGTTCGCCGCGGCGGCCCGCACGACGGTACGGATGCTCTGGGCGGTGCGACCGCGACGGCCAATCACCCGACCGAGGTCGCCGGGACCGACACGAACCTCGAGAAGAACGCTGTCGCCCTTGCCCGGCTCGGACGTAACGCGCACGGCGTCGGGGTCGTCGACGATGCTGCGCACGATGTGCTCGAGCACGGCCGTTGCGACCGGTGCTTCGAATTCGTTGGCGTCGTGGTCTGCCACGGTCTTACTTTGACTTGGCGGCGGTGAACTGCTCCCAGGCACCGCTGATCTCGAGCAGCTTCTTGACGCGCTCGGTGGGCTGCGCACCCTTCAAGAGCCACTGCACGGCCTTGTCGTTGTCGATCTTCAGGGTTGAGGGTTCGGTGCGCGGGTTGTACTGACCGAGGATCTCGATGAAGCGTCCGTCGCGTGCGCGCCGAGAATCGGCCGCGATCACGCGGTACTGCGGTTGCTTGGTCTTGCCGACCCGGGTCAGGCGCAACTTGACTGCCATGTGCGATGTGTCTCCTCGAATGGCCCGTCGCGAGACTCCCGACGGGGACTTCGCAAGGCTATCGGCGCTCCGTGCCGCACCCCAACGGGCGACACCGCAGAAATACGGGCCCCTCAGCGAGGAAATCCGGGTGGCCCGCCCGGGCCGGGCAGGCCGGGCATGCCGCCTTGCCCGCCGATCATGTCGTTCAACTCGCGCATCATCTGGCGGCGATTGGGCTTGCCCTTGCCGCCCTTGCCCTTCTTGCCGCCAGGCATCGCCCCGGCCAGTGCACCCATGCGCTTCATCATTTTCTGCATCTCTGAGAACTGTTTGATGAGCCGGTTCACGTCCGACACCTGGGTCCCGCTCCCCTTTGCGATCCGGCTGCGACGACTGCCGTTGATGATCTCGGGCTTGCGGCGCTCTTCGGGCGTCATCGATCGAATGATGGCCTCAACGATCTTGACCTGGTCGTCGCCGATCGCTCCGTCGCGCAGGTCTTTCGGGACACCGGGGAGCATTCCCATGATCCCCGAGATCGGCCCCATCTTTTTCACCTGCTGCAATTGGTCGAGAAAGTCTTCGAGGGTGAATTGCCCTTCGAGCAGTCGCGCCGCGGCCTCTTCGGCTGTGTCTTTCTCGAACGCCTCTTCGGCCTGTTCGATGAGTGTGAGAACGTCACCCATGCCAAGGATGCGCCCGGCCATGCGGTCGGGGTGGAACTGCTCGAACGCGTCGATCTTTTCTCCGGTGGCGGCGAATGCAATCGGTCGACCGATGACGGTCTTGACCGACAGCGCCGCACCGCCGCGCGCGTCACCGTCGAGCTTCGACAAGATCACGCCGTCGATCTCGAGTCGTTCGTGGAATGCCTCGGCGACGCCCACTGCGTCCTGACCGGTCATCGCGTCGACAACGAGGAACGTGTACTTCGGCTGCACTCCGGCCGAGATGTCGGCGACCTGGCGCATCATTTCCTCGTCGACCGCGAGACGTCCGGCTGTGTCGACGATCAACACGTCTTTGCCGAGTCGGCGCGCCTCGTCGAGTCCCCTCCTTGCGGTCGCCACCGGGTCACCCGGCTCGCTGAAGACCGGGACGCCGATCTGCCCGCCGAGTGTGCGCAGCTGCTCGACGGCGGCCGGGCGCTGAAGGTCGGCACCCACGAGCAACGGCTGGCGACCTTGCGACTTGAACCAACGCGCGAGCTTGGCCGCGCTCGTCGTCTTTCCCGAACCCTGCAGACCCGCCATCAAGACGACGGTCGGCGGCGCCGAGGCATAGGTGATCTTCAGCGTCTCGCCGCCGAGCATCGCCACGAGTTCGCCGTTGACCGTCTTGATCACCTGCTGGGCCGGGTCGAGAACGTCGGAGGTGGCGAGCCCGACGGCCTCTTCTCGAATTCGAGCGATGACCTGTCGCACCACTCCGACATTCACGTCGGCTTCGAGGAGTGCGGTTCGAATCTCGCCGAGAACCTCGTCGACGTCCTGCTCGGTGAGTCGACCCTTGCCGCGGAGGCGCTTGACGACTCCTTGAAGGCGGTCGCTCAGAGAATCGAACACGTCTCGAAGGCTACCGAGGGGGTCAGCCCACCGAGGCTCCCGTGACGCGGCCGCCGGCGATCGTGAGGTTCACGCGCGACGGCACATAGTCCATCGTCAGCATGAACTGCTCTCCGTCTCGTTCCGCGATGCGAACGACCCACCCGCGACTCTCCGCAACTTTTGCGGCCTCGTCTTCTGCGAGGCCGACCAACGAGTCAGCTTGCTCCTGCGGAACCGGGGTGAGATCGTCGGGTGCCGGTTCGGAAACCGCAGTCCCAGGAACAGGTTCGTCGCCGGGTGCGGGCTCGGCGGCACCGGCGATCGTCATATGGGTCTCCTCCAGTGCAAATGCAGTCCCGACCACTCCGTCCTGCGACGACAACTGGTACGAGGGCACGAGCAGTGTCGATGCGTCGGACTCGGTGACGGGCTGGAGCACGAGTTCCACCGACGAGACACTGACTTGCATGACCTGATCGGCAGTCCCTGAACCGGCCGACGTGCTCGCGATGTCACGTGTGGCGGCTGCAGCGGAGAACAAGGGATCGGAGAGCCGCTGCACAGCAGTCTCCAGATCGACCAGCGGGTATTCGTCTGCTCGCTCCGTCTCCACGATCTGTCCGTAGGCCGACGTCACTGCACCGTCCTCGCCGAAGTCGATGCGCCCGACAAGTCCCGAACGCAGACCCCCGACCAACAACTCGACATCGACCCACGTTGACCACTCCGACGATCCGGGCTCGAGCGCAGTGAGACCGGCGTCGTAGCCCGCCGAACCGAGAATGCGCCGTGCCTTCACGAGCGCATCGTCGGCGGAGAGAAGATTCTCGGGACGTTCCATGCGATCCGGCGGAGACACAACCGTTGAGTCGCACAACCCCGACGAGGGATCGCACGGTGCACTCACCGCGACATCGCCACCTGTGGCGAGTGCATCGTACGACCACGACACGACACCGGCCCACGACCACGAGGAGATCCTCCGACCATTGCCGATCGTGACAGAACCGTCGTCGCCGGTCACCGGGTCTCCGTCGATTGCGAAGGCCTCGGCGAGTCTCCGCAGACGGGTGATCGCGTCTTTGGCGACCGAGACTCGCCAGGCACGCGCCTTCGACGCGGGCTTCGCGAGCCCGTCAGCAAGCACAAACTCGACGTTCGGCGCATCCCACGACGGAAAACCAGCAACGGAATCGGCGGCGCCCTCGTTGCGCGCGATCGACGGGGCAATCGTGATCACCTGCGGGTCCGAGGGACCGCACCCTGCCGACACCAGTACGAGCGGAACAAAAAGAACTGCGACGCGTCTCACTCGAACAAGGCTGACACGAATTCGGCCGGGTCGAACGTCACCAGGTCGTGGGCACCCTCGCCGAGTCCGACCATCTTGACGGGAATGCCAAGTTCGGTCTCGATCGCAAACACGATTCCGCCCTTTGCGGATCCGTCGAGCTTCGTGAGCACGACGCCGGTCACGTCGGTCGCGGCCGCGAACTCGCGCGCCTGCGAAAGGCCGTTTTGTCCCGTCGTTGCGTCGATGACAAGCAGGACCTCAGCGACGGTGCCCGGAGCCTTGTCTGCGACGCGACGCACCTTGCGCAGCTCTTCCATGAGATTCGTCTTGTTCTGCAGTCGCCCGGCGGTGTCGGCCAGCACCAGATCGATGCCACGAGCGGCCGCGCTGGTGACGCCGTCGAACACGACTGACGCCGGGTCTCCCCCTTCGGCGCCCCGCACGAACGCAGCCCCGGACCGCTCCGACCACACCTTCAGCTGCTCAGCCGCGGCGGCGCGGAACGTGTCGCCTGCCGCCATCAGGACCGTGGTGCCGTCGGCGACGCGTGCCGTCGCCACCTTGCCGATCGTCGTCGTCTTGCCGACGCCGTTCACACCCACGAAGATCCACACTGCAGGTTTTGTCTCGACGTCCAGCCTCAACGAACGATCTGCACCCGACAGCTGCGCGGTCATCGCCTCGCACAGGGCCGAGATGAGTTCGTCGGGGGTGCGCAGGCCTGCTTGCTTTGCTTGCTCCCGCAACGGGTCGAGCAATTTCCGGGTCAGCCCGATGCCGAGGTCTGCGCGAAGGAGCGTCTCTTCGATCTCGTCCCACGTGTCGGCATCGATCTCCGTGCGGCCCCTGATAGAGCGGAACGCACTCGAGAACAAGCCCCTGGTGCGCCCGACGCGCTCGCGCATGTCGGGGGCAACGTCGACACCGTCGCCATCGCCACGTTGCTCGACAATGTGCTCAGTTTCGACCGCGAGCAGATCGAGAGTCTCCTCTTCAACCTGCTCCGGCTCGGCGACTGTCGGCTCGACGTTCGCCGGTGCGGACATGTCGGGCTCTGGCGTGACGGCGGCCGGCCCTCGACGCGCGGTTTCGACCGGAACAGTCGGGGCGCCCCTCCGTAGCCGAGGCGCGACGACCACCCCGACACCGAGCACCGCGACGACGACTGCCAGCCACGGAAGTATTTCGGCGAACTCGACGGCGACCACGGTGAGACTGATCATGGTCACGTTCTATCGGCTCAGTTGCCGATGACCGTCGATGCGCGCTCGACGATCACCTTCGACGAACCGCCCGGCTGCATCGAGACACCCATCAGGCAATCGGCGGCCTCCATCGTTCGCTTCTGGTGGCTCACGATGATCAGCTGCGCATCGCGACGGAACTCGGCGACCAACCCGAGGAAGCGGTGCAGGTTCGGGTCGTCGAGCGCGGCCTCAACTTCGTCCATCACATAGAACGGAGACGGCCGGCTGCGGAACACCGAGAACAGGAACGCAAGGGCGGTCAGCGAACGCTCGCCGCCCGACAAGAGCGACAACTTCTTCAGGTTCTTTCCGGGTGGCGTCGCCTCCACCTCGATGCCCGTGTTCAACATGTCTCCGGGGTTGGTGAGCACGAGCCGGCCGCGCCCTCCGGGAAAGAGCAACTGGAAGAGGTCGTTGAAGTTGCGGCTGACATCTTCAAAGGCAGTCGCGAACACCGTCTGGATTTCCGTGTCAATCGCCGCGATCACCTGGGAAAGTTCGCGTCGCGACGTGCGCACGTCGTTCAACTGGTCTTCGAGGAACTGGTGGCGCTGCTGCAACTCTTCGAACTCCTGCAGTGCGAGCGGATTGATCGGCCCCATCAGGCGAAGGTCGCGCTCAAGCGCACGCATTCGGTCGGCATGCGTGGTGCCCTCCGGAACCTCGGGCATCGGCGCGCGCTCGGCTTCCTCCGGCTCCA